>DASUCV010000018.1:0-300000 GCA_036275915.1 Candidatus Polarisedimenticolaceae bacterium | reverse complement strand
TCCGGTAGACGACGTTGACCCGGTAGGTCTTCGCGTCACGGTAGACGAGGAGGTCGGACCGGTTGGCCTCGAGCTCCATGACCGCGTCCTCGGCGGTCAGCGGCTTCAGGCGGTAGCGCTCGCTCCTCGCGACCCGGGGCGCGGGCCGTTTTTTCCGCGCGGGTGCCGCGGCCGGCGCGACCGGTGCGGCCTCGGGGGCGCTCCGCCGCGCCTCGCGTTTCTTCTTCGACGTCAGCTTCTCCTTGTGCTTGAGCGCCTGCCGCTCGAGCTTGAGGACGACGTCTCCGATCGACGCGTAGAGGTCTTCGGTCTCGTGCGCTCCGGCGAGGAGCACGTGGCGCGACTTGACCTGGATCTCGGCGAGGTGGCGGTGCTTCTCGACGGCGAGCACGACATGCGCCTCCGCCGGGCCGTCCAGGAGCTTCTCGACCTTCTTGAGCTTGCTTTCCGCGAACTTCCGGAGCGCCGGCGTCACCTCGACCTGCCGGCCGGTGATGTGGACACGCATCGTCGACCCCTCCTCAGGAGAGCCCGGACTTGCGCGAGCTCGATGACGGAATCTTCAGCTCCTCACGATACTTCGCGACCGTCCGCCGTGCGATCTGCAGGCCTTCGCCGAGCAACACCTTGACGATCGCGGCGTCGGACAGCGGCCGTCCCTGAGCCTCCCCCGCGATGATCTTCCGGATCCGTTCCTTGACGGTGAGCGACGAGACGTTCTCGCCGCCGTGAACCGACGCGATCCCGCTGTGGAAGAAGAAGCGCATCTCGTACAGGCCGCGGTGGGTGTGCATGTACTTGTTGTTGACGACCCGGCTCACCGTGCTCTCATGCATGCCGATGTCGTCGGCGACGTCCTTGAGCACGAGCGGGCGCATGCGCTCGATGCCGAAGTCGAGGAACTCGCGCTGGTGCTTCACGATCGAGGTCGCGACCTTGAAGATCGTCCGCTGACGCTCCTCAAGGCTCTTGATGAGCCGGAACGCCGAGCGCAGCTTGTTGCGGACGTAGTCCTTCGCCTCGGCCGGTGTGTCGGCGCCGCCCCCGCGCTCGACCATGCGCCGGTAGACCGGGCTGATCCTGAGGCGCGGCAGCCCCTCTTCGTTGAGCATGACGTTGTACTCGTCGTCGATCTTCACGACGTAGACGTCGGGGACGACGTACCGGCTGCTCTCGACGCTGTACTTCTGCCCGGGGCGCGGGTCGAGGCCCTTGATGATCTCGATCTCGGCGAGCACGTCGTCGAGCGGGAGCGCGAGGATCTCGGCGAGCTCCTTGTAGCGCCGGGTCTGGAGCTTGTCCATGTGGTGGAGGACGATCGTCTCGGCGACCGAGCCCTCCTCGCCGAGATGGCGGAGCTGGATCGTGAGGCATTCCACGAGGTCGCGCGAGGCGACCCCCGGCGGGTCGAACCCCTGGACCAGCGCCAGCGTCTGGCGCACCTCGTCGGCGTCGTAGGCGCCCATCTGCTGGATCTCTTCGAGGCTCGCGCGCAGGTAGCCGTCCTCGTTGAGGTTGCCGATGATCGCGCGGCCGATGTCCTTCATGCTGCCGGGAGTGGCGCTCATGTCGAGCTGCCAGGTCAGGTGCTCCGCGAGGCCGGGCCGCTCGGCGAGCGTGTTCTCGAACGAGGGCAGCTCCTCCCCCGTCTCGACCGCGGCGCGCGGCGTGTAGCTTCCCTCGACATCCTGGAAGTACGACTCGTAGTCGATGTCGTCGAAAAGGTCCTTGCTCTCCGGCTCGGGCGTCGTCTGCGGCTCGGCCGCTTCCTCACCCGGCGCCGCCTCGGACGATTCGGCGGGGGCGGGCTCGGGCTCGCGGACCTCCGGTGGAGGCGCCTCGTCCGCGGCTTCCTCGAGGACCGGGTTCTCGTTGAGCTCCTGCTGGATCTCCTCGACGAGCTCGAGCTTCGACATCTGGAGGAGCTTGATCGCCTGCTGCAGCGAAGGCGTCATGATGAGCCGTTGGCTCATCCTGAGATTGAGTTTTTGTTCGAGGGCCATCGAGCAGATCGCCTCGCGCGCGGATCAGTTCAGCCTGAAATTCTCACCCAGGTAGACCCGCCGCACATCGGCATCGCCTGCGAGTTCCTGTGGCGTTCCGTGTCGGAAGATTCGGCCCTGGCTGATAATATAGGCCCGATCCACGATCTGCAAAGTTTCGCGGACATTGTGATCGGTGATCAGCACGCCCAGGCCCCGCGACTTCAGCCCCGTCACGATTCGTTGCAGCTCGCCGACGGCGATCGGGTCGATTCCGGCGAACGGCTCGTCGAGCAGCATGTAGCGCGGCTCGAGTGCGAGCGCGCGCGCGATCTCGACGCGGCGCCTTTCTCCGCCGGACAGCGCGTAACCGGGAGTGCGCGCCACATGGGCGAGGCCGAACTCCTGGAGCAGGGTCCTCGCGCGCTCGTGCGCGGTCTCCGCGTCGAGCCCCTGGAGCTCGAGCACCGCGAGCACGTTCTCTTCCACCGAGAGGCGCCGGAAGACCGAGGCTTCCTGCGGCAGGTAGCCGATCCCCTCCCGCGCGCGCTGATACATCGGCGACTTCGTGATGTCCCGGCCGTCCAGGACGACCTTCCCTGCGTCGGCGGGCACGAGACCGAGGATGAGATAGAAGGAGGTCGTCTTGCCGGCGCCGTTCGGGCCCAGAAGGCCGACGACCTCGCCGGGCGCGATGCGCACCGACACGTCCTGGACGACGCGGCGCCCGCGGTAGGACTTGTCCAGCGACTCCCCGACGAGACCGCGCGCCGCGTCCTGGACGCTCGCGCTCGATCGCTCCGCCATCCTCGCCTCAGCTCTTGGGGGTCTTGATGGTCGCTCGGTCACGCTCACCGGACTCGACTTCCAAGGCACCCGTATCGAGGTGGTAGCGTAACACCCGTCCCACGGTCGTCCCGCCGCTCGGCCCGGTGTTGCGCACGGTCGCGGGCCCTTTGTCTCCGAAGAGGCGAAGGAGCTGCTCGCCGGCCTCGTAGACCGCGCGATCCCCTTCTCCCGTCGCCTGGGTCGGCGTGCCCTTGCCGGCGCCCTTGTCGCCCCCGAGGGAGCGGTACTCGAAGCGGACACCGTCGTAGGCCTGGACGTCGTGCACGCCGTGTCCGCCCTCGAGGAGGGCGACGACGAGACGCGGCGCCTCGAGCCAGCCCTCGACCTGCCTCGCGCGCACCGACCCGTTGTACTCCGCCGCGTGCGCGGTGCCGCCGTAACGGAGCTTGTCGGCGACGACCTGGATGAAGTCCGCTTCGCCCGCCGCCTTCCCCGCGACCCGGGGCATGCGCGTGACGACCGAGCCGGTGGCGTTCAGGATCTGACCTTCCTGGATCATCTCGACCTCGTCGGCGGAGAGCGTTCGGTCGCCCTGCCATCCGCGGACATCGCCGCGGAAGAGGAGACGCGCGCCGGAGCTCGTGCTCTCGAGCGACGTCGAGACGAAATGGACCGCCTCGTCGGTGGCGAACATCGGCGTCTGGGGCCCGCTCCTGTCCGAGCTGGCGGCCGGCAGGAGCGTCGACTCGACGCGTCCTTCCGCCGTCATCTTGGTGCCCTTAAGGTCGCTCTCGATCGAGTCGGCGACGACGCGCGTCCGGGCGTTGGCGAGACGCGCGCGCCGCTCCGGTGCGCCGCGGAGCGTGACCTCGCCCTCGGACCCGAGCCCGGAGAATGTCGCCTGCGCAGCCTCGCCCGACGTCCCGTCGCCGTCGAAGGTGACGTCGCCCGTGGCGACGCCGTCCTTGATCTCGCCGTCGCCGCCGAGGTGCGCGCGAACCGTGGACGCGGTCAGCTTGCCGGTCCCCTTCTGCGTCGGGCCGGTCACGACCGCCTGCCCCGTCGCGTCGAGCGCCCAGCCTCCGTCGTCTTGAGCCTGCGCGTCGATGCGGTCGGCGAGGATCTCACCCCGGATGTGCTGGACGTGGGCGCCGCCGGAGAGCGAGACCGCGCGCACCTTCCCGTCCGGCGCCCAGTTCGCGCGCGCTTCCCGGGCGGAGAACGTCCCCGCGCCGCTCGTCGACGACGTCATCGAGCCGCTCACCTGGGACGAGGCCGTCGCGCTCTCGATCTTTCCCTTCGGTCCCCGGACCAGGACGACGATCGGAGCCTTGAGCGTCATCCCTCCCTGCTTCGCGTCGACGTCGCCGTCGAGCGTCAGCGTCTGCGACTTCGGCTCGACGACGGCGCGATGGGCGGACAGCTCGGCGCCGTCCACTCCCACGACATGGACGCCGATGATCTCCGCCGGCTGTCCGGTGAGGCTGTAGATGAGCGCCGAGGCGTTTCCCTTCCAGACTGCGCCGGTGATCGTCACGTCGCCGACGGAGCGCACGACACCGGTGACCTGGTCGATCTCGACCGTCGGGATCGCGAGATCGAGCCCCGTGTCGTCGTCGTGGACGGTGACGCCGCCCTCGAGGCGCATGGTCCTCTTGCCCTGAGGGCCGGCCCCGGCGCCCCGCGCCGCGGTGAGGATGAGGGGCGGTTGGTTCTCCCGCTCGATCTCGACGCGCTGAACCTCCTCCACGTCGAACCGGCCCGCGTTGTCGACCCGTCCGACCTTCGCCTGGACCATGAGGCGCCGCTTGCCGGCGACGAGATCGCTGAAGGTGAACCCCTCCGCGTGCGCGCGCGTGTCCTTCGCGAGGTCCGCCGGGAGCCCGGTGCGCGTCGGCCGGGTGCGCAGCGTGAGACCGATCACGATGATGAAGGCGATGAGGAAGATCGGCAGGAGGACGCGGAGGAGGCGAATGCGCTGCACCGTCTACCGCCCGGAGAACTGCGGCTTCCGCTTCTCCACGAACGCGCGGGTGCCCTCGCGCATGTCCTCGGTCGCGAATCCGAGGCCGAAGAGCGAGGCCTCGAGGCGCAGGCCCTCGGGAAGCGCCGTCTCCCCTCCCGAGATGACCGCCTCGAGCGCGCGGGTGAGCGCGAGCGGGCCCTTCGCCAAGAGCTTCGCGGCATACGCCGCGACGGTGCCCGCGAGGTCGGCCTGGGGGACGACCTTCGTGACGAGCCCGATCCGGTACGCCTCCGCGGCGTCGATCATGTCGCCGGTCAAGATGAGGTCGAGTGCGCGTCCGCGCCCGACGAGGCGCGGGAGGCGCTGCGTCCCGCCGGCGCCCGGGATCAGTCCGAGGCCGACCTCCGGCTGACCGAACTTCGCGGTCTCGGACGCGATCCGCACGTGGCACGCCATCGCCAGCTCGCACCCGCCGCCGAGGGCGAAGCCGTTCACCGCCGCGATCACCGGCTTCGGCGAGCGCTCGAGGGTCTCGAAGCTACGGTTCAGATCGTGCGCGAACTCCTCCGCCTGCCGCGGGGTCAAGGTCGCCATCTCCGCGATGTCGGCCCCCGCCACGAACGCCTTCTCCCCCGCGCCTCCGACGACGATGACCCCGGCGGCGGGATCGTCGATCGCGGTCCGCGCTGCGGCGGCGATCTCAAGCGTCGTCTCGCGGTTGAGCGCGTTCAGCTTCTCCGGACGGTTCACGGTGATCCGGGCGACGCGTTCCTTCACGTCGTAGGTGACCTGGCGGTAGGTGTCGGGCATCCGGTTCCTTTCGATCAGAATCGATGCTGCGCGTGGCGGACCTCGCGCCGGAAATCCTTCGCGACGACCGGAACGATGAGACACATCTCGTAGAGGCGGGACATCAGGGCGTCCCCGAGCCGGTCCTTGAGCGAGAGCCCCTCGCCCACGCCGTCCTCGTCGCCCATCGGGCGGTTCGTCGTCATGAGGGTCGGGAGGCGCCGGTTGTAGCGGTGGGCGAGCACGTCGTGCATGACGTCCTGAGCCCACGGCGTCGTTCTCCCGGCACCGAGATCGTCCAGAAGCAGGACTTCGGCCTCCAGTACCGGCGCCAGGACCTCGGCCTCCGATCGCCCCGACGCGTCGAACGTCGACTGGAGGTCTTTGAGCAGCTCGCGCTGCTCGGCGAAATGAACGTGGGCGCCCTTCCGCTCGGCGAGATCTCGGAGGATCGCGACGGCGAGATGGGTCTTGCCGGTGCCGGGAGGCCCCTGGAACAGCAACCCATGCTCGATACGGTCGGGCCAGCTCTCGAACCAGTCCTTCGCGGTGCCGAGCGGCGCCTTGAGCTCGTCCGCGACGAGGTCGAAGTTGTCGAAGCTGCACAGCTCGTAACGGCGCGGGATCCGCGCGGCGCGCAGGAGCTGGGTCCCGCGCTCACGGTAGGCGCACGCGCACCTCGCCGCCGTGGCGATCCCGGCTTCGTCGGTGCGGATGGTGAAGCCCGTTCCCCCGCAATCGGCGCAGCGTTCGCTCACGTCAGTTGAGGTAGCCCCGGAGCTGCTGGCACTTCTGGGAGCGGTGCAGCTTGTCCAAGGCTTGGGCTTCGATCTGGCGGATGCGCTCGCGCGAGAGGTTCATCATCTCGCCGATTTCCTTCAAGGTCTTGGGATCCGAGCCGTCGAGCCCGAACCGGAGGCGCAGCACCCGCTCTTCCTTGTCGTCGAGCTCGCCGAGCGCCTGCGTGATGTGGCGCCTCAGGGACTGGCGGAGGAAGACGAAGTCCGCCGCCGGGATCGTCTCCTGCTCGAGCTTGTCGGAGAGATGGAACTCGTGCTCCTCGTCGATGACGGCGGAGAGGGAAATGTTGTCGTCGGCCACCTGAAGAAGGGCGGTGACCTCTTCCAGGGTCGCCTCGATTCGCTCCGCGACCTCCTGGGCCGTCGGCGCGCGCTGGAGCTGGCTCCTCAAGGCGGATTGCGCCTTGCCGATCCGGTAGAGCAGGTTCGCCTGCTTCTGCGGGAGTCGGAACGCACCGCTCTGGTCGGAGAGCGCGTGAATGATCGCCTGGCGCACCCACCACACCGCGTAGGTGATGAACTTGACGTTCTTTCCCGGGTCGTAGCGCTTGGCCGCTTCGATCAGCCCGATGTTCCCCTCGTTGATCAGATCGAGGAACGACATCCCGCAGCCGCGATAGCGCTTCGCGTACGAGACGACGAACCTGAGGTTCGCCTCGACGAGCTTGCGGAGGGCCTTCTGGTCACCCTTGTGGATCTTCGCGCCGAGGACTCGCTCCTCCTCGGCGGTGATCCTGGGCAGCCGCGAGATCTCCTTGAGATACTTCTTGAGGGATTCGGAGCCGCCACCGCGGGTTTCTTGGCGTTCGTCTTCCATCGACTCCCCGGGTCGCGGGCGCAGTATACCAGCGTCAGCGGATGGAGACCCGAATCGGCCGCCGTCCGGCGTCTTCGGTCTTCGTGAGCGAGATCGTGAGAACGCCGTCGACGTAGGATGCGATGACGGAATCGCGATCGACATGGGACGGAAGGCGGAAGCGCCGGACGAACTTCCCGTAGGACCGCTCGACCCGGTGGAACTGCTCCCCCGAGCCGCCGCGGCCCATGGCCCGCTCGCCCTGGACGACCATCTCGTCATCCTCGAGGCGGACGTCGATCTCCTTCTGGGTGAGCCCCGGCAGCTCGAGGCAGAAGACGAGCCGCTCGGCACTCTCGTACACGTCCGCGACCGGCGTCCAGGCCCCCGCCCCGCCCTCGGCGTCGAAGTTCGTGCGGGCGAGAGCGCTCTCGAAGAGCTTGTTCATCCGCTCCTGGATCCCCGCGAGGTCCTTCAAAGGGTCCCACTCGGATGACGCCACGCCAGACCTCCGCCGGACGGACCGGTGACGTGAGTCTAGCAGGCGGGGCGCACGCGGTCAGTTCTTACCGCGGTCCGAGTCGACGACTTCCGCATCGATGACGTCGTCGCTCTTCCCGTCCTGGGCCTTCGCCCCGGCGTCCTGACCGCCGGGAGGTGCTGCGCTCGCCGTCCGGTAGACCGCCTCGCCGAAGCGCAGGCGCGCGCGATCGAGCGCGTCGGCCGCGCTCTGGATGCCGGCGCCGTCACCGGATTCGAGCGCCTTCTTCGCCGCCGCGATCGCCTCCTTGAGCGCCGCCTGGTCGGACTCGGGGACCTTGGCGCCGTTGTCGGCGAGGTCCTTCTCGGTCTGGTAGACGAGCTGGTCGGCGCGGTTCCGCGCCTCGACGTCGCCCCGCTGCTTCTTGTCCTCTGCAGCGTGCGACTCGGCCTCGCGCACGAGCTTGTCGACCTCATCCTTGCTCAGGCCCGAGGAGGCGGTGATCGTGATCTTCTGCTCGCGGCCGGTGCCGAGGTCCTTCGCCGACACGTGGACGATGCCGTTCGCGTCGATGTCGAAGGCGACCTCGATCTGGGGAACGCCTCGCGGCGCCGGCGCGATCCCGTCCAGGTGGAACCGGCCGAGCGTCTTGTTGTCCCGCGCCATCTCCCGCTCGCCCTGGAGGACGTGGATCTCGACGGAGGTCTGCCCGTCCGCGGCGGTCGAGAAGACCTCGGCCTTGCGCGTCGGGATCGTCGCGTTGCGCGCGATGAGCTTCGTCGCGACGCCGCCCAGGGTCTCGATGCCGAGGGTCAGAGGCGTGACGTCGAGGAGGAGCAGGTCCTTCACGTCCCCGGCGAGCACGCCCGCTTGCACGGCGGCGCCGACGGCGACGACCTCGTCCGGGTTGACCCCCTTGTGGGGCTCGCGCCCGAAGAAGCTCTTGACCATCTCCTGGATCTTCGGGATGCGCGTCGAGCCACCGACGAGCACGACCTCGTCGATGTCGGAAGCCTTGACCCCGGCGTCCGCGATCGCCCGCTCGCACGGCGTGAGCGTGCGCTTCAGGATCGGATCGACGAGCTGCTCGAACCGTGCGCGGTTGAGCTTGAGCTGGAGGTGCTTCGGCCCGCTCGCGTCCGCGGTGATGAACGGGAGGTTGATCTCGGTCTCGGTCACGGAGGAGAGCTCGCACTTCGCCTTCTCCGCCGCTTCCTTCAGGCGCTGGAGCGCCATCTTGTCCTTCGAGAGGTCGATCCCCTGGTCCTTCTTGAACTCGGAGACGAGCCAGTCCATGAGGACGTGGTCGATGTCGTCGCCGCCGAGGTGCGTGTCGCCGTTCGTCGACTTGACCTCGACGACGCCGTCCCCGACCTCGAGGATCGAGATGTCGAACGTGCCGCCGCCGAAATCGAACACGGCGATCGTCTCGTCCTTCTTCTTTTCGAGGCCGTACGCGAGCGCGGCCGCGGTCGGCTCGTTGACGATCCGCTCGACGGTCAGGCCCGCGATCTGGCCCGCGTCCTTGGTGGCCTGGCGCTGAGCGTCGTTGAAGTACGCCGGCACGGTGATGACCGCGCGCGAGACGCTCTCGCCGAGGTGGGCCTCGGCGGCCTCCTTGAGCTTCCGGAGGACCAGCGCCGAGACCTCCGGAGGCGAATAGGTCTTGTCCTGGATGCGGACGCGCACGTCGCCGTTGTCAGCCGGCTCGACGTGGTAGGGCACCATCTTGATCTCGCCCTGGATCTCCGCGAATTTCCGCCCCATGAACCGCTTGATGGAATAGACGGTGTTCGTGGGGTTCGTGATGGCCTGCCGCTTGGCGACCTGGCCGACGAGCCGCTCGCCCTTGTCGGTGACCGCGACGACCGAGGGGGTCAGCCGGCTTCCTTCCGCGTTCGTGATCACGGTGGGCTTGCCGCCCTCCATGATGGCGACCACCGAATTCGTGGTCCCGAGGTCGATCCCGATGATCTTGCTCATGAAGACGCTCCTGTGGCCTTCGGGGGGTGTTCCCCCCGGCCGACGCCGCCTGGGTTAGGACCCCGGCAGGAGCGTGTCAAGGATCTCAGGGGCCCGCGGGGTGATCTTTCTCGGCGGCGCCGCCCTCGAGCACCATGCGCTGGGACGGGGTGAAGGCGTGCCGGACGACGAGGTCGTCGCGCTCCTCCCCGGCGGGGCCGCGCCCGGCGAGGTCGAATCCGGTGGCGTCGACCCGGAACGTGTAGCGCCGTCCCCAGGGGTCCCTCAGGTCGGATGTCGCCACGAACCCCTCGACGGCGAGCCGCTCGAGGGTCGCGGGCATCCCACCGTGCTCGAGGTAGTAGATCTGGAGCCCCTGGACGAGCCGCTCGAGGCGGTTCCGGCTCGCATAGGTCTGCAGGAGCGCCGTCTCCTCGCCGCGCTCCACGAGGCGCCACGGGGTGAGCGGATTCGTGCGGAGCGTCAAGAGTCCGCCGAGTGCCAGGGCGAGGACGAGTCCTTGGAGCGCGACCGACACGATGACCCCGCGACGGCTCTCGTCGGACGCGGCGGCGGCCACCGGCGAGACCTTGACCTCCTCGATGAGGCTCTTCGTGACGAGCTCGTAGAGGAGGCGATGCACGTCGAACTCGCCGAGCGGCGAGGTGTCGACGAGATCCTGGACGGTCGACGAGCCGTCCACCATGCGGAGGACGTCCCGCTCTTCGGGCGAGAGGCGAGCGGCGTCGTCCCTCTCGGGGAGGGCGGAATCGAGGTCCGCGTCGAGGAGTGACGCCACCGGCACATCGAGCGCCGCTCCCGCCGCCGTCTTGCGGAAGACCATCTTCGGCGACTTGATCTTCTTCTCGATGATCGGCCATTCGTCGATCATCCGCGCGCCTTCCATGAGGATCGTCTCGGCGGAGATCGGCTGGAAATGCTCGGTGTCGTACTCCATGTGATCGGACGGGGTGAACTGGTACCGCCCGTCGCGCCACCGGAAGAGCCGGTAGACGATCTGCGTGACCTGGATCCGGAGCGCCTCGCGCAGGTCCTCCTCGAAGATGAATCCCTGTTTGACGAGGACGTACCCGAGCCGCTGGAGCGTGCGCCTCTGGATCCGGAGCGCCTCCTGGAGCTGCACCTCGGTGATGCGTCCGGTGCGTACGAGAACCGAGCCGAGGAGGTCCTCGAGATTGCGTTGGCGCGTGTCGGCGCCGACGACCGCGCCCTCGAGGAACTTGACGACGACCGTCTCCTCCGCACCTTCGAGGGTGAGCTGCCCGGTCTTCCGCTGGATGCCGATCATCTGGAGGATGTCGGCGAGGCCGAAGTCCTTGATCGTTCCTTCGAGGGCCATGTCAGCGCTCGTTCATGCGACGGCGGGCGACGTTCGCGGTGAGCCACACGAGCGCCGCGAGCGGGATCGCGAGGAGGGTCGCAGCGTTCAAGCCGTAGACGTCGGGGAGCGCCACGGGCCGGAGATCGGCGATCCTCACGGTCATCCCGAGCGCGGCCTCCGCGGGGGCCAAGCACGACGGGTAGCCGGCGACGAGCGCCAAGATCCAGAGTGCCAGGAGCGTGAACCCGACCCACGCGCGGCCGGCGAGGAGATCGCCAGCCCCGGGCAGGACCGCCGAGCCGATACGGCGCACGCGGCGGCCCCACCGCTCGTGCCGCTCGACCTCGTAGAGCTTCATGCTCTTCGTCTCGGGGGCGAGCCCGTCGCCGAGCACGAAGAGGTGGACGCACTGATTGCAGTACTCGTGACCCTCGCGGGCCGCCTTGCAGTGCGCGCAGAAGGGGTGCCCGCAGCGCGTGCACCGCGACGCGGGGGCGCCGCGGAAGACGGCGAGCGAGGCGACGGCGAGGACGAGGCCGAGGAGTGCCACGAGGCTCAGCGGGTTCAGCAGCGTGCTCGCGAGGGTGCGCCAGCGCGGCCCCTCGGGGCCGGCGTCGAGCCATTCGCGAAGGTGGCGGCCTTCGACCGTGGCCCGCCAGATCGAGTCGAAGTCGATCGCGGCGTCGACGACCTTCGGGGAGCCCGCGTCCTGGCTCCCCTGCGTGAGCAAGCGCGTCGTCGTCTCCGCATCGATCTCGCGCGCCTTTGCGAGCGACTCCGCCGCTTCCTTGAGCTTGAACGAGTCCGACTGCGCCACGTACATGTCGTAGTACGCGAGCGCCGAGTCCGGACGCGTCTCGAGCGCCTGGCGGTAGTTGCTGGTCGCCTCGCCGTACTGGCCGATGAGGAAGTAGATGTTCCCGAGGTTGATCCGGGCCTGGTAGGTCGACGGCGAGTCCTGGAGGACCCGCTTGTAGCCTTCGAACGCCTCCTCGAAATAGCGGCCGTTCTTGTAGAGGCCGGCGAGGAGGAACCGGTACATCGGGTCGTCCGGATGCGCGTCGACGAGCTCGCGCAGCTTCACGATGCGGTCGGGGTCGTAGCCGCCGTTCGCGGCGGCGATCGTCGTCCGGATCGTCGGGTCGGCGGCGAGGCCGTAGAGACCCACGGCGAACCGGTACGCCGGGTAAGCGAGCGCGGCGAGGGCGAGCAGGACGGCGGCGAGCGCGCGCTCCGCGCGGCGCATGTAGCGGAACGAGAGGACGAGCCACCACACCGTCGCCCAGCCGGCGCCGATCCAGACGACGAACGGGAGGAGGACCACCAGCAAGCCGCCGGCCTTGGCGAGGCTCTCGCGGTCGCTCCTCACGAGCCACTCCTCGACGTCGTGCCGGATCGCGACCTGGTAGCGCAGGATCATGAAGAGGGACATCAGCGCGATAGCGGCGAGGAGCGCCCCGACGAGGACGAGCGCCGACTCGTGGACGGCGGTGAGGTCGCGGACGGCGAGCCGGATCGTCCCGCGCGCCGCCTTGACCGCCTCGGCGGCGGCCGGCATGACCCCGGCGCCGGAGCCCGAGAGCGCGCGAGCGCGCGCGAGCTGGATCTGCGGCCGGTCGGGATCGAGCGACTCCGCGAGCGAGAGGGTCGCCAGCGCGCGCGTGTAATTCCCCTCGCGCATCCAACCGCGCGCCTCGAGGAGGAGGGCGCCGGCCGGCGTCTCCATCCGGCGCACACCCTCGTCCGAGACGAACTCGCGGAGCTTCTCCGATTGCTTGGCGGCCTCCTCTTCGCGGCCGTCGGTTTGATACGCCTTCCTCTGGAACCAGAGGCCTTCGAACCTTCCGTCGAACGCCTGCACGTCGAAGCCGCGGCGCGCGTCGACGAGCGGGCCGGCCAGGGTCGCGGCGGGCTCGGGATCAGGCGCCGGGGTGTGGTCGTTGAGACGGATGACGCCGGTCTCGACTTCGGCCGCAGAACCGCTCCCGGACGCGACGGCGACGATGAGCGCCGCTCCGAGAAGCCGAAGTCCGATCCTCACGACGCCCCTGCCCCTTTCCGCTGCCGGCGGGGCCGAGGCCGGTCCCGCGAGCTAGCCCGCCGACTGCGTTCGCGCGACGTAGCGCATGCGGAGCTGGTACAGGACGCTCTCCAGGAGTCCCTCCTCCTGGGGGGTGAGGTTGCCGCGGGTCTTCACGCGGAGGAGATCGAGCATGTCGATCTGGATCCGCGCGCCCTCGAGGTCGAGCGTCGGCTGGCCTGTGGCCGGGTGCGGGATCTCACCGAGGTAGAGCAACGCGGGCTGCGCCATCGCGTTGATCAGCATGGTGAAGTCGACGCCCTCGGGCTCTTCCACCGACCTGCGCTCGAAGCGTGCCTCCTCCGCGGGCCGGCGGGCCTCCGGCTCGGACCTTGCGGCGGCGGGCGGAGCCCCGTGCTCGGGCTCCTCCTCGACGTCGGCGCGCCTCTCGCCTTCGGAGGTGAAATGGCGCCGGTCCGTGACCTTGATGCCGGGCTTCCCCTTGTCCCGTTCCTTCTCCTCTAGAACGTCTCCTTCGGCCATCGCGTCCTCCCGCCGCGACCTTTGGCGCGCGGCGTTTCTCGAGGAAAACGCGATGGTACCATTCGCTCTTCGACCCGAGCGAGGACGACACGTCGCCGCCGGGGCCACCACGGTCCCGGCCGCGGGGGCAACATCAGTTCCCGCTCCTACCAAGTCAAGGAAGTGCCTACCGATGGCTTCACCCCGAAACTTCGACGATCTGGTCGCGATCATGGACCGCCTCCGGGATCCGGGCGGATGTCCGTGGGACCGCGAGCAGACGTTCGCGACGCTGCGCGGCTTCCTCATCGAGGAGTGCTACGAGGCGGTCGAGGCGCTCGACCGCGACGACCTGCCGGGCCTCTGCGAGGAGCTCGGCGACCTCCTCCTCCAGGTCGTCTTCCTCTCCCGCCTCGCGCGGGAGGCGGGCGCCTTCTCGGCGGCGGACGTCGTCGAGGGGATCTCGGCGAAGATGGTCCGCCGCCACCCCCACGTGTTCGGAGACGAGCAGGCGGCGGACTCGGCGGCGGTCCTGAAGCGCTGGGAGGAGATCAAGAAGGAGGAGAAAGGCGGCGGCGAGTCCGCCGCTTCGCTCCTCGACGGGATCCCGCAGGCGCTGCCCGCGCTCGTCAAGGCGCAGCGGCTCGGCGCCAAGGCCGCCCGCGTGGGATTCGATTGGGAGCGGACGGACGGCGTGCTCGAGAAGCTTCGCGAGGAATCGGACGAGCTCGCCGCCGCGGTCGGCGCCGGCGATCCCGCTTCGGTCCGTGAGGAGCTCGGCGACCTCCTCTTCACCGCGGCGATGGTCGCGCGCAAGCAGGGCCTCGACGCCGACGAGGCGCTCTCCCGCGCGAACGCGAAGTTCCGCGCGCGCTTCGCCTACGTCGAGGGCGCGGCGCGGCGGGCCGGCGTGGCGCTCGCCGACGCCGGGCCCGCGCTCATGGACCGATGGTGGGAGGAATCGAAGGCACGCCGTCCGGAATGACCGCGCGGCCCATGCGGCGGAAGCGGTCGTAGCGCGCCGCGATGAGCGCGTCGGGCGCCTGCCGCTCGAGATCGAGGAGCTGCCGCTCGAGCACGTCGCCCAGGATCGCCGCCTGGCGCGCCGGATCGACGTGCGCGCCCCCGACGACCTCAGGAACGATCTCGTCGATGATGTCGAGCGCCAGGAGGTCGGGCGCGGTCATCTTCATGGCGCGGGCCGCATCGCGCGACTTGGTCGCGTCGCGCCAGAGGATCGCGGCGCAGCCCTCGGGGGAGATCACCGAGTAGACGGCGAACTCGAGCATGTTGACGCGGTCGCCGACGCCGATCGCGAGCGCGCCACCGCTCCCCCCCTCTCCCGCCACCGTGACGAGGATCGGGACGGTGAGCCGGGCCATGACGAGGAGGTTCTTCGCGATCGCCTCGGCCTGGCCGCGCTCCTCGGCGCCGATGCCGGGGTAGGCCCCGGGGGTGTCGATGAAACAGAGAATCGGGCGCCGGAACTTCTCCGCCAGCTCCATCGCGCGGAGCGCCTTCCGGTACCCCTCGGGGCGCGGCATGCCGAAGTTCCGGAAGATCTTCTCCTTGGTGTCGCGTCCCTTCTGATGTCCGACGACGAGCACGGGACGTCCGCCGAACGTCCCGAAACCAGTGACGATCGCCGCATCGTCGGAATAGCGGCGGTCGCCGTGGATCTCGACGAACCCCTCCACGAGGTGGCGGACGTAGTCGAGTGTGTACGGCCGCTTGGCGTGGCGCGCGACGAGGGTCTTCTGCCACGGCGAGAGCCCCGCGAAGATCCGGCCCCGCAAGCTCTGCAGCTCGATCTCGAGCTGGTCGCGCTTGCGACGGTTCGCGACGTCATCGCCGATGCCCGACAGCGCCTCGACGCGGCGCTCGAGCTCGAGGATCGGGTCCTCGAAATGGTCCTCGTCCATGGACAAGAGATAGCCTTTGGCGGGAACGCGTGTCAAGCGCGCGGATGGAACTCGCGGTAGAGCTTCTTCAAGCGCTCGCGGTTCACGTGCGTGTAGATCTGCGTCGTCGAGATGTCTGCGTGCCCGAGCAGGAGCTGCACCGCGCGCAGGTCGGCGCCGTTCTCCAGGAGATGCGTCGCGAACGAGTGCCGGACGACGTGCGGCGACAGCGCGGCCTGGATTCCCGCGCGCCGCGCGTGCGCTTTCAGGAGCTTCCAGAACCCCTGTCGCGTGAGGGCGGTCCCCCGGCGCCCGACGAAGACGGTCTCCGACCGCCGCCCGGCGAGGAGCGCGGGGCGCGCCTCCGCGAGGTAGGCCTGGAGCGCGGCGTTCGCCTCGCCGCCCAGCGGCACGACCCGCTCCTTGCTGCCCTTGCCGAGGCACCGGAGATAGCCGGCGTCGAGGTGGAGGTCGCGCAGGCGCAAGCCCACGAGCTCCGAGACCCGGAGGCCCGTCGCGTAGAGCACCTCGAGCATCGCCGCGTCGCGCAGCCCGCGCGGGTCGCCGCGATCGGGCGCGCTCATCAACCGCTCGACGTCGAGACCGTCCAGAACCTTGGGCAGCGTCTTCCAGAGCCGGGGCGTCTCGAGGCGCGCCGCCGGGTCTTCTTCGGCGATCCCCTCCGCGGTGCGCCACGCGAAGAACCCCTTGACCGCCACGAGCCAGCGCGCGACCGAGCGCGGCGACTTCCCCTCGGAGCGGAGGCGGCGGAGCGCCGTCTCGAGCTCGGCGGTGCCGACCGCATCGAGGCTGACGCCGGCCGCGCGCCGTAGCGATTCGAGATCGCGGCGGTAGGCGGCGAGCGTGTTCCCCGCGAGGCCGCGCTCCGCCGCGAGATAGTCGAGCCAGAGCGCGAGGGTCGCGTCGAGGGCGCTCACCGCGCGTCGCCCCGCGGATCGAGGAGGATCGTGACCGGCCCGTCATTGACGAGCTCGACCTCCATCATCGCCCGGAAACGGCCGGTCGCCGTCTCGATACCGCGGCGCCCCAGCGCGCCGACGTAGTCGAGGTAGCGCGCCTCCGCTTCCTCGGGGACCGCCGCCGTCTCGAACGACGGCCGCCTCCCGCGTCGCGTGCTCGCGGCGAGGGTGAACTGCGACACGACGAGGATCGCTCCGCCGGCTTCTTCCACGCTCCGGTTCATCTTGCCGTCGTCGTCGGCGAAGATCCGGAGCTCCGCGGTCTTGTCCGCGTACCACGCCGCGTCGTCCGCGGTGTCGCCCGCCTCGACCCCGAGGAACACGAGGAGGCCGCGCCCGATCGCGCCGACGGTCACGCCGTCGACGCGGACCCCGGCGCGCGCGACGCGCTGGAGGAGTACCTTCATTTCCCCTTCGGAGCGGCCGCCCAGTCGGAGGCCTTCGTCGGGATCGGGCCGAGCGCCGTCGCCGGCACACGGAAGACGACGCCGGGCCGATCGGCGGATTCGACCCAGACCGACTCGCCGGGCGCTCCGGGCTCCGGTGCGAGCGACCCCCACGTGAGCCGTGCCAGATCCGCCTTCTCGTCGCGCACGACGATCGTCCCGGTCGCGGGCGACGGCGGCGCCGCACCGGCCACGAACCCCGAGGCGGTGAGTCCCCTGAGGTTCTCGACGAGCGCGTCGACGCGCGCGGAATCGACGTCGAAGTCGGACTTCCACGCGGCGGCGCCTTCCGCATGCGTCGCCTCGAGGTGCAGGGGACCGCGATCGAGGCGGACGGAGCGGACGTCGGGGGCCGAGAAGAGCGCGATCCGCTTCTCGCGGTAAGCGTCCGGGAGGAGGTCGATCTCCTTGACCGTCGCGTCGGCGACCGTCCCCGCGAGGCTTCCGTCCTCGCGCCACGCCGCGCGCTTCCCGTCCTTGGCCTCGGCCGCGACGTCGGCGCGTTTCGGTGCGGCGCCGGTCGCCGCAAGCTCGAACACGATCCGCGGCCCGATCGGAGGCTTCGTACCGGTCGATCCCTCGTCGACGGCGAGTGTGGTCAGCGCGGCGGCGAGCCGGCTGCACGCGGCCTCGGAGCCTCGATCGGCGAACGGCGCGACGACCTTCCACCCCGCGTCGCCGGACTCGACCGCGATCCGTCCTTGCGGTCCCAGGGCCGTGATCCGGCTCACTGCCGGAGATTCGACCGGGAAGAGGCGGCGCTCTTCGAGGGCACCCTCGTCGCGGTCGATCATGCCGTAGAGCGAGCCGTCGGTGAGCGCGAGTCGGCCATCGCCGAGGAGCGTGTATCGCTCGGCGCCGACCGGCGAGGTCCGTCCGAGCCGCACCGAGCGCTTGCCCCTGCCGGTCAGCGCGACGTCGAGCGCGCACCCCGGCTCGAGCGCGTAGGCCTTCCGGTCGAACGCGCCGTCCTCGACGATCTTCGAGACGTGCGCGTCCTGGACGGCGACGATGACGTCGCGCACGCGGCGGGGGTCCGCCTCGCGCGCGCCGGTGCGCCAGCCCGCCGGTGTCCGAGTCAGCGTCCATGCGTGCGTGCCGCACGACGCGGTGAGCGCGGTGACGTCGGCCTCGGTGAACTTGGCGACGAGCGGCGCCTTCTCGGCGGGCGGCGGCTCGGCGGGAGGCTTCTTTCCGGCCCAGACGAGAACGCCGACCACGACGGCGAGAGCGACGATGAGGACGAGGAGCCCGCGGAGGCTCACAGCGCTTTCCGGCGGAGCCACGCGACGAGGCCGCCGATGAGGAGGACTTCGGGGAGGAGGAGCACGCCGAAGCGGAAGAGGTTCCGCTGGTCGGCGACCGTCATGTCGAGCCGTGAGGCCCGCAGGGCCTTCGGCGGCCCGACGATCAGGTCCTCGCTCCCGGTGAGCCAGTGGAGGACGTTGACGAGCATCTCGCGGTTGAAGAAGTTCCCGAGGTTGCCGTTCGCGACCCAGTCGGCATCGCCGACGAGGACGAGCCGCGCCTGCTTCTTCGCCGTGTCCGCGGGAGCGTCCGGGTCGCCGGCGACCTCGGCCGTCGCGGTCGCCGCGACGACGAGAGGCCCGTCCTTGTCCGCGGCGTCCTTCGCGACCCGGCCGGTCTCCATCATGGCGCGCCAGCCGGTCTCACCCCATGCCGTGTCGTGCGTCCGCGCGAGCGGTTGCGCCACGACACCGGGGAGGCCGCCCTCGACCTCGATCGTGATCGAGCGCGCCTGGGAGAGGAGGATGCGCTGCTTGAACCCCTTCGTGATGGGATGCGGAGGGAAGTCCTCGACGATCGGATCGAGGCCGAGGCGCGCGCCGAGGAAGGCGATCTCCTCCTTGTCGACGATCATGTCGTCGTCGAGCGCCAGGCGGTAGTCGGCGAAGAGCGCGTCCAGCCCCGGCGTCTGGCCGGGGTCGATCATCGCGAGCAGGCGGCCGCCCTTGGCCAGCCAGCTGCGGAGCGCGTCGATCTCGTGCGGGAGGAGCGGCTTCGCCGGCGACGCGAGGAGGACCGCCGCCGCGTCGTCCGGCACCGAGGGAGCCGTGGCGAGGAGGAGCGGGCGGATCTCGACGTTGTCCTCCTTCAGGGCGACCGCGAGCCGTCCCCAGCCCGTCGGCGTCTCGACGTCGGCGACGTCGGGCTCGCCGTGCCCGGTGACCGCGTAGAGCTTGACGCCGCCCGGCCGCGCGACCTTGAGGAGGAGGTTCGTCAGCTCGCCTTCGTCGACGGCGCCGTTGTCGGCGGCGGCCTGCGCCTTGTCGTCGCCGCTCCTGGCGGCGAGCGTCCCTTGCTTCGTCACCCCGAGCTGGTCGGCGAGCTGCGGATCCTTCTCGGGATCGACGAACTTGAACGTCACCTTGTCGCTCTTGCCGGTGTAACGGGCGGCCAGCTCGGCGATCGGCTCGCGGCCGCGGTCGCCCTGCGGGAAGAACGCGACCAGCTCGACCGGCCGTTTGAGTGAGGCGAGGACCGAGAGCGTCCGCGGGCTCAGCGTGTAGACCTTGTTCTCGGTGACGTCCCAGGTCTTCGGGAAGCGCGCCGCGAGCACGTTCAACGCGACGACGAGCGCCGCGAAGACGAGCGTCCCGGTGGCGGCGAACGCCCGCTCGCGCGTGCCGCGTGCCGCCACGGTCCGCCGCACGCCGGCGAGGTTGCCGGCGAGGCCGATGAGGAGGAGCAATCCCCCGCCCGTGACGTGCACCGCCGTCCAAAGGTCGAAGTTGCCGGTGAGTCCGAACGACAGGATGCCGAAGAGGAGGAGGACGGTGCCCGCGTAGGCGCCGACCCGGAGCGCGTCCCTCACGGCGTCCTCCAGCGCTGGCTCGCGATCGTCGTCCGCGCGACGAAGAGGCCGAGCGCCGCGAGCGACACGAAGTACGCGACGTCGACGCTCGAGACGGCGCCCTTGGCGAACCCCTGGAAGTGCCCGGGCAGCGACAGCGCCTTGAGCGTGGTGCGTACGACTCCTTCGGTCGACTCGGCGGGCCAGTCGACGACGAAGAGGAGGAGGAAGAGGACGAACGAGCCGACCGCCGCGACGACCTGGCTCTTCGTCAGCGTCGAGACCGCGAAGCCGAGTGCCGTCATCGCGGCCGCCGCGAGGGTGAGGCCGAGCACACCGGTCGCGATCGGCCCCTTCTCCGGGTCGCCGTAGTGGAGCAGCACGCCGACGTAGAAGACCGCGCCGAGGACGAGGGCGCCCGAGATCGCGAGCAGGCCGAGGTACTTCCCGAGCACGACCTCGCCCGCGCTCACGGGAGCGGTGAGGAGGAGCTCGTCGGTCCCCTGCTTCCTCTCCTCCGCGAACGCGCGCATCGTGAGGACCGGGACGAAGAAGACGAACAGCAGGAGGATGTTGCCGAAGAGGCCGTTCACCACGAGCTCGTTCAAGTTCAGCCGGTCGAGCATCTCCTTGTTCTGCATCATCTCGGCGTACGCCGACGCGTTGTCGACGACGACGATGAACTGGTAGACGAGGCTGAAGAAGAACCAGCCCGCCAGGAGCAGGAACAAGGTCCACACGATCCACGCGACCGGCTGATAGATCTGCGAGCGGATCTCGCGCGAGACGAGGGCGAGGACGCGGCTCATGACGCCTCCCCCAGAGCGGCATCCGCCGACGTGACCCGCAGGAACGTCTCCTCGAGCCCACCGCCCGCCGCACCCGCGTCGAGGGAGACGTCCGCGGCGACGCGCCCGCGATGGACGACGACGGCGCGCGAGCAGGTCATCGCGACCTCCGGGAGGATGTGGCTGCTCAGGAGCACGGTGTGGTCGCCGGCGAGCGAGCGGATCAGCTCGCGGATCTCGCGGATCTGGTGCGGGTCGAGGCCCACCGTCGGCTCGTCGAGGATGACGACCTCGGGGCCGTGCACGAGCGCCTGGGCGAGCCCCACGCGCTGGCGGAACCCTTTCGAGAGGTTGCCGATCAGCCGGCCGGCGACGGGCGAGAGTCCGCAGCGTGCGATGACGCCGTCCCCGGCCGCGCGGCGCTTCCGCCTCGGCACGTTCCGGAGCGCCGCGCAGAAGTCGAGGTACTCGCGCACCGTCTGGTCGAGGTCGACGGGCGGATGCTCCGGCAGGTAGCCGAGTCGGCGGCGCACCTCCATCGGCGCCGAGGCGACGTCGTGCCCCGCGACGCGCGCGGTACCGCCGTCCGGGCTCAGGTACGTCGACAGGATGCGGAGGGTCGTCGTCTTCCCGGCGCCGTTGGGCCCGAGGAATCCGACGATCTCGCCGGCGGCCACGGCGAACGTCACGCCGTCGAGCGCCGCGTGGTCGCCGTAGCGCTTCACGAGACCCTGCACGTCGATCATGCGTGTCCCCACCGAAGACGATGCCGCCGGATTCTAAGCACGCTTCCCGCGCCGCGCCATCAGGCGCGCCGCGAGCGAGCGCGCCTCGGGAATGCGAAGGGCGAGGGCGCCGCCGATCGTGACGGTGACGCCGCACGCGACCGCGAAGACGAGGCGCAAGCACGCCGTGCCGAGAGACGGCGACGGAAGCACCCGCACGGCGAGCGCGTGCGCGAGGCCGCTCGTCAGGCCGGTCGCCGCCGAGAGGAGCGCCATGGCGAGGGTCGTTCGCACGACGCCGTGGCCGCGGATCGAGCCCGCACGCCGCTTGAGCCCCGCCGCGAGAAGGCCGAAGTTCGTCCAGGCCGCGATCGACGTCGAGAGCGCGAGCCCGAGGAACGGATTGACGCCGAGCGCCGGGAGCGCGAAGACAAACGTGGCGTTCGCGATGAGCTTCGCGATCACCGCGGCGGTCGACGAGAGCACCGGCACCCGCGTGTCGCCGAGCGCGTAAAAGGTCGGCACCTGGATCTTGGTGACCGCATACGCGTAGAGGCCGATCGTGTAGCAAAGGAGCGCGGACGCCGTCGCCGCGGTCGAAGCCTGGCTGAACTTCCCGTGCTGGAAGAGGACGCGGATGATCGGCTCGCGGAGCGCGATGAGCCCCGCCGTCGCAGGAAGTGCCAAGAGCGCCGCCGCTCGGAGGGCACCGGCGAGGTTCGCCCGGAGCGCCTCCTTGTCCCCGCGCGCCGCGTCGCGCGACACGCGCGCGAGGTTCGCCATGCCGAGCGCGACGCCGAAGAGCCCGATCGGGAGCTGGATGAGTCGGAACGCGAGCGAGAGCCACGTGATCGGCCCGTCGCCGTACCGCGAGGCGAGCCAGGTGTCGACGAGGAAGTTGATCTGGGTCGCCGCCTGCCCGAGGGTCGCGGGGAGCATGAGCTGCGCGATGCGCGCGAGGCCGCGGTCGCGCGGCGCCCAGTCCCACCGGAAGTGGAACCCGAGCGAGCGCAGCGCCGGGACCTGGACCGCGAACTGGAGGAGGCCGCCGATCATCGCGCCGATCGCGAGCGACAGTCCGGGATGGATCCCCGAGCGCACGAGGAGCGGGCTCAGCGTGACGACGGCGAGGATCGCCGCGACGTTGAGCGACGCCGGCGCCAGCGCCGGCACGAAGAAGCGCCCGTACGTGTTGAGAATCCCCATCGCCGCGGCCGCGCCCGCGACGGCGAGGAGGAACGGGGACAGGATGCGGGTCATCGACACGGCGAGCGCGAGCTTGTCGGGCGCGAAGCCGGCGCCGTAGACGCTCATGATGAACGGCGCCGCGAGCGCGATCACGACCGTCACCGCGCCGAGGATGACGAAGAGCATCGTGAAGAGCCGGTTGGCGAGGCGCCATGCCGCCTCGGGACCCTCGTGCTCCTTCGTCGCGGTGAACGTCGGCACGAACGCGGAGGAGAGCGCGCCCTCCGCGAAGAGATCGCGGAGGAGATTCGGGATCCGGAACGCCGCGAGGAACGCATCGGTCGCGAAGCCGGCGCCGAAGTAGTACGACTGCACCTGATCGCGCGCGAGACCGAGCACACGGCTCATCGCGGTGGCGATGCTGATCGATCCCGCGCTGCGGAGGAGGCTTTGGCGTTCGCTCATGGCGCGGGGGCGCATTCTAATGCGTTCCGGCGGTCGCTATGGTAATCTCCGTCGCGCCGGTCCCCACCTCCTCGATCCGGGAGCACGTCATGGCGAGCGTCAACAAGGTCATCCTGATCGGCAACCTCGGTCGCGACCCTGAAGTCCGGTTCACCCAGGGCGGAACTCCGGTCGCCAACTTCACGATGGCGACCACCGACCGGTGGAGCGATCCCTCCGGCGAGAAGAAGGAACGGACCGAGTGGCACCGCATCGTCGTGTGGGGGAAGCAGGCGGAAGTCGCCGGCGAATACCTCCGCAAAGGCCGTCCGGTCTACGTCGAGGGCTCGCTCCAGACCCGGGAGTGGGTCGATCGCGATGGGAACAAGCGCTACACGACCGAGGTCCGCGCCCAGCGGCTCCAGCTCCTGGGGCGCGCGGACGACCGGGCCCCCGCGGCCGTCGGCCCCGCGGGCGGCGAGGAACCGGGCGAGCCGCAGGGCGGCTTCGTCGAGGACGACATCCCCTTCTGAGGATCGGGTCGTGATGCGGCTCGTCGCGGCGCTCCTCGTCGCCGTCGCCTTCGGGCCGGCGCTGGCGCAGGAGCAGCCCGAGCGCGTCTCACCCGTCGAGCCGGCGAACGGCGCCTCGACCGGGAAGAAGCCCCGTTTCGTCGTGAGCGCCCCCGGCGCCGACGTCGAGAAGCTCCGGTTCCGCATCGAGCTGTCCGCCGACGGCTTCAAATCGACCGCCTACACGTTCGATCAGAAGGCCGATCCGGGCGGTTGGGCGATGACGGTGCTTCCCGATCAATCGGTCGTCGAGGTCTACTTCCCGAAGCAGCCGCTCGGCGGCGGCGACTACGCGTGGCGCGTCGCCTCGTGGGACGGGCTCTCGTGGAAGGACGGCACCGAGACGTTTCGCCTTCGGATCGACGACATCCCTCCCGCGGACGTCGAGGGGGTGACGCTCGCGCGCCAGCCGGGGACGGCGTGCGTCCGCGTCGAATGGCATCCGGTCACCCTCGATCGCGACGGACGGCCGGAGCAGATCGCCCAGTACCACGTGTACCGCTACGCGGCGAAGGGCGCGATGCAGCCGATCCGCCCGTTCGAGGCCGGCCGGACGCCGGGGCTCCGATTCGACGATTGCGATACCGAGGCCGCGGCGAGCCCGATCCTCTACTACCGGGTCGTCGCGGAGGACACGGCCGGGAACATCCCCGGCCGCCGCTTCTGATCGTTACTTGCCCGAGGCGATGTCGGTCGAGCGCTGCTTCGCCTCGGCGATGAATCCGCTCTGCGGGTACTTCGTCGCGACCTCGTCGTAGAGGCGCCGCGCCTCGGCGGGCTTCCCCTGGCTCTCGCGAATGGACGCGAGGCGCATCGTCGCCGCATCCGGCGGGTACGACGACGCTGACGACGCGATGACATCCTGGAGGGTCGTGGCGGCGCGCTCGAGATCGCCGCTCGCGACCGCCGCCTCGGCGAGTGACACCTTGGCCTGCGCCGCGAGGCGCGCATTGCCCGACGAGGCCAGAGGCGTGAGCAGGGTCACGGCTTCCGCGGCGCGCCCCATCGCGATGAGCGTCCGTCCCTGGTAGAGCCGCGCCACCTGGCCGAGCGCGCCCGATCCCGCCTTGTCGGCCGCTTGCTGGAAGTTCGTCAGCGCATCGGCGTAGTTCGGCGCGGGCGCTTTCCCGCCGCCGGCGGCCTCCGGCTGGAACGCCGCCATCCCCTTGGCGAGGAGGTCGTTCGCGGCCCCCGAGCTCCTCTGGCTCAGGCTCATCCATCCGAGACCGATGAGCACGACGACGACGATGGCGCCGCTCACGATCGCGACCCTCCTCCAGTTCGCCTCGAGCCATTCCCCGAGATCGAAGACGGTCTCGATGAACTCGTCCTGCTGCATGTCCTTCTTGGTGAGCTTCGTCGTCGTGGCCATGAACCTTCCTCTACGTTGCCCTGGTGGGCCTGGCAGGACTTGAACCTGCGACCTTGAGTTTAGGAAACTCCTGCTCTATCCGTACTGAGCTACAGGCCCTGCCGGAAGAACCGGGCAAGTTATCAGTTTCGGGGATCAGGGGCTAGCTCTAGGGGTAGCTGATCAAGCTGAAGATGTTGTCGGACCTCAGGCGCTCGCGGCCCTTGAGGAACGCGAGCTCGACGAGGAACCCGAACCCCGCGACCTCGCCCCCGAGCCTCTCGATGAGACGGCCCGAGGCCGCCGCGGTCCCGCCGGTCGCGAGGACGTCGTCGATGATGAGGACCCGCTGCCCCTTCTCGATCGCGTCCTCGTGGAGCTCGAGCCGGCCTTCGCCGTACTCCAGCGAGTAGTCCTCGCCCGCCACGCGCCACGGCAGCTTGCCCGGCTTCCGGACCGGCACGAGGCCGAGACCGAGCTCGTAGGCGAGCGCCGAGGCGAGCATGAAGCCGCGCGCCTCGATCCCCGCGATGAGCTCGATTCGATCGTCGCGGAACCGAGCCGCGAGCCGGTCGATGACGGAGCGGAGCGCCGCGCCGTCCTTGAAGAGCGTCGTCAGATCGTAAAAGGTGATCCCGGGCTTCGGATAGTCGGCGACTTCGCGAATGATCTTCTTCAGCTCGGAGCCGGACATGGGAGAAGCCGTCGGTTGTTTCATGCGATGAAATTGGTCGGGGCGCCGCGATTTGAACGCGGGACCCCCTGGTCCCGAACCAGGTGCGCTACCAGGCTGCGCTACGCCCCGACCCTAGCGAAACCCCGGGAGAATAGCAGGCGGCCCTCAAGGGGTCCAGCCGTACTTCCCGACGAGCGGGACGAAGCGGCAAGGGCCGTGCTCCTCCTTCACCACTCCGGCCGCCGACTTGACCATCCTCACCAGGACTTGGTCCTCCGCCTCCGGATCGCCCATGGGGAGGACGAGGCGGCCGCCGGCGTCGAGCTGCTCGAGAAGCGGCGCGGGAACCTCAGGGGCGGCGGCGGTGACCACGACCGCCCGGTAGGGCGCGAACTCGCTCCAGCCGTAGCTGCCGTCGAAGATCTTGAAGTGGACGTTCTCGATCCCGACCGCCCGCATCGTCTCTCGCGCCCGCTTCGAGAACGCCGCGATACGCTCGACCGAGTAGACCTGCTCGAAGAGGCGGCTCAAGACGGCGGCGTGGTAGCCCGATCCCGAGCCGATCTCGAGCACGCGACCGGTGCCGTCCGCCTCCAGGAGCTCGCACATGCGCGCGACGATCCACGGCTGCGAGATCGTCTGTCGCTCGCCGATCGGGAGCGCCGAGTCCTCGTACGCCTTGGCGCGGAGCGCTTCCTCGACGAACGCCTCGCGCGGGATCTTTCCCATCGCCTCGAGCACGCGGCGGCTCTCGATGCCGCGGCCCTCGAGCTCGCGCACCATGCGCGCACGGCGGATGTCCCCCGCGCTCACGGGAGGGCGACGCCCCACGACGCGACGAGCGCGCGCGACGGCTCGTGGGTCATGTTCGCGTGGAGCGGCGTGATCGAGACGAAGCGCTGCCGGATCGCCGCGTGGTCGCCTTCGGGCTCGTCGGCCGGCTTCGTGTCGGGGCTCGCGATCCAGAAGTAAGGACGCCCGGACGGGTCGAGCCGCTCGACGATCGCGGCGCGGTAGCTCCTCGTCCCCTGGCGCGTGATCCGGATGCCGGCGACCGGCTCGCGCGGGACGTTCACGTTGAGGAGCACGCCCGGCGGAAGGCCGGTCTCGAGGACTCTCTCCGCGATGCGCCTTGCCACCGAGGCGGCGAGGCCGAAGTCGGTCGGCCGGTCGTCCCGCTCCACCGAGAAGGCGATCGACGGAATGTGGAGCAGCGTCCCCTCGAGGGCCGCGGCGACGGTCCCCGAGTACGTGACGTCGTCGCCGATGTTGAGGCCGCGGTTGATCCCCGAGACGATGAGATCCGGCGGCGTCCCACCGGTGAGATGGAAGACGCCGAGGTGGACGCAGTCGGTCGGCGTGCCGTCGACCTCGTGCCGGTCGTCGCCGCGTTTCCGGATGCGCAGGGGTCGCATGAGCGTGAGCGCGTGGCCCGCGCCGCTTCGCTCGCGGTCGGGTGCGACGACGATGACGTGTCCCAGCGGTGCGACGGCGGCGGCGAGCGCGGCGAGGCCGGGGGCCTCGATGCCGTCGTCGTTCGTCACGAGGATGCGCTTCGCTCCGGCCCGCGCGGTCATGAGCGGGGAGTCTAGCAAACGGCGGCCGTCTAGAATCCAGCCGATGGCGATCGTCCTCCTCTTCTTCGCGTCCGGCTTCGCGTCGCTCGTCCTCGAGACGGTCTTCCGGCGCGACCTGGGACTCCTCACCGGGAACGCCGTGACCGCGACCTCGCTCACGCTCGCCGCGTTCCTCGGCGGTCTCGCGTTCGGCGCGAGGATCTTCGGCGCCGCCGCCGACCGGACGTCGCGCCCGCTCCGCCTCTACGGGATCCTCGAGCTGTCGGCGGCGGGGAGCGCCGCCCTGACGGTGGGCCTCCTGACCTTCGCGCGCGGTGCGCTCCTCGTGCGGTCGCCCTTCGTCGAGGCTCTCGTCGCGATCGTGCTCGTCGCCTGCCCCGCGGCGTTCATGGGCGGGACGCTGCCGCCTCTGGTCCGGCATCTGACGGTGAGGGAGCGAAAGCTCCTGCCCACGCTCTCGATCCTCTACGGGGTCAACACGCTCGGCGCCGCGCTCGGTGCCGCGGCGGCGGGGTTCGTCCTGTTCGAGACGCTCGGCATCGTACGCACCGCGGGCTTCGCGATCGCGCTCGCCGTGGCTTGCGGTGTCTCCGCTCTCGCGCTCGATCGAGGTTCCGTGCCGTCACCGCCGCGACCCGAAGCCCCTGACGCGCCTGGTTCAGGAGCCAAGACGGCGGTCATCTGCGCGACCCTCGGCGGCACGGCCGCTCTCGGCTACGAGGTGCTCTGGACGCGCCTGCTCGCCGTGCCGCTGCGGTCGTACTCGTACTCGTTCAGCCTCATGCTCGCCCTCTTCCTCGCCGGGATCGTCCTCGGGTCGCTGGCGCTCGTGGCGGTGTCGCGGCGGATTCGCGATCCGCTCGCGGCGCTCGGCGTCGTGCAGATCGCGGGCGGGCTCGCCGTCGCGGCGAGCGTCTTCGTCCTGCCGAGCCTCCTCGCCGTCGATCCCGACGCGCGCGGCTTCGGCGCCCTGCTCGCGGCGGGGTTCCTGAGGGGCGCGCCGATCGTCCTTCCCGCGACGATTCTCTCGGGGATGGCGCTCCCGCTCGCGGTGCAGGCGTTCGGCGGGCCCGCGGCGCGGCGGGGCCGTGCGGTCGGTGCCGTCTATGCGGCCAACACGGCGGGCGCGCTCGCGGGATCGCTCGCGGCGGCGTTCGTTCTCCTTCCGCTCCTCGGAGCGTCGCGGGCGCTCGCGATCCTGGCGACGCTGAGCGCGGTCTCGGGTGCTTTCGCCCTCCGGCGAGCGGTCCCCGGAGCACTCGCGATCGCGGCCTGCGCCGCGGTGGTGTTCGTTCCGGTGGGGCCGGTGACGCGTGCCTTCTCGACCGCGGGGCGCGGGCCGTCGGGCGATCTCCTCTTCTATCGGGAAGGGACGACCGACACCGTCGCGGTCATCCGGCGCGCCTACGGCTTTCACGACGAGGACGCGAAGAGCGAGATCGTCAACGGCATCGCGATGACCGCGACGGTGAAGCCGGTCTGGCGGTACATGGCGGCGGAAGGCCACCTCCCCGCGCTCTTCGCTCCCGCCGGCTCTCCCGCCCTCGTCATCTGCGTCGGGACCGGGATCACGCTCGGCGCCCTGGCGTCGCACGCGACGGTTCCGTCGATCGACGCGCTCGACCTCTCGGAGTCGGTGATCGCGGCGCTCCCGACCTTCTCGCGCGAGAACGCGGAGGTCGTCCGCGACCCGCGCGTGCGCCTCGTGCACGATGACGGCCGTCATGCGCTCGCGCTCTCGCGGGTCGCGTACGGGCTCATCACCGTCGAGCCGCCGCCGCCGATCGTCGCCGGCTCGGTCCACCTCTACACGCGCGACTTCTACCGCGAGTGCCGCGCGCACCTCGCCCCGGGCGGCGTCGTCGCGCAGTGGCTGCCGCTCCACGCGCAGAGCCTCGACTCCGCGCGCGCCCTGGCGCGGACGTTCCTCGACGCGTTCCCGCACGTCCAGCTCTGGCTCCCGTCGATCCGCGACGCCGTGCTGCTCGGCTCCGACCGTCCGCTCCGGCTCGACGCCGCGCGCCTGGACGCGGCCTACGCAAACCCGAGGACGCGCGCGAGCCTCGAGGCCGCCTACTTCGAGACGCCGGCGGCGCTCCTCGGTACGTTTCTCCAGGGCCGCGACGGGGTGGCCGCGTGGTCGGCGGGCGCGGACCTGATCACCGACGACCGGCCCTGGATGGAGTTCTTCCACCGCTACGGTCCCAACATGGGCGACCGTGAGATCGCGACACTCCTGGCCCCGCCCACCGGCGGGCTCGAGTGGCTCGACGGCGCCGGCGCGTCGCTTCTCTCGGCGACGGCGGCCGAGCGCCGCGCTCATCTTCTCTACGTGCAATCCGAGATCGCCGGCGACCCCGCGGCTCAGCGCACCGCCGCCGCGCTCAGCACGGCGACGCGATTCGGACGGTACCGGCTCGGATGCGATGAGCCGCAGCTCCTGAGCCTCGCGCGCTCCACGAGCGAGGGCGACGCGTGGCGGCGCCAGACCGAGCTCTGCCGGCGCCTCTTCCCCTGACCCGCATGCTCATGCGGGTGTCCGGGTGTGCGGCCGCGCCCGATACTCCTGCCCCGAAGGAGGCCGTCATGCGTAAGTCACTCGTGGTCGCGCTCGTGTCCGTCTGCGCCACCGCCGGAATCGTCATGGGCGTTCGAGCGGATGCTCCGAAGACGCCGTGGAAGATCACCGGGCAGCTCGAGGAGGCGTGCAGCTGCTCGGCGGCATGCCCCTGCTGGTTCGGATCGAAGCCGACGCGCATGGCGTGCGGCGGCGGCGAGATCCTCTTCATCGAGAAGGGGACCTACGGCAAGGTCAAGCTCGACGGGCTCGCCGTCGGCGCGATGAGCAAGAGCCCCGACGGCAAGGCGATGATGGAGTCGTTCGGAAGCTGGGACTTCGTCACCTGGTACATCGACGAGAAGGCGACGCCCGAGCAGCGCGAGGGGTTGAAGGCGATCGCGGGCCAGGTCCTCGTCCCCGATGCTTCCAAGAACTTCGAGACGCGGGTCATTCCGATCACGCGTACGATCAACGGCAAGGAGCACAAGATCACGCTCGGGAAGTACGGCGAATTCTCGGGCCATCTCATCGACGGCGGCATGGGCGGCGAGGCCAAGATCACGAATCCGCCGGGCGCCGATCCGGTCCACCGGGAGTACTCCCAGGGCCTGACCACGATGCTCGCCTACAACGACGCCGGACAGAGCTGGAACTACGAGGGCTCGAACTACATGTACGGTACCTTCACGGTCACGAGCGACGAGTACGAGAAGTTCGCCGCCGGGCTCGCCCAGAAGATGGCGGGCATGAAGAAGGGCAACTAGCGGGTCGCCGTGTCGAGCGCGCGGCGCACTTCGTCCCAGCCCGGCTCGAGCTCGAGGGCCTTCCGGAAATCGGACGCGGCCTCCCCCTTCCGTCCGCGCGCGGCGAGGAGGAGGCCGCGGTTGGCCCACGACGCCGCACGGTCGGGACCGTAACGGACGGCGAGATCGAATTCGGCGAGCGCGTCGTCGCTCCGTCCGCGCCGCGCCAACGCCATCGCGAGGTTGAAGTGTGCGAGGGCGTAATCGGGACGCGCGGCGATCGCGTCTTTCAAGCGGTCGATCCCTTCGTCGACGCGCCCCGCGGCGATGAGCGCGTTCCCGAGGTTGTTCGAGATCTCCGGATCGCGGGAGCGGGCCAGCGCTCGCGAGAAATGAGGGATCGCCTCGGCGACGCTCCCCCGCTTCATGAGCAGCGTGCCGAGGTTGTCCTCGGCGCGCGGCTCGCCCGGCAGGATCGCGAGCGCGGCCTCGAAGTGCTGGGCCGCCTCGTCGAGGCGTCCGTCGCGAGCCAAGAGAACACCGAGATTGTTGTGCGCCACGTAGTTCCGCTCGGTATGCGCGAGCGATTGCCGGTGGACGCCCTCGGGATCGCGCCAAACGGCGATCTGGCGCACCGAGAGGACCGCCAGGACCGCCGACGCCGCGAGCCCGATCGCGAGCGTCGCACGTGAGGCGACGAGCTCGTCGATTCCCCACACGATCGCGATCGCGATGCCGATGGACGGCAGGTAGGTGTAACGGTCGGCGTGCGCCTGCTCGCCCACCTGGACGAGACCGATGACCGGAACGAGGGTCACCAGGAACCACGACCAACCGACGAAGACATAGGGCGCGCGACGACGCGCGATCCACGCGGCTGCGGAGACGAGGACCAGGACCGAGAGCGAGGCGGCGACGCGAAGCGTCGACAGCTCGTCGGGGCTGACGTATCCGGGGTGCGGGTAGAAGAAGGCGAGCCCCGACGGCCAGATGATCTGGCGTAGGTAGACGGCGACGCTCACGAAGGCGTTGGCAACGCGCACCCCCGCGGGAAGGGTCTCCCACGATTCGACCGCGCGGCCGCCGCTCTGCGCGACGAGGGTGACGATCGCGCTCAGCGCCGCGAGGGCGAAGAGCGGCACCTTCTCGCGGAGGGCGCGGCGCCGGTACGGCCACGTGTCAAGGAGCAGGAGCACGATCGGGAGCGTGACCATCATCGGCTTGGCGAGGAGGGCGCACGCGAAGAGCAGGACGACGATCGCGAATCGCCGGCGAGCCGGCTCCTTCACGTAGGCGCCGTACGCGAGGAGCGTCGCCGTGGCGAACGCCATCGAGAGAACGTCCTTCCGCTCGGCGATCCACGAGACCGATTCGACACGCAGCGGATGGAGGCCGAAAAGCGCCGCGGCGGCGAGGGCGAGACCGTCACGACCGGTCGCGTGGGCGAGCACGATGAAGAGGAGCGCCGTCGCGAGCGCGTGCAGGAGCACGTTGACGGCGTGCGGTCCCGCCGGTCCCGGACCGAAGAGCGTCGTGTCGACCTCGTGCGAGATCCAGGTCAGCGGATGCCAGTTCGCGGCGTCGGTCGCGGTGAATGCCCACGCGATCCCGGCCGGCGTCAGACCCGCCCGGACGTGGGCGTTCTCCGTCACGTAGCGCGGATCGTCGACGTCGGAGAACCCGTTCTCGATCGCGGCGGCGAAGGTCGCCGCGACGGCGGCGCCGAGGAGCACCGCGACCAGGAGACGCCGCCGGGCGGTCAGACCGCCAGGCATTCCTGCATGACCGCCATAACTCCATTATGGCAGTTCGCGATGCCTCTCCCGCGCCGGCGTCGCTCGCGCTTCGCGCTTGACCCTCGGAGCGTATGATCCCGCGAGAAGGAGGGATCCATGCGCGCACCGCTCATCCTCTCGGCTCTGCTCATCGCCGGCTTCGCCGCCGCGCAGACGACGAGCTACGACATCCGTAGCGGCGAGGTGCTCTCCGTTCAGGGGAACAACCTCGTCGTCCGCGGCCCGCAGGGTGTCCGCGAGTTCAACATCCCCGAGGACTTCCGGTTCGATCTCGACGGCAAGCAGCTCAGCGTGCACGAGCTGAAGCCCGGCATGAAGCTGACGGCGCTCATCAGGACGACGACCGCGCCGATCGAGCTGACGACGACCGAGCTCCGCAACGCCGAGGTCGTCCACACGATCGGCAACGCCATCGTCGTCAAGAACACCGACACCGGGCAGTACCGCAAATTCACGAGCGACGAGATGAACGACCTCGATCTCGTGATCTACAAGGACGGCAAGGCGGTCCCGCCGAGCAGCTTGCGCAAGGGCGACAAGATCTCGGCGCTCGTCGTGACGAAGCTCCCGCCGGCGACGCTGACGCAGCAAGACATTGCCGTCCTCGCCGAGAACGCCCCGCCGCCCCCTCCGCCGCCCGCGAAGGCGATGCCGGCGGCGGCGAAGGCGCAGCCGCCGCCTCCACCGCCGCCGGCGGAGAAGAAGCTTCCCAAGACCGGAAGCGAGCTTCCCCTGGCGGGCCTTGCCGGTGCGCTCCTGCTCGGCCTGGGCGCGATGATCACGCTCGGCCGGAGGCTCGCCGCCCGACGCCGCTAGTCATCCCCGTGGTGATGGTCGACGCTGCAGTCGAACCCGGGGTTGAACACGAGCTGACCGTCGTTCCACTGGAAGGCGCCCGTGGGCTGGAAGTGGAGCTGCACGGACGTGGTCTGGCCGGCGACGACGTCGAACTGATCAGCCGGGACGATGGAGGTCCAGCCGCCACCCGGAGGCGTCACGTCGATGACCGTGCCGTCCGAGAGCGTGACGTGGAGCGCACGAATCACCACGACGATCTGGTCGTAGGTCCCGACCGGCAGAGCGCCGTCGGGGAAGCTGGTGGTCCCGCCGTTCATCAGCGCGACGAGATCGACGTCCATCGGCAACGTGACGGTCACCGGCACGAGCTGCCCATCGAGGTTGCGTGCCTCGATCGCCGAGACCGTGATCGTCGCCGCCGTGATGGTGCGGCCGCTGCCGTCGCCCATCGTCATCGACGCGGCGGTCATCGCCTGCGTCGTGCTGCCTCCCATCGTCAAGTGGACCCGCCCCGTCTTTCCGGTGCCGGTCATCGAGCCGGAATCGGCGCATCCCCCCGCCACGAGCGTGGCGAGAGCGACGGCGCACACCGCGGTTCTGATCCGCATGGGGTTTTCCTCCTGCCCTTTTCGGGTGCGAGAAGGCTACGCCCCATGCGCGCGTGCCGCCACCGCGCGTGCTCCACAGAATCAGTCGGGAAGGTGTGAGATCGAGATCAGAACCGGACCGCGACGCCGAGCCTTCCGATGAGAGGATTCACCGCAACCGATTGGCTGCTGGAGCTCGCCTGCAGCTTCACGTCGAGGTAGCGCAGTCCGCCGGTGATCGCGAAATGCTTGCCGAATCCGATGTCGAGGCCAACCGCGGCGCCCCACGCGCTCTCGCTGTCGGTGCCGAGCCCGGAGCTGCCGAAGAAGGCTTGCCCCTGCTGGTTCAGCTCGAGATTGCCCCAGTTCACGTAGGAGTACGACGGGCCGAGGTAGAGATCGACGAGCGACGAGTGGAGCAGGTGGAAGTTCACCGTGCCGGTGAACGGTGAGAACGTCGTGTGGCCGAGCGTCGCCCCGCCGACCTTCACGTCCTGCGTGGCGTCGATGTAGTCGAGCTCGATGCCGATCAGCTTGCCGAGGCGTACTTCGGCGCCGACGTTCCAGCCGACCTGCTTCTCCGCCTTGACGCTGTCGGTGACCGAGCCGACGGTGACGTCGCTCTCGCTGAGCGGCGCGACGTAGGCGGCGCCGCCGTAGAGCTTGAAGTGCGTTCCCTGGGCGAACGCGGGAGCCGCGCCGATCAGCGCGAACGAGACCAATGCGAGAGCGCGCTTCACGCTCATGGTGACCCTCCAGCGAATGCGCCGAGCCTACCGCTCGCGCGCCACGATTTGCAATGCGACGAGAACGTGTCGCCCTACCGAGCGTCCGTGGTGCTCGTCGGCGGCGGCATCGCGCTCGCTTTGAGCGGCGCCGAGCCCCCGGCCGGCGGCGCCGACGTCAGTTCGGTGGTGTCCGCGCACGCTTGCAGCGCGAGCACGAGCAGAGCCGCGACCAGGATCAGCGTTCCCTTGCTTCGCATAAGTCCTCCCATACGGTGATGCCCCCCTTCAGCCGAGCGTGATGCCGAGCGCCGCGACCGCGAGATCGCGCCGCATGCGATCCATGAGCGTGCCAAAGGCTTCGGTGAACTCGGTCTCGCTCGCGAGCGCGTCGTAGTCGAGCGCCGCGATCCACTTCTTGAAGCGCCGCACCGCCTCGACACCGTCCGAGCGGATCCACAGCTCCTCGGAGAGCGCCTTGCGCACGAGCTTGTCCGCCTGCCGGTCGGTCTCGTCGTGGTCGTGGAACAGCCGGATCTCCTGAGGTTGGCCCGACAGGTTGTCGACGAGCTTCGTGTGGATGCGGCGCCAATCGAGGAGCGCCTGCTCCCGCACGGTGCCGGCGCGCTCGAAGAGCCGCTCGATCGCGCGCACGCGCTCGAGATGCGTCGCCTGCCTCGTCGTCTCGGCCCAGTTCAGGATGTCGATCCCCGTCTTGGCCGCGGCGGCGAGAAGGCCGCCGGCGAGGACCAGGAGGAACGTCGATTCGGGTTTCGCGGTGCCGAGCCACGTCGCCGCTGCGACGAGACCCCACACCGAGAGAAGACAGCAGGCCAGCGTCAGATAGCGGAATCCGTTGAAGCGGAGGTTGGCGGCGAAGCGCCGCTCCCGCCGCACCGTGGGGGGCGTCTCAGGGACGATCGCAGGCGCCGGTGCCGGCACCTGCATCTCCATGACCGGTTCGGACAGAACGGCAGATTCGCTCACGGCATCTCCTCCGTGACCTCATCGGTCGCAGTCGCCGGGGGTGCTTGCAAGATCCGTCCTCGGGAGCGGGCGTCAGAAAGGTGAGCGTTTCGCGGCCGGGCGGCGGCGCGAGATAACGGCCTTCGTAGGTCGGCTTACGCTTTTCGGATCCTCACGATCATAGAATCCCGCCTCGTGACCATCGCCGCGCTCCTCCTCTTTGGGGTCGTCGCGACCTCGCCCCTCCATTTTCCCGACGTGGCGCCCGATGATCGCCCCGCGTTCTCGCGCGCGGTGGCCGACCTCGCCGTGCAGGCGCTGCCGCAGGCCGCCGACGACGAGACGCGGTTCCGGCTCGAGCTGGGCGCCGGCCGCTACGCCGACGCGGTGAGGTTCGACCCGTTACCGGCCTCGCCGCGGCTGGCGCTCTTCGCGAAGGCGAAGGCGATCGAGGCCGGCGAGCACGTCCCCTACGACCGGGCCCTCGCCCGGGCCTTCGACGAGACGTTCTCGAAGCTCGACGATCGCGCGGCGTTCGAGGCGGGCTGGTCGCTCGGCGCGCGCGCCGCGGCGTTCGAGCCGGCCCTCGCGCGCGCTCTCGAGCGGGTCCGAGTCCAACCCGCCGTCTCCCTGGACGACGCCCTGGAGCTCGTGAAGACCTGGACGACGATGGAGGCCCTCGACAGCTTCGCACCGACCCTCGCGGCCCTCATCGCCGCCGATGACGCCAAGCGCTACCTCATCGACGACGTGATCATCACCACGAGAGAGGGCGCTCACCTCGCCGCGACCGTCGTCAGGAAGCGATCGGGACCGCCGCGCCTGACGGGCATCCTCGTGTTCACGATCTACACCGATCCCTCGTTCAACCTACGATTCGCGAAGGAGGCGGCGCTCCGGGGCTACGCCGGCGTTCTCGCCGACGCGCGCGGCAAGCGCACGAGCCCGGATGCGATCGTCCCCTGGGAGGTCGAGGCGAAGGACACGTACGGGGTCATCGATTGGATCGCGAAGCAGCCCTGGAGCGACGGCCGCGTCGGCATGCACGGCCTCAGCTATTCCGGCTTCGCGCAGTGGGCCGCGGCGAAGAAGCTCCACCCCGCCCTGAAGACGATCGTGCCGGCCGGCGCCAGCTTCCCCGGCTACGGCCTCCCGATGCAGAACAACGTGATCCAGACCGCGAACTACGCGTGGCCGTTCTACGTGACGGACAGCAAGCTCCTTGACGACGCGACCTACCACGACGACGACCGATGGTCGAAGCTCCTGCGGACCTGGTACCGGAGCGGCCGGCCGCTGCGCGAGATCGACGCGATCGACGGCACGCCGAATCCGGTCTTCCAGAAGCAGATGCGCCATCCCTCGTTCGACCGGTACTGGCAGGCGATGCAGCCCTGGGACGGCGACTTCGCCAGGATCAAGATTCCCGTCCTCACCCTCACCGGTTACTTCGATCCGGCGAACTCCGCCGCGGTGAACTACCTCGTCGAGCACGTGAAGCACGATCCCAGGGCGAACCACTACCTCGTCGTCGGCCCCTACAGCCACACCGGCTCGGTCGCCGCGCGAAAGGATGCGGTCGTCAACGGTTATACGATCGACCCGGTCGCCGACGTCGACGGCGTCGCGCTCGTCTACCAATGGTTCGATCACGTCTTCCGCGGCGGCCCGATGCCCGCGTTGATCCAGGACAAGATCAACTACGAGGTCATGGGGGCGAACGTCTGGCGCCATGCGCCTTCGATCGCGGCGATGGCGAGCCGCCCGCTCACCCTGTACACCTCGAGCGAGCGCAAGGACGGCCGTTACCGCCTCACGTCCGCGAGGTCGTTCTCCGCGGGCGCCGTCGATCAAACCGTCGATCTCGCCGACCGCTCGACCGAGAACAACCTCTACCCGATCGCGGCCTACGCCGACCGCATCGACGACCCGTCCTATCTGACGTTCGTCAGCGACCCGTTCGACGAGCCGGTCTCGATCGACGGCATGATCCAGGGCGAGATCACCGCCACGATCGACAAGCGCGATTTCGATTTCACGTGGGCGCTCTACGAGGCGACGCCGGACGGCAAGTTCTTCAACCTCTCCTACTACGTCGGCCGGGCCAGCTACACACGGGAGATGACGAAGCGCCGCCTCCTGACCCCCGGCCAGGCCACAGCACTTCCGTTCACGCGCACCCCGATCGTGAGCCGCAGGCTCGCGCGGGGAAGCCGCCTCGTCCTCCTCCTGACCGTGAACAAGAACTCGTTCGCGCAGGTCAACTGCGGGACCGGCAAGGACGTGAGCGACGAGTCGATTGCGGACGCGAAGTCGCCCCTGCACGTGACGTGGCACGACGGGAGCTGGATCAAGGTGCCGCTCCGATCGGGGCCGTAGGCTTCCGGATGCGGCGGAGCGAGACCTTGCGGGCCTGAGAAGGGTCCGAGACGTTGTTGAGCTGCACCGGAGTTCCATCCGCCGGAAGGGCGCGGGCATCGACTCCGCTGATCGCGAGGCTCCCCGCGACCGTCTGGTGCGCAAGATCGACGTTGATCCCGCGGGCATGGCGGTCGCCGTCCACACGATCGATCCGGTAGCCCCGGATCGTTCCGCGGACGGCGCTCGCCGCCGTCGCGTAGATCGTGCTCGTGAAGATCGTGTAGTCGACCGGTGGTCCCGCGACCTCGACCGACACGTGGACGTCGTCCCAATCGAGCGTGAGCGTCTTGCCCGCGGCCGACGACTGCGTCGTGATCGCGCTCAGGCCGCCGGCCGGCGCGCTTCGAACGCCACGGGCTTCGACCGTGACGTCGTGAAGCGCGAAGGTGACGTCGTTCTGGAAGTCGAGCTCGAGGACGCGCTGCGACGCCGGGCCGGCGCCGACGTCGACACCGGCGAGCCTGAACCCGGAGCGCGCGATCGACAGCTCGGAGAGTCGCCCCTCCGCCGTGACGCCCGCTCCGGTTTCCGTCGCCTGCGCGGTCCCGCTCCGCTCGAAGCGGCTATCGACGATCCTGAAGCGTCCGCCGCCGAGCGTGGAACGGTGCGCATCCTTGATCATCCAGCCGAATCCATAAGGCGCGTGCACGCCGCCGGTGATCCGCGAGACGCAGCGCTCGTAGACCACCAGCGGTTCCGACCTCGGCGTGTTGTAGTCGACGTAGTAGAAATTTGCGATCGCGGCGTCCTCGATCGTGGTCCCCGAGACGTACGCCGACGCGGTCGCGTTCAGCTCGAGGCCCGTGTCCGCCGCGTATTGCCCGTAGCAGTCGATGACGTAGACGTGCCCGACGCGCGCCCCCTCGCCGACCTGGAAGTTCGACGAGAAGAAGCGCGGCTGCCGCTCGAGGAGAGAATGCCAGCACCGGACGAGCCACACGTCGTCGATGTCGACGTTCGGCGAGCCGTCTGGGGTCCGGATGCCGCCGTCGACGAGGATCCCCCAGTTGCCGCCCTCGATGCGGACGCCTTCGAGGTAGATGCGGGTGATCGTATCGGCGACCGCCTCCCCCGGCATCGCCTGCGACGACAGGATCGCGACGCCGCCCCTGTGGCTCGACATCGTGGGATCGACGAGGAGATCGAATGCGCGCACGTCCTTGATGACGATCGCGTCCCAGTCGACGCGCCGCCATCCGCCGATGCCGCCGCCGTCGACGTAGTTCCCGAAGATGACGTGGTCCTTTCCGCCGAGATGGCCCGCGTCGATCGTGAACCCTTCGATCCAGACGTGGCGCACCACTTGATGATCCGCGGTCAGATCGGGATCGAGGAACCGCGGCGCCCCCGCGGTGAGCTTGATCGTCACGCGCGGACCGCCCACGACCGCCAGCCAGCCGTTCAATCCGGTCGGCACCCGGACCTGGGCGGTCTGCGTGTAGGTCCCCGGCCCGAACAGGACGCGCGCGCCCGACGCCGGGACCGACGCGAACGCCGCCTCCCAGCCGGTCCACGGATGCGTCGGCGTCCCGTCGCCGGCCTTCGCGAACCTCTCGGCGCGGCGGACGTCGGCGACCGCCGCGACCTCCCGACGCGCACCCTCGAGCCATGGAGGAGAGCTCGGCGCTCCTGCCGCAAGGAGCAGCAACGCGGCCAGCATCAGCGTGGGTGTTTCCAGCCGACCGCGGCGAGCAAGAGATCCCGCGCCCACGTCGCGGCATCGCGCGGTCTCGCCGCCTTCCGGATCGCGGCGTACTCACGCTCGGTCAGCCGCACCCCGAGGAGGGAGGAACGGACGTGGCCTTTCGGCATCGGCTTCCGCCCCGGCTTCCGTCGCGTCGCCACGTTTCCGTTATATTGATGTTTAACGGTAATCGCAAGCGCAAATGGAGCAGGAACCACCCGGGCGGGGTCTCAGCGGGGTCTCTAGTCGGTCGGTGCGCGCTGGATCTTGGGGCCGACCACGATGCGGGCGCCGTCGCGAGCGAGGACGACGTCCATGACGTTGTCGATCCCCGCCTCGCTCGCAATCTTGGAGAGCTCCTGGAGGGAGCCCACGGGCTGGCCGTCGGCCTCGTAGACGACGTCGCCGACGCGGATTCCGGCATCGTAGGCCGGGCTCTGCTCCGCGACCGCCGAGACGAGGATGCCGGCGTCCTGAGGAGCGCCGAAGTGCTCGCGCAAGGAGGCCGGCAGCTCGATCGCCTCGACGCCGAGCCAACCCCGGACCAGCCGGACGTGCTCGGGACGTGTCCCCAGGACCGACCGGACCTCGAAGTCGTCGGTTCCCCGTCTCACCGAGAACGTGACGAAGCTCCCGGGCTCGAGCCCCCGGATGCGCGCCATGAGCTCCCCGGGGCTGGCGACGCTCGTGCCGTCGACCGCGAGGATGGTGTCCTTCGCCCTGAAGTGCGATTCGTCGGCGGGACTCCCCTCGACGATCCCCTGGACGAGGACCCCCGACCCGTCGGCTGACGATCCGGTCTGCTCCGCCAACCGGAGCCCGAGCCACCCGGTGGTCGGGGACACGGCTCGAGCCGGCGGGATCACGGCCAAAAGTAGGACCAGGGACGCCATCAGGCGTAGAAGGACGCGCATCGCCAGCCTCCCGAGAACGCGACGGCCAGATTAGGCCTGCTCCGATTCCGCGGCAAGCCGATCACCTGGAGCCCGAGTCCGGTTACGATGTCCGCCCGAAGATGTTTCGCATCGCTCGCCCGATCCTCAAGACAGCCGCCGCCCTCACCCTGCTCTCCGGCCTCGCGCTCGCGGTCGTCGTCCTAGGATTCGCGTTTCTCTCGCGCTCCAAACACCCTCCGCTAGCGCCATGGCACCGGCTCGACCTCGAGGAGGAATTCCACGCGGGCCGAGCGGACGTGAAGTCGTTCGAGGACTACCTGCGCCTCGAGGACCGCCTCTTCGCGGAGCTCCACAAGCGCCTGCTGGACGACCCGTCCGCCGCCGATCCGTTCGTGCTCGGCCGTTACCACGCCGGGAGTCCGGCGGCGCAGCGCGCCTGGGACACGCGCTACAACCGCTCGTTCGAGCTCAAGCAGGACCACCCCGTGGGCGCGGTGCTCCTCGTGCACGGCCTCTCCGACTCGCCGTACAGCATGCGCGCCATCGCCGACACGTTCTACGAGCAGGGTTACGACGTCGTGGCGCTGAGACTTCCCGGCCACGGGACGACCCCGTCGATGCTCAAGGACATCTCGTGGCAAGACTGGTACGCCGCGGTGGATCTCGCGGCCCGCTATACCCAGTCGCGCGCCGGCCCGGGGAAGCCGTTCCTCGCCGGAGGCCACTCCACCGGCGCGGCGCTCGTGACGCTCTACGCGCTGCGCTCGCTCGACGACCCTTCGCTCCCGCGGCCGTCGCGGCTCTACTTGATGTCCCCCGCGATCGGGATCGACGACCTCGCCTTCATGACGAACGTCCTCGCGGGGCTCTCGTCGATCCCCTACTTCGAATCGTCGGCGTGGCTCGACGTCCTGCCCGAATACGATCCCTACAAGTACAACTCGTTCCCCGTGAACGCGGGCAAGCAGATCTATCGCGTCACGCGCGAGCTGAGCCGCGCCTTCGCCCGCGAGGGAGAGGCCGGCAAGCTCGGTGGGATGCCGCACGTCACCGTCTTCCACTCGCTCGTGGATGCAACCGTCAAGAGCGTCGACGTCGTCAAAGGGCTGCTCGCCCTCCTGCCCGATAACGGGAACGAGCTCGTCGTCTTCGACGTCAACAGGACCGAGAAGTTGCAAGGACTCATCGCGTCCGCGCCGATCGCGTACTTGGAGAAGCTCCGCGCGGCAACCGACGCGCCGTTCCGGATCACGCTCGTCGCCAATCGGAGCGCAGATTCCGCCGATGTGGCGACGTACTCACGGCCGGCGCGATCGAGCAAGATCGAGGTCGCGGATCTCCCGCTCGCGTGGCCGGCAGGCGTCGTGTCGCTCGGTCACGTGGCGATCCCCTTCCCGCCCGACGATCCGGTCTACGGCCTGACTCCTGCCGCCGATGGGATGGCGCCCTACCCGCTCGGCGCCTTCTCGGCGCGAGGCGAGAACGGCGCGCTCGTGGTCCCGCTCGATCTCCTGGCGCGCCTGCGCTCGAACCCGTTCTTCGACGTCATCCGCGCGACGGTCGAGCGGACGTGTCGCGAGGATTCGGGGGCTCGTTGAGGCGGCACGCAGGGTTGTGAATCCACAACCCCTCAGTGGGGCGGCCGAGCCGGCGGGGTGCAACATCGTCGTAGTTTCCGTTCCGGGAGGCGCGGGTGTGGGGTATATCCTCCAGGAATAGCCCCGAAATTCGGTGGCGAGGAGCCGTGGCCGAATCGTCTTCGGTCGCCTTGGGGAGATATTTCCGCGAGCTCCGCGAGAGGCGGGACTTGTCGCTGGCCGGTGTGTGCGCGTTGACCCGCAGCTCCCCCGAGCCGATCGACAAGGGGACGCTGTCGAGGCTCGAGCGGGGCCAGCAGACCCCCTCGATCTTCCGGCTAGGCCCGCTGTGCCGGATCTACGGGATCTCCGGCGACGCGATGCTCGAGCGGCTCGAGCTCGATCGCGAGATCGACCGCCTCGGCGGCCCCGACACGACCGGCCTGGAGTATCAGCCGCTGCACGAGGCGGGCACGGCGGCGGCGGTCCGCACGAAGCGGAAGTGGGACGCCTACGCTTTTTTCCGTGATGCCCTGCCTCTCGCCCCCGCCGAGAGGCGACCCCACGCCTGGATCAACCTCGTGACGGCCATTCGCTCGCTCGGAAAGAACGCGCTGGCGCTCCACGAGCTGCGTGCGATCGATGCAACTACGGTGCTCGAGCCGCCGCTTCGCGCCCTCCTCCAAGAGAGACTCTCGCAGTGTTGCCGCTCTCTCGGAGACATGCGCAACGCCGAAGCCCATGCGGACGCTGCGATCAGCCAAGCCCGTGCGCACGGAGACCGGAGGATCCTCGCCCACGCCTACGCCGCGCGAGGGAGCGTTGCGCTGGACGAGTCGCAGTGGACCGCAGCGTCCGACTTCTTCTTGAAGGCGCGCGCCGCCGACCGCGAGGCTGCGCAGCAGGACAGCCGTCTCGTGCCCAGCCCGTCGTTCGAGACCTACATCCTCGTCTCGCTCGCCGAATGCGCCCTCGGCCTCGGGCAACTCGCGCGCACGCGCCGGCTCGCCCTCGCGGCCAACCGTCTGAGCCGGAAGCGAGGTCTCACGCTGAGCCTCGCGTACAGCGAGATCTTTCTAGGCCGGGTCGACGAGGCGGCGGGGCGACGCGATCGCGCGCTGGACCGTTGGCGACGCGCGGCCGAGCTCGCCAAACGCATCGACCACCCGCGCATCGCATTCTCCGCCGGGGTCGAGATGCTCCGTCTGGCGATCACCGCGGGCGATCGTGCGTGGGCTGGAATCCACCGGCGCCGGCTCGAGCGCATCGCACCGTTCGTCCCACACCACATTCCCGCATATCGCGTCTATATGGGGCTCCTCGACGACGATCGGTCGGAGAAGGCGCGAGCGGAGAAGGAGAAGCGTCATGGCGTTCCGATGGAGGCTTCAAGTGCCGTTGTTGGCGGTCGTCTTCGCGTGCTCGGCGGCGCGAGCGCAGCTCATCGGCGGCGGCGGCCCCGGTCAGCTCCCAGTCCTGGAGGCGGACCCGAGCTCTAGCTGCGCCCCGCCGTTGGCGTCGGTGACGAGCCAGCAGGGCGACGACATCACCATCCTGAACACGACGGGCTCCACCACGCACGACGCGCTCTTCGTCAACGTCGTCGTGGACGGCGCCTCGCGCCTCTACACGGCACACGTCGATCTGCCTTCGTCCGCGATGATCCACCTTCACGTCCGCTTCCTCCGCTCGGTCGGCGCCCACTCGATCGCGTTGTGCGGCAACTGGCCGGTCGGCACCCATGACGGCGACGAACCGATCGTCGCCGTCGACGTCATCGTTCCAGGCCAGTGACGCTCGCGGAGGGGCGCCCACGAGGCGCCCCTCCCGTCGTCATCCGGCAAGCGCCTCAGGGGGTGGTGACGAACCGCGCGCACTCGGTGTAGCCGTAGCATCCCGCGACGCAGCCGTTCGAGAATGCGTGGAGCGAGCCGTCGGCGGCCCTGCACACGACCGGATCCCAGTTCGTCGGGCAGATGCACCCGCCTCCCGGCGGCGGGCCCTTGATCTCGAGGTCGTCCGCCGCGACGGAATACTCCACGCCGCCCAGGACGATCGCCGCCGTCGCGATCGCCGCCACGATTCCCATCGTCCATCCCATTGCACGTCGTCTCATGGTGTCTCTCCTCGAGCGGGTCTCGAATCCCGTCCCGCTTCATGCGAGAGACTTACCCTTGGCGACGCCGTCTGGGATCGAGCGCCCTTGCGAATCCCGTTGGGGATTCACAACACTTAGTGAGCCTGGATTCGATTGGGTCGGAAGCGAGAGGACTGGAACTTCCGACCACGTGCACCCCAAGCGCGATCCAAGTTCAATCGGCGAGCGGCGCGAGCAACTACCCCACCGGCCCGCCGCAGTCGCAGGCGTAATGGGGCGGGCAACAGACGATCCTGCCGTCGAAGCAATGGAGCACCTTGTTGCCGGGAGGGCAGAGCTTTGGCTTCTGTGCGGTCATCGCGAGAGCCGTGGTTCCGACGACAGCAGCACAGACGACGATCAGGACCAGCGCGACCTTTCGCATGGGACACCCCCGACGAGGAATGATTCCGAAGGTGTCATACCCGGAACAGAGCGGACGCGCAATCAAAAATGCTGAATCCCAGCGCTAGCGCGCCGTCGTAGGCGTTGAGGGAAGAACTCGTCGGGGCGAGAGGACGTAAACCTCCGGCCGCACCCAACGGACCCGTCTAGCGCGCACAACAGACTGATACGATCCTGCCTCGTGCGGGTGACACGAACGCTTCTCGCGGTCGTCTTCATTGCGGGATGGCCGCTTCTTGCGCCGACCGCGGCGGCTGACGGTGACGATGCAGTCGCCGTGCGGGCGCTCGTCGCAAGCGGGAGTCTGTCGCAGCTCAAGAGGCCGGACTTCTCCTCGAACCGCGCTGCCCTCGAGCGCTTCTTTGCCCCGAGCGCAGACGCTGCGCGCTGGCTCGCGCCCGGTGCGCCGTGGAACGAGGCACTCGACGAGCTGGCGTCGGCGCCCACTTACGGCTTGGATCCGGCGGACTACGATGTCGCGTGGTTGCGCGCCGAATTCGATTCGATCGCGAAGGGCGACGACGGCATCGAGCGCAGGGCGCGTGCCGAAGTTGCTCTCACGGTGTCCCTCTTCCGGCTGCTTTCTGACCTGCACTTCGGCCGCGTGGACCCGAAGCGGGCGGGTTTCGCGTTCAAGACCGAGCACACGCCGCTCGACCTCCCCGCGCTGGTGCAGTCGGCGATCGACAGCCATGACGTACACGCTGCCATCGTCTCGGTCGAGCCGACGTTTCCCCTCTACAAGCGTCTCAAAGAAGCGCTTGCACAGGCTCGCACGATGGCCGCGGAGCCGCTGTCGCCGGTACCGGCGCTCCCCAAGAACGTCCGCAAGATCGCTCCGGGTGACAGCTACGACGGCGTCGGCCCGATCGCCGAGCGATTGCGACTCGTCGGCGACCTTCCCGCAAGCGCGCCGAATCCGACGGACAGTCGCTACGACGGCCCGCTGGTCGAGGCCGTGCGCGCTTACCAGGAACGACACGGATTGAAACCCGACGGCATCCTCGGGGCCGGCACACTCGCCGAGCTCTCCGTCCCCTTCTCGCAACGCGTGCGGCAGCTCGAGCTCTCGATGGAGCGCCTGCGCTGGCTCCCCGGGTTCGCGCCGGGAGCCGTGATCGCGGTGAACATCCCCTCCTTCCGCCTGTGGGCGTTCGAGAACGGGCGCGAGGACGACGCCGCGGCGCTCACCATGCGTGTGATCGTCGGCGCCGCGGCTCACACGCGCGAGACCCCGGTCTTCATCGGCGAGATGCGTTACCTCGAGTTCAGCCCGTACTGGAACGTGCCGCCGTCCATCCAGCGTAAAGAGACCTTGCCGGCGCTCCGGCGCGATCCCGGCTATTGGAAGCGCGAGGACCTCGAGGCGGTGCCCGTGCGCGGCGGCGCCCCGATCACGTCGCTCGACGCGACGACGCTCGACGGCATCGCGAGCGGCGCCCTGCGCGTGCGCCAGCGCCCCGGCCCGGACAACGCGCTGGGCGGTGTGAAGTTCGTGCTGCCCAACACCATGAACATCTACCTGCACGGTACGCCCGCGCAGCAGCTCTTCGCGGAGAACCGGCGCGCGTTCAGCCATGGCTGCATCCGCTTGGAGGATCCGCCGGCGCTGGCGGCGTTCGTGCTCTCGGATCGCCCGGAGTGGACGCGCGAGAGGATCGCGGCGGCGATGAGCGCCGGCAAGATGACCACCACGAAGCTGACGCGCCCGATCCCGGTCGTCCTCTTCTACACCACCGCGATTGTCGACGCCAAGAATCGCGCGCTCTTCACCGACGACATTTACGGCTACGACGCCAAGCTCGAGGCTGCACTTGCGGCGCGATAGGAATCACTTCGTTGGTCGGGGCGAGAGGAATTGAACCGTCGACGTCATCCGTGCGACCGTCGAGAGGACGTGCCGTGAGGATGGCGAGACGCGTTGATCGGCTCGCCGTAGACTCGCGCCGCCATCGATACTTCAGGAATTGTCGGATCGGACGGTCCGTATCGACCGGACCTCGGAATCGGTTCGCACAATTAACGTGACCGTTAGGTCCATCGTCTTCGCGCTCACGTATACAGGACCGTCGATCAGAGCAGCCGTGACCGCGCCCGATGCGAGGGCGCGGCAACACGACCGACCAGCAGGTACCGCGGCGTGGGTCGGGCGGCGCGGTCGGACGTGGGTCGCCGACGGGGCGGCATCGAACCGCACAGCAGCATCTGCGAAAGGAGGGGCACACGGAGCGTCGCCACATTCACGCGGAACCCGTTGCCGAACCGACATCAATCGGATGGGAGATCGAACATGCGCGTCGTGACGAATCAGCGCCCCTGGTCTTTGAACCTCGCGATCACCGGCCTGCCCGTGCCCGAAGACGATGCACGTGCCATGGCGCTCCAGGAAACGAACTTGGTAGACCTCCTCCGCGACGCGGAGTCGATCGTCGTCGGTGTCGTCATGAGCGTCACCTCCGGCGTCAGCGCGGTCGGACTGCCATTCACCGAGATCACGCTGCACGTGGAAGAGTCGATCCGCGGATCGTTCGACGAGACCTACGTGTTCCGTCAGTTCCGCCTCACGGACGCCCGAGCGTCGGTGGCGCCGATGGTGCTCATGCTTCCGGAGCCCGAGGGGATCCCGACCTACCGGGCCGGCGAGCGCGTCCTGCTCTTTCTCGGACCGGTCGCCACGATGAGCGGCTTTCGCTCAACGCTCGGACTCGGGGTCGGGCGTTTCGTCATCGAGTCCGGCCGGGCCGAGAACGGTTTCATGAACGCGGGCGTGTTCTCGAACGTCAGCGTCGATCCGAAGGTCGTGACGGCACGGGACGCGCGCATCTTGAGGACCTCGCTGGGGGGCGTGTGCGCGGACGACCTCCTCTCGCTCGTCCGCCGGGCGGTTCAATCGTCCTGGACGAGAACCCACCGGATGTGGAAGACGAGCGACCAGCGAGAGTGAGCCCGTCATCCACGCAGGCCCCGTGAACGCTCAGTCCGTCGCGAGCATCCTGTCGTAGCTCTCGGCCATGTCCGGACGCAGCGCCTTCGCTCGATCGAGAGACTGCTGCGATTCCTCCGTGCGGCCCAACTTGCGGTACGCCCGCGCCAGCTCGAACTGGAGACGCGCCTCGCTCGGATCGTGCGCGATCGCAGACCCGTAGTGCCTCACCGCGTCCTCATAGCGCTTGGTCGCGAGGTCGAGATCGCCGCGCGTCCATTCGATATCGCGGTCGTCGCCGTGGTACTTCTCGAGCTGGTCGAGCGTCTCATACGCTTCGGCGTAACGGCCAGACTTCGTTTGTGCGAGCGCGAGATCGTGGAGGGCGGCGTAGTAATCGGGCTTCAGCGCGATGGCGCGCTTGAACGCATCGAAGCGCTCCGATTCGTCTCGCTGCGGGAACTCCGAGAGCAGGTGCGCGTGACCGTACCAGAGCTCCGGGTCGTCTGGATTCAGGCGCGCCGCCTCCCGGGAGTGCTCGATCGCCTTGGGGATGTAGTTCCCGGCGTTGAGCTTCTTGACGAGGGCCGCCTGCTCCACGTAGGCGGGTGCGGTGGCCGGGCCTCCGTGCGGCATGCTCATGATGAGCTCGTAGTTCCGGCGCATGCCGTTCCGATAGATGTCGGCGTAGGCACCCGCGAGGTTGTATTGCGCCTTCCAATCGTTCGGGTCGATCTGGACCGCTTTTTCGAGATACTCCTGCGCCTCGTCCGGACGTTTCATCTGACGGAGCACGAACCCCACGCTCCGCATCGCTCGACCGTCGCCCGGACGCAACGCCACGGTCCGCTTGAAATAGTCGAGCGACTCCGGGTACGCACGAAGATCCTCGTACGCCATCCCGACTTCGACGAGCACGGTCGGATCGTTCGGCGAGATGCGATCCGCGGCGAGCGCGGCCTCGAGCGCCGACTGCACACGGTTGGCGTCGAGGTAGGTGACGCTCAGGCCGATGTACAAGTCTCGAGACCCCTTCGGATCGATCTGGAGCCCGCGGCGGTAGGCGGCCACGGCGTCGCTAAGACGATTCGCTCCGTGGAGGCAATCACCCGCGCGCACGGCGTCGGCGAGGGACTTGACGGCATCCGTAGGGCAGTTGCCCTGGGGCACCTCCGGCGAGGCCGGCGCTACGGCGTGGACCGGAAGGCCGATCATGGATCCGAAGAGCACGACCGTGACGATCGAAGCGACGATCCGCATAGGACTCCCCCTCTGATCGAACTAGCGCAAACATTGTTTCCGGGGAGTCCGGGCGCAAGACAGGGTCAGAGCTGGGTCTTTGTTCGACGCCGTCGAATTGTCCGAGAGAGATGGATTGGTCGGGGCGAGAGGATTTGAACCTCCGACCACTTGCACCCCAAGCAAGTGCGCTACCAGGCTGCGCCACGCCCCGACCCTGACTGAAGCCGCGGCATGTTAGGGGACGGATCGAAGGACCGTCAAGACGCCGGCAGTCTCAACGCCCGCTGAACGGTCGCTTGCAATCGATTGCCATAACGGCGAATCTTTCCGCACTTGAGACCACGACCGTTCGCCTCCCCCGCCCTGCGGACCGGCCTCGTGGTCGTCGCCGTCGCGCTTTCGGCGTTTCTCGTGGCACGGTCGCAGATCTGGGGCGATCAGTGGAACCTCTTGAGGCGCGGGTGGGAGCTGGCCGCGAACGGCCACCTCGTTCCCTACGGCAACCCGACGTCGAGGATCGGTGGGTACGAGCCGGGGCCGGCGACGAGCCTGCTGGTCGGCTTGCCGCTCATGGTGTGGCACGACTACCGAGCGCCCGCATTGTTCGTCGCGCTCACGCATCTCCTGGCGTGGTGGCTGGTCGATCGTGTGATGCGGAACGTGCTGTCGCCGCGCGAGCGATTGTTCCTGTTCGTGCTCTACGCCGTGGGGCCGTGGCGGATCTTCTTCTCCGGGTTCGTCTGGAATCCGAACTTCCTCTTTCTCGTCGGCGCGATTCACCTGGCGACGTCCTGGGTGTCGCGGGAGCGGCCGTCGTTCGTCGCCAGCGCGATCCAGGTGGTGGCGATCGGGATCGGCTTCCAGCTCCACATCTCCGCGGCGATGCTCGGCCTCGCGACGCTGATCCTCGCCTACCGAGGCGTCGTGAAGCTGAGCTGGCTCGGTGTGGGCGCCGGGGTCGCGATCGTCGCCGCGAGCTTCGCGCCCTGGGTCGTCGCGGCGCTCGCCGATCCGTCGATCATGCCGCACACCGACGCCGGGAGCGGCGGAATCGGCGTGTTGCGTCTCCCGGTCAGCATCTTCCGCTGGTTCTATTACACCTGCGCGTTCGGCTCCGTCTGCTGCTCGGAGAAGATGACGATCTTCGATCTCTCCCACGCGCTGGGCCCCACCGTAGGGCCGGTGGTGACGTCGATCGCGCGGTTCATCGTCGAGGTGTTCGGAAATCTCTCGGTTCTCGTTCCGGCGATTCTCGCGTGGCGCTTCTGGCGCCATCCCGCGAGGTGGTGGAAGCGCCGGCCGCCGTCATCCTCTCCGCGACGCTTCATCGATGAGTACGTGCGCTGGGTGCTGATCGCCGCGCTCATCGCGTGCGTGCTCGATCCGCAGCCGGTCATGATGTGGTGCCTGCTCGTCGTCTTCCACGCCGCGGTCTATCCGGTCGTCCACGGGCTCGCGGTGCTTTCGCGGAAGCCGAGATGGAGGTGGATCCCGCGGGCGGTCCCCGCGGCGATCGCCGTCTTCCTGACCTTCGACCTGATCTTCGCGCTCGGGAGCGTGCCCTATCAGTTCGGCTGGCACCTCCAGATCGCGACCGACGCGCACGCGCGCGACCCCATGGCGAAGGAGCTTCGCATGGAGCGGATCATGGTGCGGCCGGCCGACGTGGCCGTGAACCCCTAGACGGAGCCTTCGAGGACCGCCTGGAGCCTGTCGGCAACCCGCCGGCACCGGCGCTGAGCGGCGTCCCTGGCTTCGCTGAGCGCCGTGCAGCGGCTCTGCGCGGCATCGCGGGATTCGCTGAGGGCGATCAGCTCGCGCTTCAGGTCTTCGATCGCGCCCAGCGCGGCGTGGTGCTCCGCCCGCTCGGCGCCGACCTCGACCGCGGCGGCCTCCGTGGTCTCGGCCGCGCGCTCGCGCCCTTCGAACAGGCTCGCCGGAGCGGCGGGAGGCTCGACCGCGTCGGGGACGACGATCGGGGCGTCGTCGAGGATCTCGGGCGCGACGGTGACCGGCGGACGGCGCGGCCTGACGGGACGCTCCTCGACGATCGTGGCTTCGTTTCCCTCGATCGCCTTCCTCGCGCTCGCGATCGTGTACTCCTCTTCGTAGAGGAGCTTCTTGATGCGGAGGATGAGGTCGATGTCTTCCTTGCGATAGACGCGCTGGCCCGCGCGGTTCTTCTCGGAGGCGAGCTGCGGGAACTCGCTCTCCCAGAAGCGCAGGACGTACGGCTGTGTATCGGTGATCTGACAGACTTCCGTAGCTTTGTAGTAGAGCTTGTCGGGTATCGCTTTAGGCTCCATGCGCGAAGTTTAACCGTGCGGGAACGCGCCGTAAACCGTTTTCAGCGCGGCGCGCCGGGAGCGTCGCTCTGGCCCTTCCGGCCGTAGTCGTCCTCGAGACGGACGACGTCCTCGAGCTCGGGCGTCGAGACCTCGAAGAGGAGGACGTCGGTGACGGCGCGGAAGCGGTGGACGGTCGTGGGCGTGATCCGCTGCGACGATCCGGGCTCCATGCGGACGACGCGCTGGTCGGCGCCGCGTCCGAGGACGAGGTCGAGCGTTCCCGACTGGACGAAGAACGCCTCGTCCTTGACGTCGTGGTACTGGAGGCTGAGCTGCGAGCCCGCCTTGATGAAGAGGACCTTGCCCGCGTAGCGGTCGGTGCGCGCGAAGCGCAGCTCGTATCCCCACGGCTTGTCGACGCGTGCGATGCTCACGTGCGATCGTCCTTTCCGACTGCGGCCCGGTCCGGCCCCGAGCACCTTTCTTCCATCGCCCGCGCCATGGCGGCCACGTCGGTGGCGCGGATCGCCTCGCGGACCGCCGGGACGGAGCGCGGCGGGCAGGATAGCTCGCGAAGGCCGAGTCCGAGAAGGGCCGGCACGCGCTCGGGCACCGCCGCCAGCTCGCCGCACAAGGACACCGGCACGCCGCGCGCGCGTCCCGCGCGGACGACGAAGCGGATCATGCGGAGGATCGCCGGGTGGAGCGGATCGTAGAGCGACGCGACCGCCGAGCTCCCGCGGTCGACCGCGAGGGAGTACTGGATGAGGTCGTTCGTGCCGATGGAGAGGAAGTCCGCCTCGCGGAGGAGGAGGTCGGCGGTCATCGCGGCGGCGGGCGTCTCGACCATCGCGCCGAGCGGAACCCCCTGGCGGCACGGAACGCCTTGCGCGCGGAGCGCCTCCGCTTCGCGCGCGACGATGCGGCGGACTTCGACGATCTCATCGAGCGACGTGACGAGAGGAAGGAGAACGCGGATGTCGGCCTCGGCCGCGGCGCGGAGGAGGGCGCGGACCTGCGGCACGAGGAGCTCCGGCCGCATGAGGGAGAGGCGAAGGCCGCGGGCCCCGAGGGCGGGGTGATCCTCACGGCCGCCCAGGACGTCGTGGAAGTACTTCTCGCCGCCGAGATCGAGGGTGCGGATGATCGCCGGATGCGGCGCGACCCGCTGCGCCAGCTCCAGGTAAGTTCGATACTGGTCGTCTTCGTCGGGGATCCGCGGCGCCGAGGCGACGAAGAGGAACTCGGAGCGGTAGAGCCCGATCCCACGCGCACCGTAACGGAGCGCGGCGCCGGCTTCGTCGGGGAACTCGACGTTCGCGCGGAGGACGACCTCGACGCCGTCCTTCGAGACGGTCGGAACGTCGCGGCTGCGCTCCCACAGGGCCTCCCGCTCGGCCCACGCGGCGCGCCGGGCCTGCGCCGCGTCGAGCGTCTCGGGGCTCGGATCGACGATGACCTCGCCGCGATCGCCGTCGACGACGACCGTCGCGCCGCGGGCCACCGCTCCCGCGAGATCGCCGAGACCGACGACCGCGGGGAGGCCGAACGCGTGCGCGAGGATCGCGGTGTGGCTCGTCGGGCCGCCGAGATCGGCCGCGAGCCCGACGACGCCGCCCTGGGCGAGCGCGACCGTGTCCGAGGGTCCGAGCGCATGGGCGACGACGACGAGCGGTCCGTCCGGCGGCGCCGGCTCGGGCTGGTCCGGGCCCATCAGGCGCAGGAGGCGGCGCTCGAAATCGTGCAGGTCGCCGCCACGGTCGCGGAGGTAGCCGTCTTCGATGGTCTCGAACCGCGCGCGGAACGCGCCAAGCGTCGCGTGGATGGCCCAGGCGGCGGATGCGCCCTCCTGCGTCACGCGCCGCTCGACCTCCTGGACGAGGAGCGGGTCGTCGACGAGCAGCGTCTGGGCCTCGAGGATCGCGGCGTAGCTCTCACCGAGGCTCGCCGCGAGACGCGCCCGGAGATCGTGAAGCTCGTCGCGCGTCCTCGCCCGCGCCGCCGCGAATCGCCGCAGCTCGTCCTCGGGGCTCTCCGTGCGCCGGCGTCCCGACGGGGCCGCGGGCGATCCCGGATCCCACGGGAGCGCCCGCCCCACCGCGACCCCCGGCGAGACGCCGACCCCGCGGTGGACGCGCGCGCTCATTCGTCCTCGCCGAACCGCGAGCGGATGAGCTCGACCAGGGCGCCGGCGGCCGCGGCCTCGTCGTCGCCGGACGCCATGACGTGGAGGCGCGTTCCCTTCGCCGCCGCCAGCGTGAGGAGCCCGAGGATCGATTTCCCGTCGACGCGCGTCCCGTCCTTCGCGACCGTGACCCGGGCGGCGAACCGGCTCGCGAGGTGGACGAACTTCGCCGCCGCCCGCGCGTGCAGGCCCAGCCGGTTCACGATCGTCACCTCGGCCTCGGTCATCGCGACTCCCCGCCCTCCTTGCGCTCGAGGACCTCGGAGGCGACCTGGATCGCCTCGCGTCCCTGCTGCGCGATCCTCCTGACGGTCTCGTCGAAGCCGTCGACCTTCCGCAGGTTCGCGAACTTGACGAGCATCGGGAGGTTGACCCCGGTGACGACGTCGACCTTCCCGGGGTCGAGCATCGAGAGCGCGATGTTCGTCGGCGTGCCTCCGAACATGTCGGTGAGGATGAGCACCCGGCCGTTGATCGCCACCCGCGAGATTCCCTCCTCGATGCGGCGCGTGGCGTCGGCCACGTCGTCGTCCCAGTCGAGGGAGATCGAGCCGAGGGCCGGCACGTCGCCGACGATGCGCCGCACCGCGTGCGCGAGTTCGTCCGCGAGCTTGCCGTGCGTGACGACGAGGAGTCCCGGAGCGCCGTCTTCCATGTCCGTCACTCCTTCCCGAGGTCGCGATGGGTCACCGAGACCGGCACGCCGCCGGCGTTCAAGTGTTCGCGGATCGTCTCGGCGAGCGCCACCGAGCGGTGCTTGCCGCCCGTGCAGCCGATCGTGATCGTGAGGTAGCTCTTCCCCTCGGACGCGTAGCGCGGGATGAGGAAATCGAGCAGGTCGTTCACCTTCTGGACGAACGGCTGCGTCTCCGGGAGGGCGTCCAGGAAGGCCTTCACCTCGGTGTCCATGCCGTTCAGCGGGCGGAGGCGCTCGACGAAGTACGGGTTCGGCAAGAAGCGGACGTCGAAGAGGAGATCGGCCTCGGCGGGAACGCCGTACTTGAACCCGAACGACACCAGGTGCACGTTGAGCGAGGTCGGCGACGAGCTCTCCCCGAACGCCGCTTTGAGAAAAGCGCGCAGCTCGTGTGCGGTGAAGCGGCTCGTGTCGATGATGCGGTCGGCCTCGTCGCGAAGCGGCCTCAGGATCGAGCGCTCGTCGGCAATCGCCTTCTCGAGCGAGCCACCCGGCTCCTGCATCGGGTGGGGGCGGCGGCTCTCGCTGAAGCGGCGCTTCAGGATCTCGTCGGTGCACTCGAAGAAGAGGAGCGCGACCGGCGCGCCCTTCGCCTTGAGCGAGGCGAGCGTCTCTGGGAACGCGTGAAGGAACTCGCGCTCGCGCGCGTCGACGACGATGGCACCTCGCGGGATCGCGCCGCCCGATCGCTGGAGGAGCTCGTAGAACTGGAAGATCAGGTTGACCGGGAGGTTGTCGACGCAGAAGAACGTCATGTCCTCGAGACAACGGGCGGCGAGCGACTTCCCCGAACCCGAGAGCCCGGTGATGACGATGAGCCGCTCCACCTCAGGCCTCTCCGTCCCCCGGCTCGCGGTCGGGCATCGGGTCGGAATCGGCGTCCGAGGGCGTCGGCTGCATTCGCTCGCCGAGGCGGCGCGCCAGCTCGCGCGCCGGGTGGTAACCCTTGAGCTTGAGGAGATGGTTCCGTGCGGCCACCTCGATGAGCACCGAGAGGTTGCGCCCGGGCCCGACCGGCATCTCGACGTACGGCAGCGGCGCCCCGAGGATCTCGTGGCGCTGCTCGTCCAGCCCCAGCCGGTCGTAGCGCTTCCCGGGCTTCCATGGGTCGAGCTTGATGACGAACTCGACGAACTTCGTGAGCCGCACCGAGGCGACCCCGAACAGCTCCTTGACATTGATGATCCCGACCCCGCGCAGCTCCATGTGGTAGCGGGTCAGCTCCGGGCCGGTCCCGACGAGGGCGTCGCCGCGGCGGCGGATCTCGACGACATCGTCCGACACGAGGCGGTGGCCGCGCACGACGAGATCGATCGCGCACTCGCTCTTCCCGACGCCGCTGTCGCCGAGGAGGAGCACGCCCAGCCCGTAGATGTCGAGGAGGACGCCGTGGACGACGGCGCGGGGCGCCAGGCGGTCTTCGAGGTAGCGCGTGAGAAGCTCGATCGCGGACGACGACGACAGCTCCGTGCGGAGGAGCGGCACTCCGTTCCGCTCGGCCTCTTGCACGAGCTCGTCGGGCGGCGTCAAGCCGGCGGTGACGACGAAGCAGCTCGCCCCCTGCCGGCAGAACTGCGACACGATCCGCGAGCGCTCGGCGGCGGCGCGCTCGGAGATGTAGCTGATCTCCGACTTGCCCAGGATCTGGATCCGTCCGGGGTGCACGTACTCGAGGAAACCCGCGAGGGCGAGGCCCGGCTTCTGGATGCGGGGCCGGTCGACGACGTTCTCGAGCCCCATCGCTCCGGCGAGGAGCGTGAGCCCGAGCGCCGACGCGGCGTCGTCCACGAGCATCTCGCCGATCGTGATCGAAGGGATCGCGCTGCTGTCGTTTCCGCTCACGTGCCTCCTCAGAACGGCGCCCCGATTCTAGCAGCCCGCTTGACGCCTCTTCCCGCCGGATGTCATAGTCGCCCGTCACGGCGGACGCTTACCGCGCGAAAGCACTTCGAGACCGGAGAACGCCATGGCGGGCAACGCGATCGTTCATGTCATCGGCACGGGCACCATCGGCGAGCCGCTGATCGGGCTCCTCACGCAGATGAAAGAGCCCCTCGGCATCGACGAGGTGACCTTTCACAAGAGGACCCCCCTCCTCCACGATCGCTCGAAGGTCGTCACCCTGATGAAGCGGGGCGCGAAGCTCTGCGTCGACGCCGGCGCGAAGAAGGGGTTCCAGGACCTCGGCATGAACCCGACCTACGAGGCGATGGAGGCCCTCGAACGCGCCGCCGTCGTCATCGACTGCACGCCGTCGGGCGTCGGCATCGCGAACAAGAACGAGTTCTACAGCAAGTTCACCCACAACACGCTCGGCTTCATCGCGCAGGGAAGCGAGTTCGGCTTCGGGAAGCCCTACGCGCGCGGCATCAACGACAACGCGCTCAAGCGCGGCGAGGACCAGTTCGTCCAGGTCGTCTCGTGCAACACGCACAACCTGTCGATTCTGATCGACACCCTGGCGCTCCAGGACGGCGGCCCCGACAACCTTGTCGAGGGGCGATTCGTGTGCATGAGGCGCGCGTCCGACCTCTCCCAGGACGACAGCTTCGTCGCCTCGCCCGAGGTCGGCAAGCACAAGGATCCCCGTTTCGGAACCCACCACGCGCGCGACGCCTGGCACCTCTTCAACACGATGGGGTACGACTTCAACGTCTTCTCGTCGGCCGTCGTGCTCAACACGCAGTACATGCACACGATCTTCTTCGACATCCGCCTGAAGAAGGCGGTGACGAAGGAGCGCCTGCTCGAGTTCGTGAAGCGGAACGACCGGATGTCGGTGACCTACAAGAACTCCGCGAACACCGTGTTCTCGTTCGGGCGCGACTACGGCCATTACGGGCGCATCTTGAACGTCACGGTCGTGTCGTGGCCGACGGTCGCGGTGCGGAACGAGACGGAGATCGTCGGCTATTGCTTCACGCCGCAGGACGGAAACTCTCTGCTCTCCTCGGTCTCCGCCACGACCTGGTTCCTCTACCCGAAGGACTACGAGCAGCGGATCCAGTGCTTGAGGCCGTACTTCTTCGATGAAGTCTAGGGAAGCTAGCTCGCTCGAACTTTCTTGATCTCTTCCGTCAACGTCGGCACCACCTCGAAGAGGTCGCCGACGATCCCGTAGGTCGCGGCCTTGAAGATCGGCGCGTCAGGATCTTTGTTGATGGCGACGATGACCTTCGAGCTCGACATGCCGGCGAGGTGCTGGATCGCGCCGGAGATCCCGCACGCGACGTAGAGGCTCGGCGAGACGACTTTGCCGGTCTGACCCACCTGGTGGGCGTGCGAGATCCAGCCGGCGTCGACGACCGCGCGCGAGGCGCCGACGGCGCCGCCGAGCGCGTCCGCGAGCCCTCGGATCAGAGCGAAGTTCGCCGGCTCCTTGAGGCCGCGCCCGCCGCTCACGATGATCGAGGCCTCGGCGACGTCGATCTCCTGGCTGGCCGGAAGCTCGGTGCGGACGACGACGGCGCGGGCGGCGGGCGCCTGATGGTCGAGGCGCACGATCTCCGCCGGACCGCCGGCGCCCGGAGCCGCCGGGAAGACGTTGGGTCGCAGGGTTGCCATTGCGGGGCGCGCGGAGGGGATCGACTCCCAGGCATCCGCCTTGCCCGAGTAGATCGGCCGCCTGCCGCGGAGCGCGCCTCCCGACTGCCGCTCGAGCTCGACGACGTCCGAGAGGAGTCCCGTGTCGAGCCGCGCCGCGGCGCGGGCGGCGGCGTCGCGGCCGAGCGTCGTGCCGGGAACGAGGATCGTGTCCGAGGAGACCTGCTTCGCTGCGGCGGCGAGCGCGTGCGCGATCGCTTCGACCGGGAACGCGTCGTACACCGCGTCCTCCGCGACCACGAGCTGCTTCGCCCCGTGAGCGCCGGCCGCCGCCGCGGCTTCGGAGGCACCCGTGCCCAGCGCCAGAGCGGCGACGGGATCGCCGCTCGAGAGACGTGCGGCGAGCGACAGCGCCTGGAGGCCCGCGGGCTTGACCTTCCCCTCCCGGCGTTCGAGGAAGACGAGGATCGCACCCATCAGATCACCTTCGCTTCGTCGCGCAGGAGGCGCGCGAGATCGCGCGCGGCCTCTTGCGGCGAGCCGGGGAGGAGCCTCCCCTGCGGCCTCGGCGGCGGGAGCGTGAGCGATTCGCGCACGACGTGGCGCGCCTTGGCAGGCGCCTCCGGGGCGACCACCGCGAGCGGCTTCTTCTTCGCCGCCATGATTCCCTTGAGGGAGGCGTAGCGCGGCTCGTGCTCGCCCTTGTCCCACGAGATGACGGCAGGCAGGGAGCCTTCGACGACCTCGACCGCGCCCTCGATCCCGCGGAAGGCGGTGAAGCGGCCGGCGGCGAGCGTCATCTTGAAGACCGAGCCGACCTGCGGGCGGTCGAGGAGCTCGCCGAGCATCGGGCCGACCTGGCTCTCGTCGTCGCCGACGCCCGTCTTGCCGGTGAAGACGAGATCGGGATTCTCGACGCGAAGCGCCGCGGCGAGGGTCGACGCCCGTCCGAGAGCATCCGCGCCGGCGAGGGCGGGGGCCTGGACGTGCACCGCGCGGTCCGCGCCCATCGCGAGCGCCTGGCGGAGAGATGCCGCCGCTCCGTCGTCCCCCGCCCCGACGACGACGACCTCCTGCACGGCGCCGGCCTCTTTGAGGAGGAGCGCCTCCTCGAGCGCGTACTCGTCGTAAGGCGAGATGATCATCTTGACGCCGGCGAGGTCGGGGCTCGTGCCGTCCGCGGCGATCTTGATCTTCGCCTCGGTGTCCGGGACGTGCTTGATGCAGACCGCGATCTTCATGCGTCGTGCCGGATCGTCAGGAGCGATGCGTTCGTCCCGCCGAACCCGAAGGAGTTGTTGAGCGCCGCCCGGAGCGCGACCTTGCGCGACACGTTCGGCACGTAGTCGAGATCGCACGCGGGATCGGGGTGCTCGTAGTTGATCGTCGGCGGGATCTCGCCGTGGTAGACGGCGAGGGTCGTGATCGCGCTCTCGAGGCCGCCCGCCGCGCCCAGGAGGTGCCCCGTCATCGACTTCGTCGACGACACCGCCAGCTTCCTCGCATGGTCGCCGAAGACGGTCTTGACCGCCTGCGTCTCGATCTTGTCTCCGACCGGCGTCGAGGTCCCGTGGGCGTTGATGTAGTCGACCGTCTCGGGGGCGAGGCCGGCGTCCTTCAGGGCGCCGCGCATCGCGCGCGCGGCCCCCTCGCCGTTCTCCGAGGGCGCCGAGATGTGGTAGGCGTCGCCCGACAGGCCGTAGCCCGCGAGCTCGGCGTAGATGCGCGCCCCGCGCGCGATCGCGCGGTCGCGCTCCTCGAGGACGAGGATCCCCGCGCCGTCGCCCATGACGAACCCGTCGCGCTCGGCGTCGAACGGACGGCTGGCCTTCGGCGGGTCGTCGTTTCGCGTCGAGAGCGCCTTCATCGCGCAGAACCCGCCGAGGGCGAGCGGCGTGACGCCGGCATCGGTTCCGCCCGCGATCATCGCGTCGGCGTAATCTTCACGGATGAGGCGCATCGCCTCGCCGATCGCGTGGTTGCCGGTGGCGCACGCGGTCGCGACGGCGAGGTTCGGTCCCTTGGCGCCGAAGAGGATCGACACCTGGCCCGCGGCGAGGTTGATGATCATCCCCGGGATGAAGAAAGGGGAGATCCGCCGCGGCCCGCGCTCGAGGTAGTCCTTGTGGGTCGACTCGTGCATGTGGAGGCCGCCGATCCCCGACCCGATGTACACGCCCACGCGCTCGGCGTTCGACGCGTCGACGACGAGGCCCGAATCGGCCATCGCCTCCTTCGACGCGGCGATCGCGAAGTGGATGAACGTGTCCATCTTCTTGACTTCCTTCCGGTCGACGTAGTTCTCCGGAACGAAGCCGTGGACCTCTCCGGCGATGCGCGAGGTGAACGCGGAGGCGTCGAACCCGGTGATCGGGCCGATCCCGCTCTTGCCGGCGAGGAGCGCCTCCCAGGTGGACGGCGTGTCCAGGCCGAGGGGAGACACCACTCCCAGCCCGGTGATGACGACGCGGCGGCGCAAGGTCAGACCTTGGCGTGGGCCCCGATGTAATCGACGGCCTGCTTCACGGTGGTGAGCTTCTCGGCGTCCTCGTCGGAGATCTCGAGACCGAACGCCTCTTCGAGAGCCATGACGAGCTCGACGACGTCGAGCGAGTCGGCACCCAAGTCGTCCACGAAGTGGGCCTCGGGCTTGACCTCGTCCTCGTCGACGCCCAGCTGCTCCACGATGATGTGCTTGACCTTGTCTTCGATGGAAGCCATCCCTGCAATCCTCCGTCCTGAATCGCGTGCGAGGGCATCCCCCCGCGCGCGGAAATTCACATCGCCATGCCGCCGTTGACGTCCAGCGTGATCCCCGTGACGTAGGAAGCGGCGTCGCTCAGGAGCCACGATACCGCGTGGGCGACGTCGTCTCCCGTCCCGAGGCGGCCGAGCGGCACCTGTGCCAGGAGCGCCTCGCGCTGCTTCTCCGTGAGCGCGGCCGTCATGTCGGTGTCGATGAACCCGGGCGCGACGCAGTTCGCCGTGACGTTGCGCGACGCGAGCTCGCGGGCGAGCGAGCGGGTGAACCCCTCGATACCCGCCTTCGACGCGGCGTAGTTCACCTGGCCTGCGTTCCCGATACGAGCCACCACCGACGTGACGTTCACGATTCTCCCGTAACGCGCTTTGACCATGGAGGGGACGACGGCGCGACACAGCCGGTAGATCCCCGTGAGGTTCGTTTCGATCACTTGAGCCCACTCCTCAGGCTTCATCCTCATGAGGAGATTGTCCCGAGTGACCCCGGCATTGTTGACGAGGAGCGGGAGTGTAGCACGCTCCTTGAGCAGCCCTCCGAGCGCGGATTCTACCGATGCCGCGTCCGCGATGTCGAGGGCCAGGGGGACGGCCTGCCCCCCGGAGGACGTGATGGCGTCGGCTGTCACGGCCGCGGCCTCGCGCGTCCTCGCCCCGACGACGACCGAAGCGCCCTTCCGCGCGAGCTCGACCGCGATCGCCCGCCCGATCCCTCGCGAGCCGCCGGTGACGAGCGCCGTCTTCCCCTCGAACGGTCGTTCCACGATCAGGCCTCCACGGTCGCGAGGGCGGCGTCGATACCGGCACGATCGGACACCGAGAGCACCGTCGCGTCCTTCCGGATCCGGCGCACGAGGTTCGAGAGGACCTTGCCGGGGCCGAACTCGATGAACGTGTCGTGGCCATCGTCGACCATGCGCACCACCTCGTCCTCCCATTGGACGCACGAGGCGACCTGGCGGACGAGCGCGTCGCGCGCGACGTCGCCCGCAGCCACCGGGGCGGCGTCGACGTTCGTGTAGACCGGGATCGACGGATCGGCGAACGCGATCCGGGAGAGGACCTCGGAGAGTCTCCGCGCCGCCGGCTCCATGAGGGCGCAATGGAACGGTGCGCTCACCGGGAGCGGCAGTGCCCGCTTCGCTCCGGCCGCCGACGCCGCGGCGGCCACGCGCGCGACGGCCGCGGCATGGCCCGCGACGACGATCTGACCCGCGCCGTTGAAGTTCGCGCACGAGACGATCTCACCCTTCGCCTCCTCGAGACAGAGACGCTCGAGGATCGCACGTTCGAGCCCGAGGATCGCCGCCATCGCTCCTGTGCCCGCGGGCACGGCCTCCTGCATGAAACGGCCGCGCCGGCGGACGGTCGTCACGGCGTCCGTGAAACCGAGCGTTCCCGCGGCGACGTGCGCCGCGTACTCGCCCAGCGAATGCCCGGCGGCCGCCGCAGGCGGCTGGCCGCCGCGCGCGAGGTAGAGCCGGAACGCCGCGACGGCGACCGTGAGGATCGCCGGCTGCGTCGTCTCGGTCCGCGCCAGCTCGGCCTCGGTCCCGCCGAAGCACGTCTCGCTCAGCGGCTCGCCAAGCGCGGCGTCGGCCTCGGCGAACACCGAAGCGGCCACGGGATCGGCGGCGAGGTCCTTCCCCATCCCCGGATACTGAGATCCCTGGCCCGGAAACAGCGCGACGAACGACTTCACCAGCGCACCACCGAGGCCGCCCAGGTCAGCCCCGCGCCGAACGCCGCCATGAGCACGACGTCGCCGCGCTTGACCTTCCCCGCGCGCACCGCCTCGTCGAGCGCGATCGGGATCGACGCCGCCGAGGTGTTGCCGTAACGGTCGACGTTGACCCATGACCGCTCGGCCGGGATGCCGAGGCGATCGCCGACCGCGGAGAGGATCCGCAGGTTCGCCTGGTGCGGGATGAACCACGTGACGTCGTCCGGTGTCAGTCCGGCCTTCGCGAGCACTTCGCGCGAAACGTCCTCGAGCGAGCGCACCGCGATCTTGAACGTCTCGTTCCCGCGCATCGTGATGAAGTGCTTGCCCGCCGCGACGGTTTCGGCGCTCGCCGGATACCGCGATCCGCCACCTTCCATGCAGATGAAGTCGCTCATGCTGCCGTCGGTGTGCATGGCCGAGGCGAGGACGCCGCGCGGCTCCTCGCCCTCGCTCATCACCGCGGCGCCGGCGCCGTCGGCGAAGATGACGCAGGTCGTGCGGTCGGTCCAATCGAGGAACTTGCTCAGGAGCTCCGCGCCGATGACGAGCACGTGCTTGCATCGGCCGCTGACGATGAACTGCTTCGCGACCGATTGCGCGTAGATGAAGCCCGAGCAGCCTGCCGACATGTCGAAGGCGGCCGCGTTCTTGCAGCCGAGCCCGTGCTGGATGAAACAGGCCGTCGCCGGAATCGGGACGTCGGGGGTCACCGTGGCGCAGATGATGATCTCGATCGCTTCGGGGGTCAGACCGGCCATGTCGACGGCGCGCCGGCCGGCCTCGATGGCGAACTGCGACATGTACTCGTGCGGTTCGGCGATCCGCCGCTCACGGATGCCGGTCCGGGTGCGGATCCAATCGTCGCTCGTCTCGACGATGCGCTCGAGGTCATGATTCGTCATCACGCGCTCGGGGACACTCATACCGGTCCCCGTCACGATGGCGCTGCGACTCCCCATCCACCCTCCTCCACGCCGAAGGAGCGGGCGCGGCGGCCGATCATACCCCCCTCGTCAGGTCAGGCTGACGGCGGCTCGACGACCTCGCGGCCCTTGTAGTGGCCGCAGTGCGGGCACACGCGGTGCGGGAGCTTGCGCTCCTGGCAATTGGGGCACACGGACACGCCGGGCTGAGCCAGCGCGTCGTGCGCGCGACGCTTGTCGCGCCTCGCGCGAGAGTGACGTCTCTTGGGATTCGGCATCGGAGGACCTCGTGCGCGCGAGCGCTAGGAGTCGATCTTCTTCTTGCGGAACTCGAGCAGCGGCGCCATGCGGGGGTCGACGGCTTCGGTCGCGCAGCCGCAGGTCGTCGTGTTGCGGTTGGCGCCGCAGGAGGTGCACAACCCCTTGCAATCGGGCCGGCAGATCGGTTTCAGGGGAAGGTTGAGGTAGAGCTGTTCCTTGGCCAAGTCTTCGAGCCCGATCTTTCCCTCGGGGGCGACGAGCGCCTCCGCGGCGTCCTCATCGAGTTCGTCGTCGTCCTCGGCGAGCGCCGGTTCCTCCCGCACTACGACCAGGTCGAAGTCCGAGTGGACGCTCCAAGGAAACGGCTCGAGGCAGCGGCTGCACGTGAGCGGTACGACCGCCTCGAGGCTTCCCTCGAGATGCGGCCCGCGCCCTCCCGGACTGAGCGAGCCCGCGAGGCGCGCCGGCACGACCGGCAAACGTTCGCGGCTCGGCCCTTCGAGACCGTCCAAGCGAAGTGAGCGCTCGAAGGCGAGGCCTTCGGGCCCTAGACTATTAATATCAATGAACATGTGCTTTCCGAAGACCGCGGATTATAGCAAGGGGCCTTCGGCTGTCAATAAAAGCGCGGCGGGACGGGGAAATCAGGCGAGCGCTTCGAGCTCCTTGAGCGCGGCCTCGTGCGTCGGCGAGAGCTGGAGGGCCTCCTCGAACTGCTTCTTGGCCCGGAGCTTGAGCCCGCGACGCTTGTAGAACTTCCCGAGCGAGACCCGATACTCGACGTTCCACTGGTCGAGCTCGGCGGCCTTCAAATAGTTCTGCTCGGCCATGCGCTGCCACCGCTGGTCGGGATTCTTGACCTGGCACTCGCCGAGCAGGAAGTAGAAGCGGGCGTCCTCGGGCGCGTAGCTGATCGCGAGCTTCCCGTACTGGATGGCGTTGTAGTAGTCGGCCTCGCGGAGGAACTTCTTCGCCTTCGCGTAGTACTGCTCCGCCAGGCGCGCGTTCTCCTCGACCGCCATCTTGTTCCGGGTCTTGTCCATCTCGACGCGCACGAGCATCCCGTCGACGTGCGACTCGCCGACTCCGCTGCCCGCTTCCACCGCCTTCGGCTCGCTGCGCGCCTGGGTCAGGGTCAGATACGCCTCGACGAGGCGGCTCTCGATGAGCCCGAGCTCCGAGCGCAGTTTTTCGCGGATGCGCGGCAGGATGCGGTCGCGGCTGACGAGGTCCTTGGCGTCTTGGTACGCGCGCTCGACCGCCTCACGCGTGACGTTCTGCGACGTGAGGCCGAGGATCTCCTGGGGGTTCTTGTTCTTCAGCCCTTCGTAGGTCTCGAGGATGAGCTTCTCCTGCACCCGCTCGAGCGCGACCGCGTCGGCGTGGTCGCGCAGGATCGCGCCGACCCGGAACGGCCCTTCCCCGACCGGCGGGTCGTAGACCACGACCCCCATGACGAGGAGGCCGTACAGGAACCGGCACGTCAGCCCCTCCTCTCCGGGAGGGAGGAGCGCCAGGATGTCGTCGAGCTTCGACGTGCCGTCGATGCGCGACAGGATGTAGCCGTGTGCCGGCGAGAGAGCGAGCCGCTCGATCGGCACCGGCGTCGGGCGGCGGAGCTTGAGCCGGTTGTCGAGCCCCTTCATCGCCTCCTGGATCGGGCCGAATTCGACCATCGAGCCGATCCCGCCGAGGATGACCTCGAAGGTGAGGAGGATGTCGCTCTCGAAGATCTCCTGCAGCAGCCAGCCGTCGCTGAAGCGGGCCGTGCCGCCCTCCCACTGGAACGAGGACTGAACGACCCGCTCGACGAGATACCTCACCGTGTGCGAGAGGGTCTCCTTGCCGATCAGACCCCGGTTGACGAGGGCCTGGGCGAGATCCTTCGACTCGCTGATGTTGCGCCGCGCCTCGGCGAGCGCCCCCGGCGAGATCTTGCCTTCGTTGACGAGCCGGCGGCCGAGGTCTTCGTCGTCCGCGTTCGACTCAGCGAAGAGGATCATGCCGCGATCGAAGAAGATCCTCTTGTCGACGCCGCTGCGAGAGAGCTCGAGGACTCCCGAGCGCTCTCCCAGGTAGAGATCGCGGAAGATCTCCGCGAGCGTCTGGCTGCTGAACGTGGCCTGCATCCCGGCATCACCCCAGTGGCGCAGGAGCCCGGCTCCCCCGCGTCGACGAACCTATAATGTCCCCCGCATCACAATATAGAGATCGCCGACGGAAAGGAAAGTCGCGTGAGAACGGCGGCCTGGATTGTCGTGGGCGCGGTGTTTTGTGCGGCGGCGGCCCCCCCGGCGCGGGCGGCCGACCACGACCAAACCGCCTATTCCAGCCTGCTCCACGACGCCCGATTCGCTGCGGCGGTCGAGAAGAACGCGGCGGCCGGTGACGACGTGGAGCGCCGCTTCCTCGCGGCATTCATCACGTGGTGGCGCCTCGTGTTCGACGACGACAATCTCGAGCTCCAGGCTCTCTTCGAGCACCAGCTCAACGGGGTCGTGGCCGCGGAGGACGACGACACGCTCCTGTGGAGCGGGAACGCTCACCTGCTCCTCGCCCAGCTCCGTGCCTGGCAGAAGCGGCCGATGGCGGCGGCGTTCGAGGCGAAGAAGGCGAAGAAGACCCTCGAGGAGGCGGTCCGCGACGGGGCGCAAGCCAGCGACGCGTACTTCGGCCTCGGCACCTACAACTACATGGCCGACGCGCTCCCGTCGTTCGTCAAAGGCTTGCGCGCGCTCCTGTTCATTCCGGCCGGCAACCGCGAGCGCGGGATCGAGCAGCTCGAAACGGCCGCCCGCGAGAGCCCGCACTTCGCGTTCGAGGCACGCATCCTTCTCATCACCCTTTATGCGCAGCGCCACGAGCAGCAGTACGCGCGCGCCCTCGAGCAGCGGGATCTCCTCCTCCAGGCGGCTCCCGACGCGATCGCAAGCCTCTACGCCTCCGCGCGCCTCGACATCTCGCTCGGACGCAACGACGCGGCGATCGCCGCGCTCACGAAGGCGGCGGAGCGTGCGGCGACGCTCCGGGACGTCGATCCGGTCGTCCTGCGCTCGATCGACCTCCTGCGCGCGCGCGCCGAGTTCGGCGCCCTCCGCCCCGATCGGGCGCGGGCGACGGCGCATGCGGCCCTCGCGTCGGGAAACGGCCTGACGGCGTCGATCACGAGAGACCTCTTGCAGATCGAGGCGGCGGCGCAGAAGCTCGCGGAAGGGATCGACTGGAAGACGATTCCGGCCGACGCGGGTCACCTGATCGCGCTCGCCGATGCCGCCCCCGAGCGGCCGGTCCTGGCGCTCATCGCGGGCGACGCGCAGCTGCGCCAGGGGAAACCCGGCGAAGCGATCACCCTGCTCGAGCGCGCGGCGAACGGGCCGCTGCCGCCCGCCGTCAAAGCGGGATGCCAGCTCCGCCAGGGACAGGCCGCGGATCTCATGGGTGATCGCGCGAAAGCGATCGAGTACTACAAGCGCGCGGCCGACACGCCAGGCTTCGCGGCGAAGGACGCGGCGGTCTTCTACCAGCAGGCGCCGTTCCGGGCCGGCGCATGAGCCGTCGCCTCGCGGCGACGCTCGCGCTCGTCGTTCTCGTCATCGCCGCCGTTGCCGTCTGGCGGTTCGCCGTGCGCGGCACGGCACCGGACGCACATCCCGGAGATCCGCATGCGCTTCTCCGGACCGTGCCCTATTACCGGTCGATCGTGCCCGCCGGGGCGCTCCTCGCCGCCGAGCGCACGTCCGACGGAACGCTCCGTCTCGACCTGGCGCCCCCGGCCCTCCTGCGCGAGCGCCTCACCGAGCACGGGCTCTCCAAGCTCGGAGACGCATTGCCCGCTCGCGCGCGCGGTGAGATCCGCGCGAACGGGGAGAGCTGGCGGCTCGACGACGCCGCCGTCTTCTCCCTGCTCGATCGCGACGTTCGGGGACCTTCGTCCTCGGCGCTGTGGGGCACGCTTCCGGGCACGCCCAGCGCCGTCGAAGCCGCGCGCATCGTGCCCGCGAGGCTCGCCGACCCGGACTTCGGCGGCGCTGCGCTCGACGACTGGCGCGCCCGCGCCGATCTCGCGGAGCGTGTGCTGGGACGTCCGCTCCGCGCGCAGCTCGCCGAGGACCTCGGCGGGCTCGTGCTGTTCGCGCTCTACGAGCCGCCGCCCGGGGGCGCCCCCGAGGCCCTCGTCGCCGTCGAGCTGAAGCGCTCCGATCGCCTGCGGTCGCTCTTCGACACTGTCTTCGCGCTCGCCGCCCTCACCGACCGCGCCTCGATCGCGCGCTACCGCGACGTGCCCGTCGGGCTCTTCAGGGCCGCCTCGGCGGGCGGGCGGCTCGCGATGGCGATCGACGGAGACGCGGCGTTCGTCGCCCGCTCCGAGCGTCTCGTCCACGAGGCGATCGACGCGCATCGCGGTTCCCCGGCGACGAGCCCGCTCGTCGCTCGCGCCCAGGCGCTTTCCGCGACGTGGTGCGCGGTGTCGGAATCGGCTTATGTCACCCACGGCTGGGCGCGTCTCGCGCGCGAGAGCGCCTCCGCCGACCTGCCCCATGGCGAGTCGCTCCTCCTCGCCGACGGCAGCACGGGCTGGCGCCTGATCGGCAGCGGCCCCGGACCGGCGATCGCCGCCGATCCGGTCGTGCCTTTCGTGCGGGGGGTCCTCGGCGCGGCTCAGCGCGGCGCGGACTGACCGGTCTTCGACGCATTGTCGAGGACCTTGATCACGTACCACTGCGTCTCGGCGAACGGCGGGATCCCGTGATGCTTGTCGACCGCCCCCTCACCCGCGTTGTAGCCGGCGAGGGCGAGGTCGATGCGGCCGTCGAACCGGTCGAGCAGCCAGCGCAGGTAGGCGGCGCCGCCCTCGACGTTCTGCTCGACGTCGAAGACGCTCTTGACGCCGAACCGTTTGGCGGTCTTCGGCATGAGCTGCAGGAACCCGCAGGCACCGCGCGGCGAGATCGCGAACGGATTGAAATTCGACTCGATCTTGGCGACCGCCGCGAGGAGCGCGCGATCGATCGAATGCCGGTCGGCCGCCGCCGCGAGGATGTCGGCGTACTTGCCCGCCGCCTCGCGCCACTTCTCCCCTGTCCGCAAGGCGTCGGCGAGGCGCACCGCGGCTTCCGTGTCGGGCGGCGGGGCTTGAGGGAGCAGGTCGCCCGGGTCGACCGCGCGCTCGATCGAGACCACCGAGAGCAGCGGCACGCCGACCGTGCCGCCGTCTTCAAGGGTGAGCTGCGCGACACCGTCGGCCACGTCGATCGCCCGAACCCGGATCCCTCGCCCGTCCTCGAACATGACGAGGTCGGTCGCGCGAGCCCGCGCCGAGCAGAGAAGGACGGTGGACAGGATGATTGCCCCGCGACGCATCGTTAGGGTTATACGGGGCTGAGCCGCCGCCGTCAACGGCGCCGGAACGCCCGCTCGATCTCCTCGAGGGTCAAACGGAACAAAATGGGGCGTCCGTGCGGGCATGTCGTCGGATTCTGCGTCTTGAACAGATCGTCCAGAAGACGCTGCATCCCCTCCCTCGTCAGGGGGTAGTTGACCTTGATCGCGGCCTGACAGGCGGCGGAGGTCACCAGGCGCCGCCTGAGATCCGGATCGCCGGTCGCCGCGGTCTTCGTGCGGGCCGCCTCCCCGATGAGCGAACGAAACAGCCGCTCCGGCGCGACGTCCTTGGCGAATGCCGGGACACCGTCGAGCTTCACCGCGCGATCGCCGAACGGCTCGTGAGGAAAGCCGAGCCGCACGAGCTCGGGAGACTCGCCCTCGAGAATCGCCGCCTCCTCGGGGGTGAGGTCGATCGTCTTCGGAAACAGCAGGCGCTGGACCGCGACCTCGCCACGCTCGGCGTCGTCGAGGTAACGCTCGTAGAGGACCCGCTCGTGCGCGACGTGCTGATCGACGAGGACGAGCCCCTGCGCGTCCTGCGCCACGATGTAGGAGTCGCGGTACTGCGCGAGAGGCACGGCGACGCGGCCGGGCTCGGCGGCGGGGCCGTCGTCGTCGAGGAAGCTTCGCTCCGCGGCCGGCGGGGCGGACCAGACACGCGGCGGCTCGAGGACGGCGACCGAGCCCACCGCTGACGACGACGTGCGCAGCTCGGCGTACGTCGGGACGACCCCTTCCTTCGCGAGCGCCGAGACGACTGCGTCCCGGACCGCGTCGTGGATCTCGGACGCGCGGGCGAAGCGGACCTCGGTCTTCTGCGGGTGCACGTTCACGTCGACGCGGGACGGCTCGACCTCGACGAAGAGCACGGCCGCCGGATGGAGGCCGCGCGCCACCGTCTGCCCGAAGGCGGATGTGACCGCATGCGCGAGGGTCCGGTCGGCGACGGGCCGGCCGTTCACGAAGAAATACTGCGTGTCCCGCCGCGGCGTGGCATCGACCGGCCGGCCGGCGAGCCCGAAGACACGGAGCATTCCGGGGCGCGTTTCGAACGGAACGAACGACGCCGTCCTCTCGCGCCCGAGCACCTGCGCCGCCCTCTCGTCGAGGCTCGATGCGGACGGCGCGTCGAGCACCGCCCGCCCGCCGTGCTCGAGGCGGAACCGGACCTGCGGGTGCGCGAGCGCGAGCTGGCCGACGATCCGCGCGGCGTGCGCGAGCTCGGTCGCCGCGGCCCGGAGGAACTTCCGGCGGGCCGGGACGTTGAAGAAGAGCCCGCCGATCTCGATCGTCGTTCCCCGCGCGCGTGCGTGCCCGTCGACCGACGCGATCCGTCCCCCGCGCACCTCGATCTCTGTGCCCTCGCCGTCCACCGCCGCGGTCCGGAGGAGCATCCGGCTGACGGAGGCGATGCTCGGCAGCGCTTCCCCTCGGAAGCCGAGCGTCGCGATCGCGTCCAAGTCCTCGAAGCGCCGGAGCTTGCTCGTGGCGTGACGCTCGAGCGCGAGGAGCGCATCGTCGCGGTCCATCCCGATCCCGTCGTCGGCGACGACGATGCGCCGCCGGCCGCCGTCCTCGAGGACGATGTCGATGCGGGTTGCCCGCGCGTCGAGCGCGTTCTCGACGAGCTCCTTGACGACCGAAGCCGGCCGCTCGACGACCTCGCCGGCGGCGATCCGATTGGCGAGCTGGTCGTCGAGAACGCGAATCGTGCCCAAGCGGCCTCCGGCGCGCCATTCTTGCATGGGGCCGACAAGCCGAACGCCAGGTAGGCAGCATGACGCCGAAAGGGCCGTAATCCCCATCGAAGCGGAGGAGTCGAACGTAACGTGCGACTTACACGATTCGACGCGCCACGACGGGGAAAAACGGTCTGCCGCGCCTTTGCAGCAACCGGCGGCACACGGATTCGCATCCGGCACACGAGTTGCTTTAAGGGATTGCGAGGGGTCGCGAAGGAGACCGAGATGATCTTCCCGCTGCTGCAGAAAGAGCTCTCGATCGACGATTACGTCGACCGCGATGAAGAGTGTCGTCTCGCGACGCTCCTGGCCGATCCCAACTCCGAAAGCCAGGAAGAGCGAATCTACAACCAAGAGGTCGGCGCGCTCGTCCATCGTGCGCTCGACCGTCTCGACGAGCGTGAGCTCCACATCATCCGCAACCGGTTCGGTCTCCTCGGCGGTCAGGAGCAGACGCTCGAAGAGATCGGGAAGAACCTCAACCTGAGCCGCGAGCGGGTCCGCCAGCTCGAGCGCGAGGCGAAGGACAAACTCCGCGCCTCGCTGCGGCCCCATCGCACGAACCTGAGATTCTCATTGGCCTGATCGGCGCGCGGGACTTGCTCCCGCGGGCCGTCCCCCAGCGTCCGCCGTCGGCTCCCCCCCCCAATCCCCCGCTTCGCCGACGGCGGGCGCACCCCCTCCTAGAACAGCAATCCGATCGCGAACACGAATTCGCCGGGGCTCTCGCCTTCGCGGCGATCGAGCTTCCATCCGTATTCGACCCGGATCGGCCCGATCGGGGTGTCGAGCCTGAGGCCGAGCCCGGCGTCGGAGCGCACGTCGGTCGGATCGAAGTCGGAGATCGTCGGGTAGACGTTGCCGACGTCGAGGAAGACCTCGCCGTGGAGCGCCTTCCACAACGGGAAGTGGTATTCCTCGTTGACGAGCAGAAGGGCCTCGCCACCGGCGTTGAACGACCGCACGTTGGGATCGTTCCCTTGGCACTGCACGACGGTCTCAGGGGCGGGCGGGTTCGACACCAGGCAGAAGTGGAGCCCGCCGACCGAGTCGAGGGAGAAGCCGCGCATCGTGGAGGCGCCGCCGGCGAAGTATCGCTCGGACAGGGGGACGAGGTCGGTGTCCCCGAACGGCTGCTCGGCGCCGATCCGGAGGAAGGTCGCGAAGCGGGTCCCGTTGCGGAAGCTCTTGGTCCACGAGCCCCGGAGGAAGAGGGTCGCGAACGACGCTTGCGAGCCGAGCGGACGCGCGAAGACGCTCGTCTCGATCGAGCCGTAGGCTCCGCGCGTCGTCGAGAAGGCGTCGTCCCGCGAATCGCGGACGATCCCGAGCCCGAAGCTCCCGAGGCGGATCGCGGAGAGCTTGTCGGCGAAGATCTCGTCGATCGCCGCCACCGCGTCGGGATCGTTTCCGATCCGGACATCCTCGATCGTGTAACGGATGTACTGGATCCACCGCGGCGACGGACGGCGCTCGAGGCGGACCGACGCTGAGTTCCGCCACTCGGTGAACGCGTCCTGCACGGTGCGCTCCCACAGCAGCGAGCCGAGCGAATCGATCGAGTTGTGGAAGACGCGCCGGTGACGGACGGTGACCTGCGCGCGGCTGTCGTTCGGGCTCGCCAGGCCCTGGAACGCGACGCCGACGTTGCGCCCGCCCAGGTTCGAATAGCCGAGCAGGAAGCTCGCGCGCGGGCCGTCCTGGGAGTCGTAGCCGAGGCCGAACCCCATGCTCCACGGCGGTGCCTCCTCGACCCGCACGCGGACCTCCTGGAGCGACGGGTCCTCGCCCGGCAGCGGCTCGAAGGTCAGCTTCACCGAGGAGAACAAACCGGTCCGGTAGAGGTTCTGCTGCGTCTTGAGGAGCGCGTTCCGCGAGACCGGGTCGCCCTCACCGAAGGTGAGCGCCTTCGCCATCGTGCGGTGCTTCGTCACCTTGTTGCCTTCGAAGACGACCGCGCCGACGGTCTTCTTCCCCTCGGCACCGAGGTCGAACGACACGTCGGCCCGATCCGCGCCCAGGACGACCCCGGAGTCGACGGTCGCGTCGGGGTAACCCCGCTCGTCGAGCTTGTCGTGCAGCGCCTGCTCCGCCACGGCGAGGCGGCGCGGCGAGAAGGTCGTGCCCGCCTTGAGCGGCGACCACTCCGTGAGGATGTCGTCGCCGTACGGAGCGTCGCCCTGGAACGCAATCTCGCCCACGCTGAACCGCGTGCCCTCGTCGACCGCGATGCGGACGTCGGCGGCATCGCCGGTCGCCGCGAGCGTGATCTGCGGCAGTGCCACGCGGACCTGCACGAACCCTTCGTCGCGGTAGAGGGCGCGAACGGTTCCCACATCTTGCGTGAGGACCTCGGGGCGCAAGAGACGCTTCGTCAGGCTCTTCTTCCGGAGCGACTCCATCTGCGACTCGATCCGTGAGAGAGGAAGAGAGGTCACGCCGTCGAACGTGAGGGAGCGAAGGCGTACCGGCTTCCCTCGATCGACGTTGAACCTCACCGTGCGGCCGGCCGCGGTGTCGATCGCGTGCCACGCGATGTCGGTCGCGTAGTAGCCGTCCCCCTGGAGGTCGTCCAGGAGCGCCTTCGACGCCTCGTCCCAGATGTCGGGGGTGTAGGGCGTCTCCCGCCAGAACGCGCGCAGCTTCTTCCGGATCGACTTCTCCTTCTTGTGGTCGGGTGTGACGACCTGGACGACGACCCGAGGACCGGGGGTGATGTGATAGACGACGTTGTAGACGCCGGTCGTCTCGTCGCGTCCGGGCTCCGAGCGCACGTCCGATTGCACGAAGCCCTCCTTCACGAGCGCCGCCCGGATCCGGTCGCCGCCCTCGAGCATCTTCGCGCGGTCGAACGGCTTGCCCGCTTTCAGCTTCGATCGCTTCGCCAGATCGGGGCGCGCGGGCCCGTCGGTCGGAACGACGGCGACAGACCCGATCGGCCCCGGAGGGAGCGCACTCTCGGAGGCCTTGACCGCGTCCTTCGTCCGCGGCGCACCCCCGAACTGCTGGGAATACTGGACCTCGCCGCCGAGGCCCGACTCGCTGTCGCTCTCGGCGATGAGCCGCACGCGGCGCGTCACGTCGGTGACGATCTGGTAGGTCTGTTTCTGCGCCGTTCCGATGTCCTGGGAGAAGATGACCTTGACCTTGTCGCTGACGCGCTTGCCCACGGTCACGCGCGCGGTCGGGTCGCCTTCGCCCTTGAGGAGGAGAGGCGTGATCGCGAACTGGTCGATCCCCAGCGAGCTCTGGATCGTGTGCCCGAACGTCTCGGTCAAGAGGCCGGCGAAGTAGTACGCCGCCATGTCGGTCGGCAGCGCCGCGGCGGCGCCCGAGGCATTGATCGCGTCGAGGGTCTTCCCCGTGACGAGCAGCGAGATGATGTCCTGGGACGACAACGGCGGAAGCGAGGTCAGCTCGTACTCGAACTTGTCGGCCGTCCCCTCGACGTGCAGCGTCACGTTGTACTCGCCGACGCGCGTGGTGCCGAGGATGTCGACGTAGGGGTTGATCCGGCGGGTGTCGGTGAGGTCGAGCGTGCCGTACTCCAGGCGGTAGTCGACGTCGCGGTACCGGATCGTCCCGCCGGGAACGAGCGAGATCCTCCCCGTCATCTCCGGCCGCGCCACCTCGCCGCCGACGTGAAGGCTTCCCTCGATCTCGAGCTTGGCGATGTCGTTGCGGATCCAGACGTTTCCCGGAGCGACGACGTCGACATCGAGGAAGATGTTCCGCGGGAAGCGCGATTCGCCGGCCTCGCCGAACTCGCGGTGCGACGCCGACGTGAACGAGAGGTCGAACTCGCGCGCGTAGAGTCCGCGGACGACCTCGATGCGGCCCGTGACGTTCGCCCCGCGGCGGGCGCCCGCGACCTTCACCCGCCCTTGGTAGGTCCCCTTGAACCCTTCGGGAAAGGTGGCGCTGACGTTCGCGACCTCGAACGTCGCCTCGTAGGACGACGGGGTCAGCCCGGTGAACGTCGTCGTCCCCGTGGCGGTGATCTCGCCCCCACCGAGAGCCGCGTGGAAGTTGCCGAGGCGGAGGGTCTGGCCTTCGAAGATCGCCTCGGCGTCGATGTGCTCGAGCGACTGGGGATAACCGATGAGCCGCACGCGGCCGTCCTCGACGAGGACGCGCCCCCGCAGATCCGGGCGATCGAACGTGCCGCCCACGGTCGCGTCGATCGTCATCGGTCCCGCACCGCGCAGGTCCGACAAGAACGACGACACGATCGCGAGATCGAGCCGCCCTTCCAGGCGCGCGGAGAAGGCGCCGCCTTCGACCGACCCCTGCGCCGAGAGATTCAGGCTGGCGCCTTCCCCCTCGAAGCGGCTGGGGCCCAGGACGAACTGACCGCTGTCGAGTTTGAGGGGGAATGCCGCGACCGACCTCAAGGTCGTCGGCCCGACCCGCACCGCCACATCGTCGAACGCCCCGTTGACCTCGAGCGCCTTCGGCGAGGTCAGCTCCCCGTCCGCCTGGATCTGCCCTTTGAGGCGCAGATCCGCGCTCTCTCCGAACGCCCCCCCCGCGCCGACCGTGAGGTCGTCGAAGTAGAGGACCGCGGAGACCGGCAGCGCCGACGACCAGCCGAGGACACTCTCGAACGTCCACACCGGCTCGGGATCGGCCGCCACGGCGAGCGTCAGCCCGGAGGGCGCGAGCTCGGCGCCACCGGAGAAGTCGCCGAGCCTCAGCTCGCGCACGCCGGTCTTGCGCGTGTCGAGGACGAACTCGTTCGCGCTCACCGTCAGGAAACCCGACGGCCCGTCGCGTCCGATCGAGAGCGGACCGCGCGCGCGGAGCGTGCCCTGCGCGACGAGTCCCGCCTCGGCGAGCGAGCGGCTCGACGCGAGGTCGAGCGTCGCCTCGAGGACGTCGACGTCGGCGCGCGCGGCGTCGAGGTCGTAGGCCACGCGCAGTCGCCCCTCGAGACCGTGGCTCACGACCGTGACGGGATCGAGATGCGCGATCCCGTTCTCCACGACGAACGGCGCGTCGACCGTGTCGAAGATCTCGTTCCCCACGATGATCCCCTCGGCGTGCAGCGTCCCCTGCGCGGCGAAGGCCCCGTCGATCATGTCGCCGGCAACGTCGAGCGCGAGCCGTCCCGAGACGGGGACCGTGAGGCCGAACCGCCGCGCCACGGCCGCGATCGACACGCCGCTCGCCTTGATGGCGGCCTCGGCGAGATGCCCCGTCGCCGCGTCGAACCGGAGGTGGCCGTCGGCCCGCTCCTGGCCCCGCTCGACCGTGAGGCGGGAGATCGCGATCTGCTTCGGGTCGACGGCGAGATCGAGGACGGCGTGATCGAACGGCTCGCCCGACCACGAGCCGTTGACGAGATCGAGCCCGAGGCCGAATTGGGTCGACGCGCCCGAACGGACGTCCGTGCGGAAGCTTCCCGCTCCCGCGACCGGCTCCCTGACGATGCGGTTGGCCCCCACGCCGAGCGCCTCCAGGATCCGGATCACGTCCTGCTGGGTCGCGGCCCCGTCGTCCGTCGTCCCCGACACCTCGAGATGGGTCGTCGCCGGCGACAGGCCGAGCTCGGAGACGAGCGACAGCGCGAACGACGAGGGGCCGGAGACGAGGTTGCCGCTCGCGAGCGTCACGCGGCCCGAGGCGAATTCGAGCGTGCCCTTCCCGCCGACCGGCACGCGCGTTCCGGGGCCCTTCAGCGGCGACGCCTGGAAGGTGCCGCGGCCCACCCACGACGCGATCCTTCCCGGATCGCCGCTGAGCGCCAAGGTCAGGTCGGTTGCCGCGGCGAGAGGCAGCGTCTTTCCGGTGAGCGCGGTCACGGCGCCGGCGTCGGCGCCCTTGCCCGCGACGTCGAGCGTCAGGGTCGTCGCCTGCCCGAACGCGAGCCCGACGGTGCCGGTGAACCGCCCGCCGTACGCGCGCGCGTCGATCGCCTCGACGTCGAGGCGACCCGGCCGGAGCGTGAGGGAGGCGGCCGCGCTCGCCGTCGTCACCGGGCCGACCGCGAAGCCGGTCGTCTGCGCCTGGAGCGCCACCTTGATCGGCGCTCCGCCGACGAAGACGATCTGGAACGGACCGGTCGCGTGTCCCGCGAGCCCGTGAGGCCCGGTGAGCGACGGGAGCAGCCGGGCCAGCTCGGCGTCGACGCGCCCTTCCGCGGTGAACGACGTCCCCGCTCCCCACGTCACGTTGCCTCGAAGCTCGCCCGAGACGCCGGGTCCCTCGGCGGTCGCGCCGGTGATCTCCAGGCGGCCGGGACCGAGCCTGAGCCCGCTTCGGACGCTCGCGGTCCACGGCACCTTGAAGAACGGCGCCTCGACCGTCGCCTGGGTGGTCGCCTCCGCGACGAGCGAGCGCCGCGCGGTCGACCAGTCGCCTTTCAAGCTCAGGTCGGTCGCGCGGACGATCGTGTGCACGCCCTCGTCGGCATAGACCGCCGTGGCGCCCGAGACGGTGAGGCGGTCGATGCGGACCTCGACCCCCGCCTTCTCGGGGCCGGGCTTGGGGCGCCACGCGTCGATCCACGCACGGCTCAGAGAGAACGTCGCCCCCTTCGCCTCGACGTCCGAGATGTGGATGCGGCCGCCGGCGATCCCGGCGAGCCCTTCCCACGCGAGACGGATGCGACCCGATGCGATCGTCGCCGTGAGAGGCGGCGCGCCTTCCGCGGGGATCTCGATCGCGACGTCGCCGACGTCGGCGGAAAGCCCGGTCCAATCGACGTCCATGCGGCCGATGCGGACCGTTCCACCGAGCGCCTTCTCGAGCCCCGCTTCGAGGCGGCGTTGCAGCCACGACGCGGAGCGCTCCGGCGCGTCGTCTTGCGCCGCGAGTGAAGGTCCGGCCGCGGCGAGCGCCGCGACCGCGAGGGCGGCGAAACGCCTCAAGGTGCGGCCCCCGCGTCCCGCAGCACGAGACACTTGAGATAGCGGCTCTCGGGGAACGCGAGCCGCACGGGGTGATCGGCGGCCTGGCCGCGCCGCTCGAGAACGACGACGTCGCGTCCGGCGTCCGCCGCCGCGTCGCGGACGACGTGCTCGAACTCGGTCTCGTCCATGTGGTACGAGCACGACGAGGTCATGAGCACGCCGCCCGGCGCCAGGACGCGGAATCCGCGGAGGTTGACATCCTTGTAGCCGCGACGCGCGGCCGGCACGTCGACGCGGCTCTTGGCGAAGGCGGGCGGGTCCAGGAGCACGAGATCGAAACGCTCGCCGCGGTCGGCGCGCGCGCGCAGGTCGTCGAAGACGTTCCCCTCGACGAAGGTCACGTTCGTCAGGCCGTTCTCCCGTGCGTTCTCGCGCCCCCGCGCGAGCGCGTCGGCCGACGCGTCGACCGCGACGACTTCCCGGGCGGCGCGGGCCGCGTGGAGCGCGAACGAGCCGTGGTAGGAGAACGCATCGAGGACCCGCCCCTTGGCGTGGGTTCCGCACACCAGACGATTCTCGCGCTGATCGAGGAACGCCCCCGTCTTCTGTCCGCGCCAGGGGTCCGCCGCATAGCGGATCGCGCCCTCGCCGACGACGACGCGCTCCGGCGTCGTGCCGAAGACCGGCACGACCTCGCGACCGAGGCCTTCGAGGCGCCGGACCGAGGCATCGTTTCGCGCGAGCGCCGAGTCGATCGGGAGGCGCTCCCTGAGCAGCGCGACCAGCGACGGGAGGAGACGCTCGGTGGCGGCGGTCGTCGCCTGGACGACGAGGTGCGTCCCGTAGATGTCGGCGATGAAGCCCGGGATCCCGTCGCTCTCCGCGAAGAGGAGGCGCCGGGCCTCCCACCGCTCGAGCGCCGCGCGCCGTGCCAAGGCGAGGTCGATCCGGCGCGCGAAGAACGTCACGTCCGGGAGCGCGTCCTCGAGGGTGAGAACGCGTAGCGTGATCTTGGAGCGCGAGGAGAAGAACCCGTAGCCGAGCCCGCGCCCCTGGGAATCGGCGAGCCGCACGACGTCGCCGTGGGCCGCGCCGTCCGCCGAGCGGACGTCGTCGGCGAAGATCCAGGGATGGCGGGTGGTGAGGCGCCGGACACCGCGCGGGTGCAGCGTGACCGCGGGCGCCGTCATGAGGCCCTACTCTTCGGAGTCGTCGCCGTCCACGACGAGCGGCTCGTCCTCGAGCGCGTCGTCCTCGACCTCCGCCTCGGCCTCGGCCTCTTCCTCGGCCGGCGCGGCCTCTTCCGGCTCCTCTGCGAACTCCTCGTCCTCGCCGCCGGCGGTCGGGTACTGCGGCAGGATGCCCTTCTCCTCGAGCTCCTGGCAGCGCACGCAGTGCCGCGCCCAGGGCTGCACCTCGAGTCGCTTCTTGTTGATCTCCTCGCCGCACTGCTGGCAGTAACCGAACTCGCCGCGGTCGATCCGGTTCAACGCCTCCTCGACCATGAGGAGCTGCTTGCGGTCGAGCTCGGTGAGCGAGAGGAGGAACTCGCGCGCGTAGGAGTTGACCGCGTAGTCGACGTAGTCCTCGGTGCCGTTGTCGAGGTCCGATTGGGAATCGCCCTTGCTGATCGAGTAGGCGTGCATGAGCTGCTGCCGCTTCCGGAGCAGGATCTCGCGGAAGTGTGCCGCCTCTTTGCGACGCGCCGCCACGGAGGCGGGCTTCGGGATGCGGCGGATCGGGGCCCTCGGCGCCTCGGCCGGGGCGGCAGCCTCTTTCTTCGAGCCGAATTTCGGGACCTTGACCGCGATCTTCGGCACGATCTTCCCGGCGACCTTCGCCGGCGGCTTGACCGGCGCGCCCTTGGCGCCTGCCTTCACGACCGGCTTCGCCGAGGCTTTCGCGGCGACGGGCTTGACCGGCGCCTTCGGCGCGGCCGCTTTCTTCGGAGCCGCCTTGAGGGCGGCGGGTTTCGCGGGTGCCACTTTCTTCGCCATGACCTTCCCCGCCTTGGCGGGGGCCGTCTTGACCTTCGAAGGCTTCGCTTTCATCAGGAAACCTCGAAACACGCCGAGCGAATCGCTCCGGCGAAAGCCCGCCACTATAACCGCCACCTTCGGGAGCGTCAACCGGCGACGGGTAAGCGGAAGAGCCGAAGGAACTTAGCCGTCACACGTCGATCCTGATCCGCGCGCGTCCCGAGCTGCCGACGTGCGCGTGCCGTTCCACCGTCGCCAGCGTGCGCGTGAGCCGCGCGACGTGGACGACCGCGTCGCCGGGGTTGACCATCGGCAGGGTCGACGTGCCGAGGACGACGCCCGTGGTGTGCGAGGTGACGCTGACGACCTCTCTCCCGAACGGGTTCGAGATGACGCCGACGGTGTCACCGCGGTAGACGAGATCGCCGGGCTTCACCCGGAGGTCGACGATCCCGCCGCGCTCCGCCCGCACCCAGTCGGCGCGACGTACCACGATCTGGAACCGCGGGGGACGGCGCGGGATGTCGAGCATCCCGAGCCCCGCGAGCACGTTGTAGACCCCGGCGAGCCCCTTCCGGATCGCGCGCGGCTGGAACTTCGCGGTCTCCCCCGCCTCGTAGACCACGCAGGCGCGGCCGGACGACGTGGCCGCAGCCCGCAGGCTCTTCCGGCGGCCCGGGCCGTCGACGATGATCTCGGCTCCGAACCAGCGCGCGAAGCGGCGCGCGGTCGCGTCACGCATGTCCACGCGAAGATGCGGAAGGTTGACCCGGCCGATCGCAGCGGTGTGGAAGTCGAGCCCGGCGGACGCAGGCTCGACGATCGAGCCGAAGATCGTGGCCGCGACCCGCGACGCGAGCGGCCCCCGGTCGCTCCCCGGGAACGAGCGGTTGAGGTCGCGCCGGTCGGGCAGGTAGCGCGAGCGGTTCAGGAAGCCGAACCGGTTGACGACGGGGACGCAGACGAGGGCGCCGCGGATGCGATCGTGCCCGATCCCGAGCATCGTCCGGCGGACGATCTCGATTCCGTTCAGCTCGTCGCCGTGGATCGCCGCGGTCAAGAAGACGACCGGCCCGTCCTCCTCGCCGCGAATCACGGTGACGGGGACATTGACGGGGCTCGCCGTGTAGTACTCCGAGATCTTGAGCTGGAACTCGACCGTCGTGCCGGGCCGGACGTCGCGCCCGCCGACGACGAGCGGCAGGCGCTTCCGGCGGGCCGCGGTCAAGCGTGCACGCGGGCGGCGGCGAGCGTCGCCGCATGGGCCACGATGGCCCCCGCGACGTCGATGCCGGTCGCGCGCTCGAGGCCCTCGAACCCGGGCGAGGAGTTGATCTCGACGACCTTCGGCCCCGAGGACGACTCGAGCATGTCGACCCCCGCGACGTCAAGCCCCATGATCCGCGTCGCCTCGATCGCAACCTCCGCGTACGTGTCGGGGAGATCGATCGCGGTGCCGGCGGCCCCGCGATGGATGTTCGAGCGGAACTCGCCGATCGGGGCGACGCGCCGCATCGAGGCGACGACACGTCCGCCGACGACGAGCGCACGGATGTCGCGCCCGCGCGATTCCGCGATGAACTCCTGCACGATGAGATCGTGACCGAGCGACCAGACGGTGTGGAGGATCGACTCCACCGCCGCCTGCGTCTCGGCGAGCATGACCCCGATCCCCTGCGTCCCCCGCGGGAGCTTGAGCACGACCGGTGGCCCCGCGCAGCAGCGGAGCGCCGCGGGCATCTGGTCGGGGCTTCGCACCATGACCGTCGTGGGGATGTCGACGTCGTGCTGCGAGAGGAACTGGAGGCTCCGGAGCTTGTCGCGCGAGCGCGCGATCGCGTGGGCGGCGTTGAGAACCGGGACGCCCATGACGCCGAACTGACGAACGACCGAGAGGCCGTGCTCGGCGGCGCCGGGGCCGACCCGCGGGATCACCACGTCGATGTCGTCGACCCGCCGCGCGGAGGCTCCGTGGTAGACCGCCGGATCGTTCCTTCCGCACGCGAGCCAGCACGCGAGCGGGTCGAGGACGACCGCCTCCCGGCCCTGGGCCTCGAACGCCTCGACGAGGCGGCGCGTCGAGTAGAGCGACGGCTTGCGCGAGAGGATGAGCGCCCGCATCGCCTCGTCCTACGCCGTCCCGGATCCGGCGCCGCCCTTCTCGGCGAGCGCGGCGTGGGCCGCCGCGAGGCGCGCGATCGGAACGCGGTAGGGCGAGCACGACACGTAGTCGAGCCCGGTCCTGTGGAAGAAGCCGACCGAAGCGGGGTCGCCGCCGTGCTCGCCGCAGACGCCCACCTTGAGCTGAGCACGCCCCTCGCGTCCGTCCTTCACGGCCAGCGCGACGAGCTTGCCGACGCCTTCCTGGTCGATCGACTGGAACGGGTCGAACGGCAGGATGCGGCGCTCGAGGTAGTCGGGCAGGAACTTGCCGATGTCGTCCCGCGAGAACCCGTAGGTCATCTGCGTGAGGTCGTTCGTGCCGAACGAGAAGAACTCGGCCTCCTTCGCGATCGACGTCGCCACGAGGCACGCACGCGGGATCTCGATCATCGTCCCGACGAGGTGTGCGACCGGCGTCTTCGACTTCGCCTCGACCTCCGCGGCGACGGCACGCACCCGCGCGGCGATCTCCGTGTACTCCTTCACCGTCCCGACGAGCGGGATCATGATCTCGGGGCGCACGTCGATCTTCTTCTTGAGGCACAGCACCGCCGCCTCGAGGATCGCACGCACCTGCATCTCGTAGACCTCGGGGAAGGTGACGCCGAGACGGCACCCGCGGTGCCCGAGCATCGGGTTGACCTCGTGGAGATGCTCCGCCCTCTCCTCGAGGCGCCGCGCCGGAACCTTCATCTCGCGCCCGAGACGCCGGAACTGTTCCGCCGTCGTCGGCAGGAACTCGTGGAGCGGCGGGTCGAGGAGCCGGATCGTCACCGGGAGGCCGTTCATCGCCGTGAAGATCCCGACGAAGTCCTTGCGCTGCATCGGGAGGAGCTTGACGAGCGCCTTCTTCCTGCCGGCGAGATCGTCGGCGAGGATCATCTCGCGTACGGCGCGGATGCGATCTTCGGCGAAGAACATGTGCTCGGTCCGGCAGAGCCCGATCCCCTCGGCGCCGAACGCGCGCGCGACCTTCGCGTCATGGGGCGTGTCCGCGTTCGTGCGGACCTTCAGGCGCCGCGCGTCGTCCGCCCATCGCATGAGCTGCGAGTAGCGGCCGTAGAGCCGCGACTTCTCCGGCTTCATCGACCGCTCCACCAGGACCTGCTGGATCTCGGAGGGGCGCGTCCCCAGAGCGCCCAGGTAGACGGCGCCGGTCGTCCCGTCGATCGAGATCGGCTCGCCCTCGCGGACGACCTTCTTGCCGGCCGTGAGCTTCTTCGCGGCCACGTCGACGTGGATCGCCTCGGCGCCGACGACGCAGGGCTTCCCCATCCCGCGCGCGACGACCGCCGCGTGCGAGGTCATCCCGCCGCGGCTCGTCAGGATGCCGGCGGCCGCCACCATGCCCGCGAGGTCCTCGGGGCTCGTCTCGGCGCGGACGAGGAGCACGGTCTTCCCCTTGGCGCGCAGCTCGACCGCGCGCTCCGCCGTGAACGCGGCGACTCCCGATGCGGCGCCGGGCCCCGCGGGGAGTCCCTTGCCGAGGACGCGCCCCGACTGCGACGCGGCGGCGACGTCCTTCGGGTCGAACACGGGGGCCAGGAGCTGGACGAGCATGTCGGCTTCGACGCGCTGGAGCAGCGTCCCCGTGTCGATGACGCCATCCTCCTTGAGGTCGAACGCGATGTTCATCGCCGCGAGGCCGGTGCGCTTGCCCGTGCGCGTCTGGAGCATGTAGAGCTTCCGGCGCTCGATCGTGAACTCGATGTCCTGCATGTCCTTGTAGTGCGCCTCGAGCATCGCGCGGATCTCGAGGAGCTGCGCGTAGCACTCGGGCAGGGCTTCCTCGAGCGACGTGTGCAAATTCCCGGAAGCCTGCGCCTTCGAGATCGGCTGCGGCGTCCGGATGCCGGCGACGACATCTTCCCCCTGCGCGTTCCTGAGGTACTCGCCGAAGAACAGGTTCTCGCCGGTCGCCGGGTTGCGCGTGAACGCGACCCCCGTCGCGCAGTCGTCGCCGAGATTGCCGTAGACCATGCACTGCACGTTGACGGCCGTCCCGAGGTCGTCGGGGATGCCGTACTGGCGGCGGTAGAGGCGCGCCCGCTCGTTGTCCCAGCTCCGGAAGACCGCGGCGACGGCGCCCCAGAGCTGCTCCTTCGGCTCCTGCGGAAACGCGCGGCCGGTCCTCTTCTTGACGATCGCCTTGAACTCGCCGACGAGCGCTTCGAGGTCCTTCGCCGACAGCTCGGTGTCGTCCTTGACGCGACGCTTCTTCTTCATCGCGGCGAGGCGCTCCTCGAAGGCGTGCTTCTCGATCTCGAGGACGACCCCGCCGTACATCTGGATGAACCGGCGGTAGGAGTCGAACGCGAACCGCCGGTCGCCCGACGTCGCCGCCAATCCGGCGACCGCCGCGTCGTTCAAGCCGAGGTTCAGGATCGTGTCCATCATCCCCGGCATCGAGAACTTCGCGCCCGAGCGCACGGAGACGAGGAGCGGGTCGCCGGGATCGCCGAACTTCTTGCCCTGCAGCTCTTCCAGGCGTTCGAGCGCCTTCGCGACCGCGCCCTCGAGCCCCTCGGGCATCGTCCGCCCGCGCTCGAAGTAGAGGTTGCACGCGCGCGTCGAGATCGTGAAGCCCGGCGGTACCGGGATCCCGATCGCCGTCATCTCGGCGAGGTTCGCGCCCTTGCCGCCGAGCAGGTCCTTCATCTTGGCCGAGCCTTCGGCCTGGTCCTGAGCGAAGAAGTAGACGAGCTTCTCCACGGGGCTCTCCTGTCTTCTAGCGTTTGGCATCGGCTTGTCCCGCCAATTCTCGGATGTCGAAATACCTGGTGAGGAGCGATCCGAGCCGCCCGACGAGCTGGCTTCGGTGGTGCGTGTCGTTCCTCTGCGCCTCGTCAATGACGAGGACGTCGTCGAAGAACTTACTCACGGGCCCCGCGAGCGCCGCGAGCTCGAGGATCGTCGTCTCGTAGTCGCCGGCATCGGCGGCCCGCTCGATCTTCGGCTGTTGCGACGCCAGCGCCTCGCGCAAAGCGTGCGCGGCGGGCTCAGGATGGGTGTATTGGTCGTAATTCGCTGGTTGTGGCAACCACCCCTCGTCGATCCACTTCAGCTCGAGTTGCGCGACTTGGGGAACGATGTTGTGGATCCGCTTTGTCAGGAGCAGCAGCGTGGCAAAATCCTGACTTTGCCGCATCGACCTCAACGCTCTCAATCTCTCGACGATCGCGTGTAGTGGCCAGGTGAACGATGCACCGCTATCGCCGACCATGAGGACGGCCCGCACCTCGGAAATCGTGAAACCCTGTTCGACGAGGAAACTGGGTAGGCGATCCATCCAGAACCTGGTCTCTGTTTCACTCTGCAAGATCCAACTGAACTGAATCGGCCACCGACGTTCAATAAGAATTCGAAGGATGGCATTCGCGGCACGCCGCAGACCGAACGGATCGCGCGACCCCGTGGGCATCTCCCCTACCCGAAGCAATTGCTGGACCGTGTGAATCCTCTCAGCGAGCGCGAGCACGCACCCTACATCGGTGCGCGGCAACGGGGAGTCCGGACCCGTTGGAAGGTATTGGTCAGCGACGGCGTCGGCGACGATCGCATCCCCGCCCTCATTGCGAAGCAGGAGCCCTCCGATCACTCCCTGAAGCTCGGGAAACTCGCCGACGAGTCCGGTCACGAGATCGGCCTTGCACAGCTCCGCTGCCTGACGCGTTCGCTCCTTGTCCGCGCTGTCGAGCTTGAGTTCGTTTGCAATGAGACTCGTCCACTTTCCGATACCTGCTGTAAGCGCAGCGTAGGTACCGACCTTCTGATGGAACACCACGCGCTCGAGGTCGGGGACGCGCGACGCGAGCGATCGCTCCGCGTCCTGCGCCCAGAAGAACTTGGCATCGTCCAAGCGGCCGACGACGACCCACTCGTTGCCGCGGCGCACGTGCCCCGCGGGATCGCGGTCGGTGTTCGCCACCGCGAGGAAGGCCGGCACGAGCGCGCCACCGGCCTCGACGGAGAACGCCTTCTGATGATGGCGCAGCGTCGTGACGAGGATCTCGCGCGGGAGGCTCAAGAATGCGGTTTCGAAGCGGCCGACCACGACGCCGGGCCACTCCACGAGCTCGACGATCTCGTCGAGGAGCGCCTCGTCGGCGACCGGGACGCCGCCGGCGGTCGCCGCCGCCTTCGCGAGCGCGTCGGCGAGGACGCGGCGCCGCTCGCCCGCCTCGACGAGGACGCGTGCCGCGCGGAGAGCGTCGACGTAGCGGTCGGCGTGGTCGATCGTGACCGGTCCCGGCGCCAGGAACCGGTGGCCGTCCGACGTGCGTCCCGAGCGCGCGCCCAGGATCTCGAGATCGAGGACCTCGTCGCCGTGAAGGGCGACGACCCAGTGGACGGGCCGTACCCACCGGTGCTTTCCGTCGCCCCACCGCATCGTCTTCGGGAAGCTCATCGCGGCGACCGACGACGGGAGCGCATCCGCGAGGGCGCCGACCACCGTCTTCCCGGGGGCGGAGCGGCGGAAGCCCGCGTACGCGCCCTTCTCGTTTTCGATCTTGACGAGGGCCGAGGGATCGATCCCCTGCTTCTTGGCGAAGCCGGCGCCCGCCTGTGTCGGCTTCCCTTCGGCGTCGAAGGCGACGCTCGCCGGCGGGCCAAGCACCGTCTCGTCGCGACCCGGGAGCGCGCCCTCGACGTCGGCGACGTGGACCGCGAGTCGGCGCGTGCCGCCCCAGCCCCTCGCAGTACCGTGCGGGATTCCCGCACCGTCGAGGACACCGAGGAGCCGCGCGGTGAGGTCGCGCGACGCCGCCGCGATCATCCGCGCGGGGATCTCCTCGCAGCCGATCTCGACGAGGAGCGGGGCCTTCATCGCGCCGCCAGGAGCGGGAAGCCCGCCGCCTCGCGCTTCGCGACGTAGGCGTCGGCGACGCGGCACGCGAGACGCCGGATGCGCTGGATGAACGCGGCGCGCTCGGTGACCGACAGCGCCCCGCGCGCGTCGAGGACGTTGAAGAGGTGCGAGCACTTGAGGACCGCCTCGTGCGCGGGCAGGACGAGCGGCCCGTCCTCGCGCGCGAGGAGGCGGCCGGATTCGGCCTCCCACGCGTCGAACTGCGACCGGAACATCGCCACGTCGGCTTCCTTGAAGGAGTAGATCGAGTGCTCGATCTCCTCGGCGCGCCGGACGTCGCCGTACGTGACGCCGGCGTCGTTCCAGGGGATGTCGAAGATGTTCCGGATGTCGTTCAGGAACATGCAGATCCGCTCGATGCCGTAGGTCAGCTCGACGGAGATCGGCGACAGCTCGCGCCCTCCGGCCTGCTGGAAGTACGTGAACTGCGAGATCTCCATGCCGTCCATGACGACCTGCCAGCCGACACCCGCGGCACCGAGCGTCGGCGACTCCCAGTTGTCCTCCTCGAAGCGGATGTCGTGCTCGAGCGGATCGATGCCGAACGCGCGGAGCGAGCTCAGGTACTCCGCCTGGACGTCGAGCGGCGACGGCTTGAGGATGACCTGGAACTGGAAGTGCTTGTACACGCGCATCGGGTTCTCGCCGTAGCGGCCGTCGCCCGGACGCCGCGACGGCTGGCAGTAGGCGACGCGCCACGGCTCGGGGCCGAGGACGCGGAGGAAGGTGTCGGGGTGCATCGTGCCCGCGCCGACCTCGAGGTCGTACGGCTGCTGGATCACGCAGCCACGATCGGCCCAGTACTGCTGGATCCCGAGGAGGAGGCGCTGGAAGTTCACGGGCCGACGCTCCGGAGCGCGCGGAGATGACGGTACGTCTTGAAGCCGCGCTCCGCGAACGCCTGGAGCGCGCCGCGGAGGAGCGCGTCGAGCGCGCCGCCGGGCCGCACCTCGAAGCCGAGGGCCCCCGGAGCCGTCCGGTCGAAACCTTGGAGCGCCGAGCGATCGGCGGCGGTGAGCGCGATCCCGCCTTCGTCTTTGGGACAACGGCGGCAGACGAGACCCGAGCCGGGAACCGCCGTGCGGAGATCGCGCTCGTCGAACGGCTCGCCGCAGGAGGCGCAGTGCTCGAGGTCCGGAAGGACGCCGTGGAGCTTGAGCAGCCAGTACTCGGTGTAGCGCACCGCGGTCCACGGATCGAGGCCGCCCTCGAGCGCATCGAGGACCGAGCCCAGGAGGCGGAACGTCGTCGGGTCGGCCTGCTCCTCGCGCACGATCGCGCCGGTGATCTCGGCGAGCACCGCGCAGGCCGCCTGCAGCGCGGGATCGGCCTGCATCGCGGCATAGGAGCGGAGCGGCTCGAGCGCCTCGATCCGGTGGAGGTCGATCCCCTCGCGCTCGACCCACTGAGCGGCCACGCGCGTCATCGGCTCGAGCGCGCCGCCGAAGCGGCGGCGGCTCTTCCGCGCCGACGACGCGACGCCGCGGACGCGCCCCTGGTTCTCCGCGAGGAGCGTCACGATGAGATCCGCTTCGCCGAGCGCGCTCGTGCCCAGGACGTACGCTTCGTCACGCCTTTGCCTCACGAAACGCGCATCATAGCAGCGTCTTTCGCTAGACGATCCCCAGCTCGCCGAGCGCGCGCGGGTCGTTGCGCCAGTCGGGGCGCACCTCGACCGTGAGCGCGAGGAAGACGTGCCGCTCGAGGAGCTTCTCGATGTCGGCGCGCGCCTCCGCCCCGACCTTCTTGAGGAGGCTCCCGCCCTTCCCGATCACCATCCCCTTCTGCGACTCCCGCTCCACGAACACGACCGCCTCGATCTCGACGAGGCCGTCGGCGCGCTCGACCCACCGGCGCACGAGGACCGCGACGGAGTGCGGCAGCTCCTCGCGCGTGTGACGGAGCAGCTTCTCGCGCACCCACTCCGCCGCGAGGAGGCGCTCCGGCTGGTCGGTGAGCATGTCGTCGGGGAAGAGCGGCTCCGATTCGGGGAGGCGCTCCAGGATCCGCGTCACGAGGAGATCGCACCCCTCGCCCGTCGCCGCGGACACCGGGACCACCTCGTCGAGCCCCCACTCGTCGACGATCGTTTTCATGAACGGGAGGAGGCCCGTCTTCGGTTTCACGAGGTCCACCTTGTTGAGGACGGCGATCGCCGGCGTCTTGGCCTCTCGAATGGCGGCCGCGACCTCGCGATCGCCGGGGAGCGTCCCCGCCGCAGCGTCGACGACGAGGAGGACGACGTCGACCTCGGCGAGCGTCGCGCGCGCCGACTCGACCATCGCGCGGTTCATTCGCTCGCGCGGACGGTGGAACCCCGGCGTGTCGACGAAGACGATCTGTCCCCTTCCCTCGACCGGGAGGACGCCGACGATCCTGTGCCGCGTCGTCTGGGCGACCGCCGCGACCGCCGCGATCTTCTCGCCGACGAGCCGGTTCAGGAGCGTCGACTTCCCGACGTTCGTCCAGCCGACGAGGGCGGCGCGACCGGCGCGGAAGCTCACGGCCGTCCGTCGGCGGCGCGCACGCGCACGCGCCACACCCGCTTCGGATCGGCCTCGACGACCTCGACGGCGAGGCCCCGACTGGCGAACTTCTCTCCAGTGCCGGGTACGCGCCCGAGGGCGGCGGTGACGAAGCCCCCAACCGTGTCGTAGTCGCGCTCACCGAGATCGACGCCGAAGAGGCGCTCGAGCTCGTCGGCGTGCGCGAGCCCCGACACGAGCCAGGCGCCCCCCGCTTCGGCGCGCAGCGGCGCCTCGTCGCGCTCGTGCTCGTCCCGGATCTCGCCGACGATCTCCTCCAAGAGGTCCTCGAGCGTGACCATCCCGGCGAACCCGCCGTACTCGTCGACGACGAGCGCGACGTGGGCGCGTGTGCGCATCTCCGCCAGCACTTCCTTCACCGTGCGCGTCTCCGGCACGAAGAGCGGCGGACGCACGAGGCCGCCGATCCCCGGCTCGCGCCACCCCTCGTCCCACGCGCGGAGGAGATCGCGCACGTGCAGGATCCCCGCGATGTGGTCGACCGTCTCGCCGTAGACCGGGAAGCGCGAGTGCCCGGCTTCGAGCGCGCTCCGGCGCGCCTGCGGGATCGTCGCCGAGGCAGGCAGCATGACGACGTCGACGCGCGGGGTCATGATCTCGCGGACGAGCGTCTGGTCGAGATCGACGATCCCGCGGACCATCTCGCCTTCGCTCTTCTCGAGGATCCCCTCGCGCTCGCCGACCTCGATGAACGCCTCGATGTCCTCGTCGTCGTCCTCGTCGCGCTCGTCGTCGGCAGGCGCGTTCCCCCGGCGGCGCATCGCGGCGCGCACCGGGACGAGGACCGGCCACGTGAGAACGCGCGCCGCGCGCACGAGCCCCGCCGCGAGCCGGAGCGCCATCTTCGGGTCCTGGAGCGCGAGGAACCGCGCGAGCATCCCCTCGACGAGGACGACGCCGAAGAGGGCGCCCGCGACGAGGCCGGTCAGGAGCCCGCCCGGCCACCCGCCCGCCCGAGCCGCCCACGCGACGAGTGCGACCGCGCCCAAGAGCGACGCCTCGCGCAGCGTGTGGACCGCCGCGCGGTGCTCCGACGGCACCATCTTGAACTCCTCGAGGAAGCGCAAGCGGTTCCCCGATTCCGTGTTCATGCGCCGGAGCGCGACGCGCGACAGCGCGGACGCGGAGAGCGTGACGACGGAGAGCGCGAGATCGACGGCGAAGAGGACGGCGGCGACGGCGAGCAAGAGAGCGACGGTGCCGCTCATCGCGAGGCCCGGAAGAGCCGTCGGGCGAGGCGGTTCTCGAGCCTCCGCATCGTGCCGTCGTCCACCTCGTGATCATAGCCGAGCAGGTGGAGGTAGCCGTGGAGGAGGAGCAGGCGCACCTCCCGCTCGACGCCGTGCCGGGCACGGTGCGCTTGCCGTGCCGCCTGAGGCATCGAGATCACGATGTCGCCGAGCGGGCGCCGCCCGTCGGCGCCTCGCACGCAGGACGCCGGAAAGGAGAGGACGTCGGTGGTCTTGTCCTTCCCGCGGAACCGCGCGTTGAGCGCGCGCATGCGCCTGTCGCCGCAGAGGAGGATCGCCACCTCGTCGCACGGCGTCTTGGGAGCGCAAGACGCGACGCGCCGCACGAAGCGCGCGAGCGCTCGGGCCCCGACGGGGTGACGCCGCTGGGCGTCGACGACCTCGACCTGCATCTCAGCCGTTGTGGCGGAACGGGCGGACCTCGCCCCCCGAGCGCTCGGGCTTCGGCCGCCCGAAGTCGAAGCCGGGATAGTCGACCCGGTGATGGTACATGCCGACGAGCGTCCGCTGGAACGCCTGCTCGATCTTCTCGAGGTCGGCGAACGTCAGGTCGCACTCGTCGAGCTGCCCGTCGAGGACGATGCGGCCAGCGATCTGGTGGATCGCGTCGGTGAGCCGTGCTGCGGTCGGCTCGTCGATCGTGCGGGCCGCGGCCTCGACACCGTCCGCGAGCATGAAGATCGCCGCTTCCTTCGTCTGCGGCTTCGGTCCGGGATAACGGAAGTCGGCGTCGTTGATCTCGGTCCCGGAGGCGCCGGCCTGCTTCCTGGCCTTCTCGTAGAAGAAGGTCATGAGACGCGTCCCGTGGTGCTGCGGGATGATGTCGATGATCTGCTCGGGCAGGCGCGCCTCGCGCGCCATCCGGATCCCGTCCTTGACGTGCGACGAGATGATGAGCGCCGACATCGAGGGTTGCAGGCGCTCGTGCGGATTCACGCCCCTCTGGTTCTCGATGTAGTACTCCGGCTTCCGGATCTTTCCGATGTCGTGGTAGAAGGCCGCCACCCGGCAGAAGAGCGAGTTCGCGCCGATCGCCTTCGCCGCCTCCTCGGCGAGCGTCCCGACGACGAGCGAGTGGTTGTACGACCCGGGGGCCTTGACCGCGAGCTGCGAGAGGAGCGGGTTGCTGACGTTCGACAGCTCGAGGAGACGGATGTCGGTGAGGACGCGGAACACGCCCTCCAGGAGCGGCAGGATGAACGAGACGAGGAGGCCGACGCCGACGGCGCCCCCGAGGAAGCCGAGCCCCGCGCCGTAGAGCGCGTGCGGCCACGACTCGCGCGTCCGCGCGATCGCCTCGACCGCGAGCGCGACCCCGGCGGAGACGGCGCCCACGACGAGCCCCGCCCGGAGGAGCGCCGCGCGCTCCCGGTACGACGTGATCGCGTAGATCGCCGCCCACTGGACGAGCAGCGCCCAGAGCGCGATCGGGAGATCCCAGCCGTTGAGCGCACCGAAGAGGACCGCGGCGAACGACGAGTAGACCATCGCGATGCGGCCGTTCGCGAGGAGCGTCACGAGGATCGCGCCCGCGCCGAACGGGACCAGATACACATACGCCGAAGGGTCGCCGAACGGGCTCCGGAAGCGGAGCGTCACCTGGAGCGCGATCCAGAGGACCGACTGCGCGATCACGATCATTCCGAGCAGGATCGACACGAGCATCGCATGCAGGTGCTTGACGCGCTTGAAATCGCGCTGGTGGTACGCGGCGTAGCGGTAGAGGAAGAACGCGAGAAGCGCGGTGAGGACGACGACCCCCGCGAACCGCCCCGCCGAGGCTCGGGGAGACGACTGCGTCTCCACGAGATCGAGCCGGTGCCGGATCTCCGGCGTCACCTTCTGCCCGCGCCCCACGAGCACGGTGCCCTTCGGCACGCGCATCTGGACCGGGAGGACGTCGCGCTCCGCGAGGTCGCGCTTCTGCGCCGTCGCGGCCACGTCCTCGGAGACGTTCGCGTCCAAGAACGAGGCGAGGAGGTCGCCCAGCTCGGCACGGGACGACGGCGCGATCGTCGAGAGCGACGTCACCTGCCGCCGCACCTCGTTCCGTGCGGCCTCGAGATCGGAGACGGAGCGGAAGTTGTCGAGCGGCTCCGCGCGGCCCGACGGCATGTGGACGACGGTGATCGTCTTCTCGCGCTCGAGCATCGTCTTGTTCGCGATGACGAGCCCCTGCATGACGTCGCGGAGCCACCCCGCGAGGAGCTGCCGCTCGGCCGGCGTCACGCCGTAGGGCGTGGCGTCGAGCTGCTCCAGGAACGCCTTCTCGAGCGCTCCGGCCTTCTGTGAGTCGTGGACGTAGACGTCCGGAACGAGCTCGCGCGCCGCGACGCGCCTCTCGGCGGTCGCGACCGGATCGGGCACCTCGACGTCGTCGACGGCGCGGACGTCGTAGGCCGCCTCGTCGCCCAGGGTGAGGCGCGGGTACGCGGTCCCGCACTGGCGGCTCGCCAGGAGGAGGGTGACGACGCCGACGAACGCCGACGACCAGACGAGGTGCGCGCCGAGGATCCGGTCGAGGAACGAGCGCACCGCGGAGCGCGCGCGCATCGCCCACTTCGGCGCGCGGGCCACCAGGCGGCGCTCGGGGGTTTGGGGCTTCTCGCTCACTTCGCGGCGTCCTTCAGGCGACGGGCGCGCTCGTCGTAGGCGGCGACGATCCGCTGGACCAGCGGGTGGCGGACGACGTCGGCCTTGTCGAACGTGACGACCTCGATCCCCGGAATGCCGTCGACGACGTCCTGCGCCTCGACGAGTCCCGACGTCTTTTGCGCCGGGAGGTCGATCTGCGTGACGTCCCCCGTGACGACCGCCTTCGAGTCGAGGCCGATGCGCGTCAGGAACATCTTCATCTGCTCGGGGGTCGTGTTCTGCGCCTCGTCCAGGATGATGAACGCGTCGTTCAGCGTGCGCCCGCGCATGAACGCGAGCGGCGCGACCTCGATCGTGCCGCGCTCGACCAGCCTCTCGATACGATCGGGCTCGAGCATGTCGTAGAGGGCGTCGTAGAGCGGACGCAGGTACGGATCGACCTTCGCCGCGATATCGCCCGGGAGGAACCCGAGACGCTCGCCCGCCTCGACCGCCGGCCGGCAGAGGAGGATGCGCTGGATCCGCTTCTCGTTGAGGAGCGTGATCGCCATCGCGACGGCGAGGTAGGTCTTCCCGGTTCCGGCGGGCCCGACGCCGAAGACGAGGTCGCTCTCCTTGATCGCCTCGATGTAGCGGCGCTGGTTCGGCGACTTCGCGACGACCGTCTTGCGCGCCGAAGGCTTGAGGCGCGCATCGAGGAAGTGCTCCTCGAGATTCGCGTCGGCCTGGCGCTCGATGATCCCCACGGCCGTGCGGAGGTCGTCGCGTCCGAGGGCGACGCCCTTCGCGTGGAGGGAGGCGAGCTGCATGAGGAGGTCGGCGACCCGGCTCTCCCGCGCTCCCGCGGCCGCGCCCTCGGCCGCGAGCGTCACCTCCGAGCCGCGTGCCGAGACCCGGATGTCGAACCGGTCCTCGATCAGCCTGAGACCTTCGTCCAGGTGTCCGGCGAGCGCTTCGATCGTCTTGCTGTCGAGGCTGATCGTCTTCATCGTGCGGCCGTCGGGCCGTCACTAAGATAGGCCCGTATGGCCGGGCCGGGGAGCCGCCCCGCGTAAGTCGTTGTCACGCCTTGTCTTCGCGGGGGCGGGCCACCTCGATGCGGAGTTCCTTGAGCTGGCGAAGGTCGACCTCGGCCGGGGCGTCGCACATCAGGTCGGTCGCGCTCGTGGTCTTCGGGAAGGCGATGACGTCGCGGATCGACTCGGCGCCGGCGAGCATCGCGCAGATCCGGTCGAAGCCGAGCGCGATCCCGCCGTGCGGCGGCGCCCCGGACTGGAGCGCCCGGAGGAGGAAGCCGAATTTCGACTCCGCCTCCTCGGTGCCGATCGAGAGGGCGCGGAAGACGAGGTCCTGGACGTCGCGCCGGTGGATACGGATCGAGCCGCCCGCGATCTCGGTGCCGTTCAGGACGAGGTCGTAGGCCTGGGCCGTGACCCCCGCCGGCTCGCTCGCGAGCTTCGGGACCTCCTCCCACCGCGGGGCGGTGAACGGATGGTGCATCGCGAGGAAGCGGCCTTCGCCCTCGTCCCACTGGAACATCGGGAACCCCTCGACCCAGAGCAGGTCGAACCGGCCGGCCGGGATGAGGCCGAGCTCGGCGGCGATCTTGAGACGGAGCGTACCGAGGACGCGCTCGACGGTCGCGCGGCGGTCCGCGACGATGAGCGCGGCATCGCCCGGTGTCGCGCCGATCGCGGCCGCGATGTCGCGGCACCGCTCCTCGCCGAGGATCTTGAGGGCGGACGACGCGGTGGCGCCCGACGCCTCGCGCCGGATCCAGACGAGCCCCTTCGCCCCGGCCTCGCGCGCAGAGGCCGTCCACGCGTCGAGCTGCTTGCGCGTGGCGCCTCCGGCGCCCGGGACCGCGATGCCGCGGACCTCGCCGCCGGCACCGAGCGCGTCGTCGAAGACGGCGAACCCGGACGCGGAGGCACGCGGGCCCGCGTCCATCAGCTCGAGCCCGAACCGCGTATCGGGACGGTCGACGCCGAACCGGCGCATCGCCTCGTCGTACGGCATCCGCGGAAACGGAGCCGCAACCTCGACGCCGATCGCCTGGAACATCCCCTGAACGAGCGGCTCGATGACCCCGTAGATCGTGTCCGGAGAAGCGAAGGACATCTCGAGGTCGATCTGCGTGAACTCGGGCTGGCGATCGGCCCTGAGGTCCTCGTCGCGGAAACAACGCGCGAACTGGTAGTAGCGCTCGAACCCGGCGACCATGAGGAGCTGCTTGAAGAGCTGCGGCGATTGCGGGAGCGCGTAGAAATGCCCGGGGTGCACGCGGCTCGGCACGAGGTAGTCCCTGGCGCCCTCGGGGGTCGAGCGCGTCAGCATCGGCGTCTCGATCTCGACAAACCCCTGCGCGTCGAGCGCGGCGCGGGCGGCGGCGGCGATCCGGTGACGCAGGCGAAGCGCGCGCTGCAGCTTCGGCCGCCGGAGATCGATGTAGCGGTGCTGGAGGCGAAGCTCCTCCCCCACCTCGGTCTCGTCGTCGACGGGGAACGGAACGCCGACGGCCGGATTGTGGAGGACGGTGTCCGCGGCGCGAACCTCGATCGTGCCGGTCGGATGCTGCGGATTCGGCGCCTCGCGCAGGACGACCGTCCCCCGGACACCGATCACGTCCTCGGCGTGGAGCTTCTCGGCGAGCGCGTGGATCTCGGGGGCGTCGGGGTCGAAGACGACCTGGACGCGCCCGGTGGCGTCGCGCATCTCCACGAAGATGAGGCGGCCGAGATCGCGCCGGCGGTGGACCCAACCGGTGAGCACGACCTCGCGTCCCTTCGCCGCGTCGGCTTCCGTGAGCGTGCCGCAGCCGGCGGTGCGCTGCATCAGGCGTCCCGCGTCAGCGGCCATGCGCGATCCTCCCGTCCCGGATGGCGCCGGCGAGCTCGGCGCGGGCGACGTCCTTCTGCTCACCGGTCCTCAGGTCCTTCAAGCCGTAGCTCCCGCGTGCGATCTCGCCCTCCCCGACGAAGAGGGCGAACCGCGCGCCGACGCGCTCCGCGCGCTTCATCTGCGCGCCGAGGGGCCGCGGCGCCACCGGCGCGACGACCGAGAGGCCGGTGCGACGGAGCTCCTGCGCGAGCGCGGGAATCGCTTCGAACCCTGCGTCGCCGAGCGCGACGAGCGCGACGTCGGGAACATCGGACGCGCGCGCCTCCTCGGACATCGTCATGACGATGCGCTCCATCCCGGCGGCAAAGCCGAACCCGGGCACGCTCGGCCCACCGATCTCCTCGACCAGACCGTCGTATCGTCCTCCGCCGACGAGCGCGTTCTGCGCGCCGAGCGCCCCGGAGACGATCTCGAAGACGGTCCGCTCGTAGTAGTCGAGCCCGCGGACGAGCCGGGGGTCGACGACGTACGCGATGCCGTACGCGTCGAGGCTCCGACGCACCGCGGCGAAGTGCGCGGCGCTCTCCTCGGAGAGGTGGTCGACGACGCGCGGCGCCTCCTCGAGGCGCTTGCGGTCGGCGTCGACCTTGCAGTCGAAGACCCGGAGCGGGTTCTCGACCGCGCGGCGCCGGCAGTCGTCGCACATCGTGGGGAGGTGCGGCGCGAGCCAGGCGGTGAGCAGCTCGCGGTAGCGCGCGCGAGTCGCCGTATCGCCCACGGAGTTCAGCCGGAGCTCGCGCTCGCGCACGCCCACCGCGTCGAGCAGGGTCACGATCATATCGATCGTCTCGGCGTCGACGGCGGGCTCCGCGGCGCCGAGCACCTCGGCGCCGATCTGGTGGAACTGCCGCTGGCGCCCCTTCTGCGGGCGCTCGTACCGGAACATCGGACCCAGGTAGTAGAGGCGCTCGGGATAGCCCGCCGCGACGGTGCGGTGTCGCGCGTGCTCGACGAAGGCGCGAACGACGGGCGCGGTGTTCTCCGGGCGCATCGTCACCGACTCGTCGCCGGCCGCGAAGGTGTACATCTCCTTACGGACGATGTCGGTCGAGGCCCCGACCGAGCGCGCGAAGAGCTCCGTCGCCTCGAGGACCGGCGTGCGGATCTCACGGAAGCCGTAACGCGCGAAGACCTCGCGTGTCGCCGACTCGAGCCGCTGCCACGCGCCGATCTCCTCCGGAAGGATGTCGTGCGTGCCGCGCAGGGCCTGATAGCGAAGGGCCACGTTGAGAAAAGCTCCCGGGGAAAGGCCGGTTTGTAACACAGGACGGCGCCGAGCGTCGAGCGGCGCGCATGGTATCGTCGATCACGTGAGCCGCGTGATCGTGTGGATGATCGCCGTCCTAGCGCCCCTCGCCGCCTTCGCTCAGTACGGCTCCCCGGCCGGCCAGCAGGTCGAGCCGAACAACTACCCTCCGGCGCTTCCCGAGCGGCACGGCCCCGCGCCGCGCTACACCTTCGAGCCGCTCGGCGAGATCGCGCTTCCGGGACCTCTCGGCGAGGCGCCGGCGTACCTCGCCGGCGACGAGGTCGCGATCCCGGTCGCCTCCGGGGTCGCGCGCGTGAAAGCGGAGCTCGATGCGGAGCCTCGCGTCGACACCTCCGCGGTCCCCGCACCGTCGGAGTGGATCGTCGATCCCGGAGGCAAGCGCCGGTACCGGTCGACGCTCGAGGGGATCGTCGAGGCGCAGTCGTGGTCGAAGGCCAGGAAGCGATGGGTCCGCCGATGGAAGATCGTGGCCCCCAACGCCTTCCTGGCGCCGCCGGTGCTCGTCGGTCCGCGCCTCTGCTACGCGGGTCTCGATGACCTCGTCACCTGCGTGCGTGCCTCGAACGGCCACCGCCTGTGGGCCCAGGACGTGGGAGATCGCATCAGCCGTCCCATCTCCCGCTGGCCGACCCTTCCGCCGGACCCGAAGCACGCCGCCGGCGACCGCGGGGTCGAGGGCGAGATCCTGCTCGTGGTTCCGGATGACGGAGCGTCGGTCATCGCGCTCGACGCCTACGACGGGACGCGCGTCGCCGTCTTCGACCTCCCGGCCCCACGCAGGTTCGCGTCCCCCGCCCTCGTCGTCCCCGGGGACCGGATCGCGCTCGCCCGCAAGGGATACGAGGACAAGGAAGCCGCGCTCGTGCTGCTCCGGCTGACGCCCTCCAAGGCGAAGCCCGCGACGCCCGTGCCCTATAATGGCCCCTCCCCCAAGCCCCAAGCGTCGTCCGGGAGGTGAGTCGTGGCCGAGAAGACCGAATCGCCGAGCCTTGCCGGCTTGGACAGGAACGCGCTCCTGTCGATGTACCGGACGATCCTCCTCTCCCGGAAGATCGACGACAAGGAGATCCAGCTCAAGCGCCAGAACAAGATCTACTTCCAGATCAACGGCGTCGGTCACGAGGCGGTCGGCGCGGCGATGGGGCAGGTCTTCAAGCCGGGGCACGACTGGTTCTTCTTCTATTACCGCGACCGCGCGGCGTCCCTTGCGCTCGGGATCACCCCGCTCGAGATGTTCCTCCAAGCCGTCGGCGCCGAGAACGAGCCGCAGAGCGGCGCGCGCCAGATGCCGTCGCACTTCTCCTCCTCGCGCCTCCACATCGCGAACACCAGCTCGCCGACGGGAACCCAGTTCCTCCAGGCCTGCGGCGCGGCCGAAGCGGGGCTCTACGCCGCGAAGCACCGTGACGCGGGTGTGCCCGCCGCTGCCGACGAGGTCGTCGTCGTGACGACCGGCGACGGCACCACGAGCGAGGGCGAGTTCTGGGAGTCGATCAGCACGGCGTCGAACCGCAAGCTCCCGGTCGTCTATGTCGTCGAGGACAACGGCTACGCGATCTCGGTCCCGGTCGAGGTCAACACGCCGGGCGGCAGCATCTCGAAGCTCGTGCAGTCGTTCCCCGATCTCCTCCTCCGCGAGGTCGACGGCTGCGACCCGCTCGCGACCGTCGAGGCGTACCGCGCCGCAGCGGCGCATGCGCGTGCACGCCGCGGACCGGCGCTCGTCCATGCCCACGTCATCCGCCCGTACAGCCACTCGTTGTCCGACGACGAAGCCTGGTACAAGACGAAGGACGAGCGCGACGCGGAGAGCAAGCGCGACCCGGTGAAAACCTTCGCCGAAACCCTCGTGCGCGAGGGGATCGTCGAGCGCGAGGTGCTCGACGCGATGAACGCGCAGCTCGACGAGGAGATCGCCCGCGCGGTCGAGACGGCGCTCGCCGCCCCGCGGCCGCGGCCCGAATCTGCCCTGGACTACGTCACGTCGCCGAAGGTCGACCCGACCGCTCCGGCGTTCGCGAGCGCGCCTTCGCCGGCGGGCGACCCGACGACGATGGTCGACCTCCTGAACGCCTGCCTCAAGGATGAGATGACGCGCGACTCCCGGATCGTCGTCTTCGGCGAGGACGTCGCCGACGCGTCGCGCGAGGCGGCGCTCCCCAACGTCAAGGGCAAGGGCGGGGTCTTCAAGGTCACGTGGGGGCTCCAGAAGGCGTTCGGCAGCGACCGCGTCTTCAACTCGCCGCTCGCCGAGGCGAACATCGTCGGGCGCGCGATCGGCATGGCCCTGCGAGGCCTCAAGCCGGTCGTGGAGATCCAGTTCTTCGACTACATCTGGCCGGCGTTCATGCAGATCCGGGACGAGCTCGTCACGATGCGCTGGAGGTCGGGGAACGATTTCTCGTGCCCCCTCGTCATCCGGGTCGCCTACGGCGGCTACATCACGGGCGGCGCGATCTACCACAGCCAGTCCGGCGCCGCGCTCTTCACCGCGCAGCCCGGCCTGCGGGTGGTGTGTCCCGCCACGGCGCTCGAAGCGAACGGTCTCCTTCGCACCGCGATCCGCTGCGACGACCCCGTGCTCTTCCTCGAGCACAAGCATCTCTACCGGCAGACCTACAACAAGGGGGTCTACCCCGGGCCCGACTACATGATCCCGTTCGGAAGCGCCTCGGTCGTCCGCGAAGGGACCGACCTCACCGTCGTGACTTACGGCGCGACCGTGAACCGCGCGCTCCAGGCTGCGCGGCAGGCGGAAGCGCAGGGGATCTCGATCGAGGTGATCGACCTCCGCTCGCTCTCCCCCGTCGACTGGGAGACGATCGGCCGCTCGGTCAAGAAGACGTCGAAGGTCCTCGTCCTCACGGAAGACTCGCTCTCGTGGGGCTACGGCGCGGAGCTGGCCGCACGGATCGGCGAGGAGCACTACACCGAACTCGACGGTCCGGTGCGCCGCCTCGCGGCGACCGACACCTTCGTCGCCTACGCTCCCGAGCTCGAGGACTTCATCCTGCCGCAGGTCGACGACATCCTGAAGGCCGCAGTCGATCTCGTCCGGTTCTGACCGTCACCAACGGCGCGGTGCTCCGCGCACGACGCGCACCGTGTCCCGCGCGATCAGGAGCTCCTCGTCGGTCGGGATGACCCACGCCCCGAGCGACGATCCTTCCGTCGAGATCCGCCCCGCCTCGCCCTGCGGGAGCTTCGCATTCGCCTCACGGTCGAGCACGATGCCGATCCGCTCGAGCCCGGAGAGGATGCGCTCGCGCACCGGTGCCGAATTCTCACCGATCCCTCCCGCGAAGACGACCGCGTCCGCGCCGTACGACGCCCAGTACGCCCCGATGTACTTCCGCACGCGCAGGCAGAAGAGGTCGATCGCGAGGCGCGCGCGCCGGTCGCCATTCTCCGCCTCCTCGGCGAGGAGATCGCGCATGTCGCCGGTCAGCCCCGAGATCCCGAGGAGCCCCGACTGCTTGTTGAGCAGGGCGTCGATCTCCTGGAAGCCCATCCCCTCCTTCTGCGCGAGGAAGTCGAGGATCGACGGGTCGAGATCGCCGGACCGCGTGCCCATGATCAGCCCTTCGACCGGCGTGAACCCCATCGAGGTGTCGACCGAGGCGCCGCCGCGGATCGCGCAGGCGGAGCAACCGTTGCCGAGGTGGAGGGTGATGAGGTTCACCTGCTCGCGGGCCAGCCCCTGCATCGTCCGGTAGCGGTAGGCGACGTAGCGGTGCGACGTCCCGTGGAACCCGTAACGGCGGATCCGGTAGCGCCGGTAGAGCGAGTACGGCAGCCCGTAAAGGTACGAGGTCTCCGGCATCTCCGCGTGGAAGGCGGTGTCGAAAACGGCGACCTGCGGGACGCCGGAGCCGAGCAGCTCGGTCGCGGCGCGGATCCCCTTGAGGTTGGCGGGATTGTGGAGCGGCGCGAGCTCGATGCACGCCTCGATCCCCTCGATGACCGCGGCGTCGATCTTCTCCGATCGACGGAACCGCTCGCCGCCGTGCACGACGCGGTGGCCGACGGCGTCGAGATTCGAGATCGAGCGGATGCCCGGGATCGCGGCGCCCTCCGAAACGATCCACCGCAGGATGCGATCGACCGCGGCGCGGTGATCGCGGATCGGCGCGTCCTCGACCGTCCGGCCTCCTCCCGCGACCTCGAGCGTGATCAGGCCGTGCCCGCCGACGCGCTCGATCGTCCCGCGCGCGAGACGCCGGTCGGCTCCTGTCTCGATCGCGTCGAGATCGGTCGCCAGGATCTGGAACTTGACCGACGACGAGCCGCAGTTCAGGACGAGGACGTTCATGGCTTTGCCCCCGGAGAAATGAGGACCCATATTGCGCGACGTGACCTACCGCGTCCACGCCGCTCTCATGATCGCCGTCGCGCTGGTGGCTGCCTGCGGCGGAGGCTCCGCTCCGGTGACTCCCGCCGCGCCCCCACCCGCAGTCGTCGAGCGCAGCGCCCCCGCGCGCGCTCCCGACGGTCCGTACAACGCCTGCGAGCGGATCTGGTGTCTCACCCACGAGGCGAACTACGACCTCGACCACTTCCTGACCGGCCATGTCGGCTGGATCCTGCACGACGACGGCCACGGCGACGTCTTCGTCCCGAAGAACCGGACGTCGGGCCCGGCCTTTCCCCATGCGCGCGAGAACGTTCTCTTGCTCTGCGGCGCGCACGTCCACCCCTACTGGCTCTCGGGGCGGAACGGACCGGTCACGCGGACCGGCTACAACGTCGCGCTCGGCTATCCGCGCGCGCACTTCGCCACCTATGGGACGCGCATTCCCCCTTGCTGCCTCAATGAGGAGGGCTGGGGGTTCCTCCATGCGTCGGCACCGCGGGAGTATCGCTTCGGCGACCTCACGGCCGCGGGGGAGATGGCGGGGTCGGGGTGGCAGAAGGTGATCCTGACGCGTCGCGCTCCGTAGCGTGCAGGAGCACCCTGCGCACGCGCTCGGACAGCTTGACGATCCGCCCCTCGACGAGCCACATCCCATCCGGGCGGCGGCTCGGCGTCCCGGAATCGAGCTCGATTGCGTCGTCCTCGACCAGAGGAATCCAGCGATGCGCGAGCGCGCGCGCCTCGTCGGCGGTCATCGCCGCATCCTGCACCGTGACGACGCGGAACCTGAGTGCGTCGCCGTCCGTGACGTCGAACGACGCCACCGACGGTCCCGGCGCGAACGCCCAGCCGTCCTCGCCGTCCTGGCGGATCGACGTGTGGAGCGCCGCAACCTTCGGATCGACCGCCGCGCCGTCGGCCCGGTCGGTCGCGAGCGCCTTCGAAAGGCGTGACGGCGCGCTCGCCACGAGCAAGCGGTTCCCGACCATCGTCATCGCGACCCGCTTCCCCGTTCTCTTGTCGCCAAAGCTCGCGAACGGGATACCGTCGGGTCCCGCCGGTGCCGCCGGATCGCGCCCGATGACGAAGCGGATGAGCTTGACCGCGGCGCGGATCCGGAAAATCTGCTTCGAGAAGGTCGCGCGGCCGACCCAGCCTTCGTCGGACTGCGCCAGCTCGAGCTTGATCGGCAGGAGTTCGTCGATCCGGTTCCCTCGCGGGCGGAAGGGAAGGAGGCGCAGCGGCGAATGCTCGAGCGTCTCCTCGCGCATCTCCTCCGATGCGCGCTGCACGTTCTGGACGAATGCGGCGATGCCCGGGTCGTCGGCTTTGAGATCGAGGCACCAGTAGCGGGTCTCATCGCCGGACAGGAACGCTTCCACGGGACGGCCGGGCGCGACGTCGCGCGTCAGGCGCCAGCCGATCGCGATCGCGGCGATCATCACGAGGAGGAGGACACCTCCGGCGACGAGCGCGCATCCGCCGAGGAACCGGAGGAACGGATCTTTGGGCGGCTTCGCCTGGAGCTCGCTCATTCCGTAGCCTCGATCAGATCGTCGAGGCTGGGCTGCGTGCCACCCTTCCCTTGAAAAGTCTTTCCACGGCCGCCGCCCTTCGCGCCGAGGAGGTCGCGCACACGCGCGCCCGTTGCGGCGACATCGCCCGGTCCGTCCGCTCCTGCCTGGACGAGGAAGCAGCCCTCCCCGGCGAGGACGGCGACCGCGTCGGGCCGCAGCCGCACGACCGCCGCGGCGAGGCTCCGCAGCTCGTCCGGCGTGGCCCCGGGACGCACGGCGCAGAGGTACGGGCCGGCCGCTCCGGCGATCTGCGCGGCGACGGCGTCGGCGAGTTGCTCCCCGACTTCCCGGACGCGCCGGTCGAGCCGGCGGCGCTCGGCCTCCCATCCGTCGAGCACGCTCACGAACTCAGCGGGCGCCGTCCCGATGCGCTCCTTGAGCGCCGCTTCGAGGGCGCGCCGCCGCTCCAGGCTCGCGAACACCCGCTCCCCCGCGAGGAAGCGAAGGCGCGTGCCGCCGCGCGCGGGCTCGGCGTCCAGCAGCTCGATTGCCTGGATCTCGCCGAGATGGTCCACGTGGGTACCGCCGCAGGTGTTGAGGTCGAGCCCCTCGATCTCGACGAGCCGCACCGCGCCCCGATGTCCGTCGGGAAGTCCACGCGAGCGCACCGGGAGCGTGGCAAGGGCTTCGGGCTCGACCCAGCGTGTCGTGACGCGGCGTCCCTCGCGGATGGGGAGGTTGACCTCCCGCTCGAACGTCCGGAGCGCGCCGATCGGAACGGCGCCCGCGACCTCGATCGCCGTGTACGCGGCGCCCAGGTGGAACGAGGTCGTCGGCAGACCGTGGCGGTCGAGGAGGATCGCCGAGAGGAGATGCTGCGCCGTGTGCTGCTGGCAGTGATCGAAGCGCCGCACCGTGTCGAGCACGGTGCCGGCCTCGCCCTCGCCGAGCGGACGGTCGAGGAAGTGCAAGACCTCGCCGCCGCGCGCGATCACGTCGACGACCGCGGCCTCGCCGATGCGGCCATGGTCGGCGGGCTGCCCGCCACCCTCGGGGTAGAAGATCGTCTCGTCGAGCCGGACGAACGGACGTCCGTCCGCTGTCCCCGCCGCAACGACGCGCGTCGTCAGCCGGTCGAGGTGCGGGGCGTCGTAGAACCGCCGTACGTCGGGCATCGCCGCTACTCGACCTCGACCAGAGGCTGGCCCGCGCGAACCTCCTCGCCGTCTTGGGCGAGGAGGGCGACGACCTTCCCCCGCTCCGGCAGCGAGGCGCCGCCGTAGACGATCGGGCTGAACGTCTTCATGACCTCGATGAGGCCGACCGCCTGGCCGGCGACGACACGGTCGCCGACGGCGACGTAGCCCTTGGCGCCGGGCGACGGCGAGCGGTAGTAGACGCCGTCGGTCGGCGCGACGACCGCGCGACCGTCGCGGCGGACGGCGTCACTCTTCTTCGCGGATCCGGCTCCCACGGTCTCGTGGACGGCGAAGAGCACATCGCCGAACCCGATCGCCGCCTGCAGCTCCCGCACCTCCACGGTCTCCACCGTGCCGGTCACGCCGTCGGGGACGACGAGCGCCACACGGTCCGCGAGACGTCGAAGCGTGCCGGCCGGAGAGCCGGGGCCGACCATCGTTCCCGCTTCCGGCTGATCCGACCAGATCCCGACGAGCGGCGAGCGGAGCACGACACGGCCCTTCTCTCCCGCTTCTTTACGGAGCGCGAGCGTCCGGCTCACGTGATGGCCTCGAGATCGTGGAGCGACCAGATCCGGGGGTTCTTGATCCGGCGATACCCCGTCGCCTGGTACGCCATCGTCGTGAGCGCCCCGATCCATCGTCGCATCTCCGCGGGGCGGACGATCTCGTCGACGTCGCGGTTGCTCGCCGCGAGGACCGGGTCCATGTCGCGTCCGATGCGCTCCTCGACCGCGGCCATCCCGCGCCGGATCTCCTCGGCCTCGGCCTCGTCCTTGGCGACGATGCGGAACTCGTCGTCGAGACGGGCGTTGTACGCGCCGATCGCGAGCGTGCGTCCCTCCATGACGGCGAGGCGCGTGAGCGGGGTCGCGAGCTGGAGGACCGGCCCGTACGGAAGTCCGTCCATCGCGTAGTAGCCCGCGCCGGACGCCTTGCGGAGGAGGACGCTGAACATCGGCACGTCGTTCGTCGAGTTCGTGTAGATGAGCGACGAGCCGAAGCCCAGGAGCCCTTCACGCTCGGCCTCCGGGCCGATGTCGAACCCGGAGACGTCCTGGAGCCAGAAGACCGGGATCCCGTCGTCGTTGCACGCCCGCGAGAACTGCGCGATCTTCGCGATCCCGTCACGGTAGAGGATCCCGCCGGGTCGCTTGCGCCCGCGGTGGACCTCGTGATCGGTCAGCTCGAGGTTGTTCGCGACGAACCCGGCGTAGAGCCCCTCGACCCGCGCGACGCCGCAGACCATCTCGCGACCGACGTCGGGCAGGAACTCCCCGAACAGCGAGTGGTCGACGAGGCGCGCCAGCACCTCGCGGATCGCGTAGCTGTGCCGGTGATCGGCGGGGAAGAACCCGTCGAGCTCCTCCGGCGCGAAGCGCGGCGGCGCCGGGTCGGCGCCGTACCGGTAGTACGCGCACGCCGGCGACGGGAGCTTCGCGATCTCGGCTCTGACGCAGTCGATCAGGGTCGCGTCGTCGGGGACGCGATGGTCGGCGCAGCGTGAGAGGTGGACGTGCACGTCGGGACCGCCGATCGTGAGCGACGTGATGTGCTGAGCCTTCGCCCCCTTCACGAGCGCGGCGCCCGCGATGACCATGTACGCCTGCTCGGTCATGTAGACGACGTCGGAGATGATGGGCATGTAGCCGCCGCCCGCGATGCAGTCGCCGTGAACCCCCGCGATCTGCGGCACGCCCTCCGACGAGAGAAGAGCGTTCATCCGGAAGATCGCGCCGGCGCCGGTACGGCCGGGGAAGGTCTGCGCCTGCTCCGGAAGGAAGAGCCCCGAGCAATCGACGAGGTAGACGACCGGGAGCCGGAGGCGAAGGGCGACCTCCTGAGCGCGCTGGATCTTCTCCGGCGTCTGCGGCCACCACGACCCCGACGCGACGGTGTTGTCGTTCGCGATCGCGACGACCCAGCGGCCTTCGACCTGGACGAACGCCGTGACGACGCCCGCGCCCGGCGAGGTCTTCGCGTCCTCGCCGAAGGTGCGCCCGTAGTTGACGAGCGTGCCGAACGGCAGGACGTCGGTCCCGCGGTCACGCAGACGCTCCACGCGCTCCCACGTGGTGAGCTTCCCCTTCTTCTTGACCCTCTCCTCGTACGAGGCGCCCCACCCGCGGCGGACCTCTTCGCGCTTGGCCTCGAGCGCGGCGTTGAGGGCCCTCGCGTGCGCGAGCTGCGCGCGCCACGCGTCGTCGCCGAGCGCGCGCTCGCGCGACGTTCCGATCGGGCCCAAGACGACCTTCGCCATGCTCCTAGACTCCCGCCCGCTCGAGCCAGAGGACGTCGTACGCGCCGCGGACGAAGTCCGGATCGTCGAGCAGGCGCAGGTGGAACGGGATCGTCGTCTTGATCCCTTCGATGCGGAGGCCGCGGAGCGCTTCCTTGCCCGCGGCGATCGCGGCGGCACGCGTTCCGGCGTGGACGATGAGCTTGCCGACGAGCGAGTCGTAGTTCGCCGGCACGCGCCAGCCCGCGGCGATCCCCCCGTCCCATCGCACGCTCCCATGGCCGACGCGCTCCGGCACCGCGAGCGCCGTGCACAGCCCCGGGTCGGGGCGGAAGCCCGCGTCCGGATCCTCGGCGTTGATGCGCAACTCGATCGCGTGACCCGACGCGGTGACGTCGTCCTGCCTCAGCGCGAGCGGGCGTCCGGCGGCGATCATCAGCTGCTGCTCGACGAGATCGAGTCCGGTCACCATCTCGGTCACGGGATGCTCGACCTGCAGGCGCGTGTTCATCTCCATGAAGTAGAGGGCACCGTCGGGCGCGCGCAGGAACTCGAGCGTGCCCGCGTTCCGGTAGCCGAACGACGCCGCCGCGGCGGCCGCGCGGTGGCCGAGCGCATCGCGCTCGCCCGGCGTGAGCGCCGGCGACGGCGATTCCTCGACGAGCTTCTGGTGATGCCGCTGGATCGAGCACTCGCGCTCGCCGAGATGAATCGCGTGTCCGTACGCATCACCCAGCACCTGGAACTCGACGTGGCGTCCGCCCTCGACGAGCTTCTCCAGGTAGAGCCGCGCGTCGCCGAACGCCGCCTCGGCCTCTCGCGACGCCTCGGCGAACGCCGACGCCAGATCGGCGGCGCGGTCGCAGCGGCGCATCCCCTTCCCGCCACCTCCCGCCGCCGCCTTGAGGAGGACCGGATAACCGGCCTTGGCTGCGGCCTGCTCCGCCTCCTCGAGTCCGGCGACGGCACCGTTCGAGCCGGGGATCGTCGGGACGCCGGCCGCGGCCATCGTCCTCTTGGCCTCGATCTTGTCGCCCATGCGGCGGATCGCCGTCGCACTCGGCCCCACGAAGGCGAAGCCGTGCTGCGCGCAGCGCGCCGCGAACACCGCGTTCTCCGAGAGGAAGCCGTACCCCGGGTGGATCGCCTGGCAGCCGGTCTGCTCGGCGGCCTGGAGAACGGAATCGGCGTCGAGGTAGGACTGCCGTGCCGGGGCGGGCCCGATGCAGACGGCCGCGGCGGCGTCCGCGAGCCACGGCGCCCCCGTATCGGCCTCGGAGTGGGCGACGACCGCCTCGACGCCGAGACGCCGGCAGGTGCGCACGATCCGCGCAGCGATCTCCCCGCGATTCGCGATCAAAACACGCTTGAACACAGGGCGGGAGTCTAACATTCGCGCTGGTACACTAGCCGGGATGACGACGCGCACGAACCTCTCCGCAAGGGCGCAGGCGATGCCCGCGAGCCCGATCCGGCGCCTCGCCCCGCTCGTCGCAGCGGCGCGGAAGGCCGGAAAGACGATCTACTCCCTGAACATCGGCCAGCCCGACATCGAGACGCCGCGGCCGATCCTCGATCGCCTCAAGACCTACGACGCCGCGCTCATCCCCTACGGCCCATCGCAAGGGCTTCCCGAGTTCATCGAGGCGCTGCGCACCTATTACCGCGGGGTCGGTCTCACGCTCGCCACCGAGGACATCTTCGTCACCACCGCGGGCAGCGAAGCGATCCTCTTCACCTTGGGCGCGATCTGCGATCCGGGCGACCAGGTCCTCGTCTTCGAGCCGTTCTACACGAATTACAACGGCTTCGCGACGATGGTGGGCGTGGAACCGGTGCCGGTCACGACGCGCGCCGAGGACGGCTACCACTTGCCCTCCCGCGCCGCGATCGAGGCGAAGATCGGGCCGAAGACGCGCGCGCTCCTCCTCTGCTCGCCGAACAACCCCACCGGCACGGTTTACACCGACGCCGAGATGGCGATGCTCGCGTCGATCTGCCGCGACCGCGGGCTCTACCTCGTCGCCGACGAGGTCTACCGCGAGTTCGTCTACGACGGTGCGACGCACCACTCCGCGCTGACGCTCCCGGGGCTCGCCGATCAGGTCATCGTCGTCGACTCGGTCTCGAAGCGCTATTCGCTGTGCGGCGCGCGGCTCGGCAACATCGTGTCGAAGAACCGTGAGTTCATGGACGCGATCCTGCGCTTCGGACAGGCGCGCCTCTGCCCGCCGACGCTCGGCCAGTACGCCTGCACCGCGCTCACCGAAGTCCCGCACAGCTACGTCGAGGACGTCGTCGCGCGTTACGAGAAGCGCCGCGACACCGTCTACGGCGCGCTTGCGGCGATGCCGGGCGTCGTCGTGCGCAAGCCCGAGGGCGCCTTCTACCTTTGCGGGCGCCTCCCCGTCGACGACGCGAACGGTTTCGCCGAGTTCCTCGTCCGCGACTTCGACGTCGACGGCGAGACGGTCGTCATCGCCCCCGCCGACGGCTTCTACGCGACACCGGGTCTCGGCAAGGACGAGGCGCGCATCGCCTACGTCCTCGACGTGCCGAAGCTCGAGCGCGCGCTCGCGATCTTCGCGAAGGCGCTCGCGGCTTACCCCGGCCGCACGATCTGAGCGAGCGCGTCGACGACGCGGGCCGGCGGGATCTCGGTCATGCAGCGGTGGTGGCGGAGCGGGCACACTTGCGGCCCGTGACGGTCACACGGTCGGCATTCGAGTCCCGGGTTTTCGACGATCATGTTCCGCGGACCGAACGGCGTGTAGCCGAACGCGGGCACCGTCGGGCCGAAGATCGCGACGACCGGCGTTCCGACCGCGGACGCGACGTGGCCGGGCCCGCTGTCGTTGACGACGAGCGCCTTCGATCGCGCGAGCAGCGCGACGAGATCGGGAATGTTGGTCGTGCCCGCAAGGACAGGGACGCCGCCGGCGAGATCGGCGATCGAACGGCACAAGTCCGCTTCGTCGGGCGAGCCAACGAGCACCGGCCGTAGCCCCATGTCTTTCGCTGAGCGCGCGACCGCAGCGAAGCCTTCGGGCGTCCAACGCTTCGTGCCCCAGATCGAGCCGGGTGAAATCGCGAGAAGGTCGTCACCGTCGCCGAGCAGCTTGTGAATACGAGACCGCGCCGCCTCATGGACGGCGAGCATCGGCTGCGGGTCCGCGTCAGGACGGCCGCCGAGCGGCCCGGCGAGGGCGAGATAGCGGTGAACCGCGTGGACGGCGCCGTCCCACTTCACACGGTCCGTGTACGCCCACTGCCCTGCCGCGCCGCCGAACCCGACACGCTTAAGGCCTCCCGCAAATCGGACGATGAGTCCCGTGCGGCTCGAGCGCTGCGCCGCGATCGACACGTCGAATCTCTTACCTCGCAATTCCCGAACGGCCGTGAGCATGCCGAGCGGCCCCTTCGTCGCCCCGCGCTTGTCGAGGACGTGGAGCGCGTCCACGGCGGGATGGCCCGCGAGGAGCGCGGCGCCGAGCGGCGTCGTCGCGACGGTGGTACGGGAACCGGGGTTCGCGCGCTTGATCTCGCGGAGGAGCGGAGTCGTCAGCACGATGTCGCCCAGGAACGCCGTCTGGACGACGAGGATCTCCATCAGTGGCCCGACTCGCGCCGCGCGCGCTCCAGGCCGATCGCGGCGGCGAGGAGCGGGACGTTGATCTCGTGGTGGCCGGTCAGCGCGAAGCTCGTTCCCTTCCCGAGCGTCGGACGGCGCAGGACGTTCTCGTCGGTGCGGTAGTGCCGGATCATGTCGAGGTTCGCGGTCGCGAAACCGCGCACGTCATGGCCGAGGTTCTCGGCGATCGAGAGCGCCTTCAAGAAGACCTCGGGGAGCTGGACTGCGGAGCCGAGATTGATCCAGACGCCGCCCGCGAGCTCGCCGACGAGCGTGACGAGCTTCCGGAAGTCGGTGAACGTGGCGGCCCCAATCGCGCCGCCGTCGGCGCTGGGGTGCTGATGGACGATGTCGCTTCCGATCGCGACGTGCACGGTGACGGGGACCTCGAGCTCGAAGGCGCGCGCGAGGAGGCTCTTGGCGCGGTGCGGGAGCTTCTCCGCGACGATGCGCCGGCCGAGCGTCTCGCCGAATCCGGAGCCCGACGCCGCCGCCTCACGCGCCGCGTCGTTCAAGGCACGCCCGGTCTCCTCGGCCATGCCGAAGCGTCCCGCGTGCAGGCCGCGGCCGACGTCCTCCGACGTCGCGCCGATCGCCGCGATCTCCCAGTCGTGGATTGCGCCCGCGCCGGTCATCGCAAGCGAGGTGACGATCTTCTCCTCCATGAGCGCGATGAGAACGGGGGCGAGGCCGACCTTGACGACGTGCGCCCCGAGCGCGACGGCGACGGGCCTCTCCTCGGCGCGCGCCTGCACGACCGCCGCCGCCAGCTCACGCAAGACCTTCGCCGCGAGCACGTCGGGGAGGCCGTCGAGGAAATCGCCGAGCGACGACGATGCGTTGACGGCGCGGCCGAACTCGTCGACGCGCACCTTGCTCGCGCGCTCGGCGAGAGGGTAGGTCTTGACGCGGCTCAGGTCGGCGGGAAGGACGCGCCGCGGCATCGCTAGCGCCCCTTGAACTTCGGCGGGCGCCTCTCGACGTAGGCCGCCAGCCCTTCACGGGCGTCGTCGGACTCGAAGAGGCGCTGCTGCAGCTCGCGCTCGATCGCGAGCCCTTCCGCGAATCCCGCCTCGAGGCCGGAGACGACGGCGCGCTTGATGAGGCCCGCCGCTTTCGAGGCGCGCGCCGGCGGCAGGAACTTCGCGGCGTAGGCGGCGACCTCGGCGCCGAAGTCGGCTCCGGGCAGGACCTCGTTCACGAGGCCGAGCGCGAGCGCCTCCTCCACCGCGAACGTCCGTCCCGTCGCCATGAGCTCGAACGCCTTGGCGCGACCGAGCGTCCGTGCGAGACGCTGCGTGCCACCCGTTCCCGGGAGGACGCCGAGGTTGATCTCGGGAAGGCCGATCTTGCCGCCGCCGGCTCGCGCGACGCGGAGATCGCACGCGAGGGCGATCTCGAGGCCCCCGCCCACGCAGTGGCCGTTCAAGGCCGCGATGACGACCTTCGGCGTCTGCTCCAGGCGAATCAGCGTTTCGTTGGCATGGAGGCAGAAGTAGTACTTGAACGTCGGGTCGGCCTCCGTGAGCATCTTGATGTCGGCGCCGGCGCAGAAGAACTTGTCCCCTTCGCCCGTCAGGACGAGCACGTGGACCGCGGGGTCCATGCGCGCCTCGAGGATCGCGTGGTCGAGGTCGCGCATCATCGCGTAGCTGTAGGTGTTCGCCGGCGGATCGACGAGCGTGATCCAGGCGATCCCGTCCTTGGGCTCGTAGCGGATCTTGGTCACGCGAGGATCCTCCTGAGAACTGCGTCCGTCGCGGCGCGCGTCCCCGCGCTCCCGCCGACGTCCGCCGTGCACTCGTGCGCGTCCAGGCACGCGACGACCGCGGATTCGATCCCCTTCGCGGCGTCGGCGAGACCGGTGTGCTCGAGCATCATCGCCGCGGTCAGGATCGCGCCGAACGGGTTCGCCGTATCGGTCCCCGCGTACTTCGGGGCGCTGCCGTGCACCGGCTCGAACATCGAGGTCTTGCCGGGGTGGAGGTTGCCCGACGCCGCCATCCCGAGGCCGCCCTGCAGCGCGGCGCCGAGATCGGTGACGATGTCGCCGAACATGTTGCAGGTCACGATGACCTCGAACTGCGAAGGGTCCTTGATCATCTGCATCGTGAGCGCGTCGACGTAGAGATGATTCGTCTTGATCCCCGGGTACTCCTTCGCGACCGACGCGAAGACGCGCTGCCAGATGTCGTGGGCGTGCCGGAGCGCGTTGGACTTGTCCGACATCGTGACCTTGGTCTTGCCGGTCGCCTTCGCGTGCTCGAACGCGGCGCGGATGATCCGCTCGACCCCCTTCCGGGTGTTCACGTCCTCCTGGATGCCGATCTCGTCGGGCGTGCCCTTCTTGAAGATGCCGCCGACGCCGGCGTAGGCGCCTTCGGTGTTTTCGCGGAAGACGACGAAGTCGACGTCGTCCGCGCGGTAGCTCCGGAGCGGGCACAGGCGCTCGGCGAGGCATCGCACCGGCCGGAGGTTCGCGTAGAGGTCCATCCGGAACCGCGTGCCGAGGAGGATGTCGGCGGCGTGCCGCATGTCGGGCACGCGCGGGTCGCCGAACGCCCCCATGAAGATGGCGTCGAACCCTTCCCACGTCTCGAGCGCTCCTTCGGGGAGGGTCTCCCCCGTTCTCAGGTAGCGCTCGGCACCGTAGTCGAACGATTCGAGCGCCAGGCCGAAGCCGAACGCCTTCGCCGCCGCCTCGAGCACGCGCACCGCCTCGCGCGTGACGTCGATCCCGATGCCGTCGCCCGGCACCATCGCGTACCGACGCTCCATCGATCCCTCCGGAAAGCCGGGATTCTATCCCGCCCCGCGAGGCTCCCGGATCCACGCGAGAACGAAGGTCAAGAGGACGGCCACGCCGGCCCCGACGACGTCCGCGCACAGGTCCAGGAGCGACGCGTCGCGGCCGGGGACGAACGATTGATGGAACTCGTCGGAGGCACCCCAGAGGATCACGAAGGCGCTCGCCGCGAGCGTCGGGCGGAGACGCGGCCGCGTCAGGGCGCCATGGAACGCGCGCAACGCGAACAGGCCGATCCCGGAGTACTCGATGACGTGGAGCAGCTTGTCCCAGAAGTATTCCGCCCCGGGGACCCGCGACATCGAGGAGAGGGTGAAACTCACCGCGAGGACCAGGACGAGCGGCCCCCACAGCGTGAGCCGCCGGCCGATCACCTCGGGAACGGCAACATCAGATAGGCGAGCAGGAGGACGCCACCGGTCATCGCGAGCCAGGACCACGCGAGGAACTTGATCTGGTCGGTACGGTCGCGGCGCGTGAGCACCGCGAAGAACGCCGCGACGATGCCCGAGTAGACGAGGAGGTGGCCGAAGTGGCTCCTCACGGTCAGTCCTTCCGCCGTTTCGCGATGTCCCACACGTCGAGGAGGAGAAGTAGGTTCATGAGGCCCGCGGTCCAGAGGTACGCCGTACCGTACGCCGAGACCGCCGAGCGCTGCCGGTCGCGGAAGATGTTCGCGCGGCGCGGATAGTCCGGATCGTTCTGGTCGGGAAGCTCGTAGGCCGGCTCCCCGTAGACCGCGAGCCGCGCCGCGGCATCCGCCGGCCCGACGCCGACGTTCGCGACGACCTGCAGCCCAGTGAGGAACGAATCGCCCGGGCTGTAGAGGGCGAGGCGTCCGTCGTGGGCGAGCCCGAGCGTGAACGATGCGCCGATGAGGACGAAAAAGAAGATGCCGCGCCGCATCCGGCCGAGAAACGCGTGGCCGGCTCCCGGAACCAGCCACCCGAGCGCGATCGCGAGCGCCGTCCGGCCGTTCGAGACCTCGGCCTCGGCCATCTACTCGGCCGCCTCGGCCTCGACCTGCACCGTGACCTGCGCCGTGACCTGGCGATGGACCTTGATGCCGACGGTGTGCACGCCCAAGGTCTTGATCGGATCGTGGGGCTGGATCTTCCGGCGATCGATCGAGACGCCTCGCGCCGCCATGAGGTCCGCGATCTCTTGCCCGGTGACCGAGCCGTAGAGCGCGCCGCCCTCGCCGACCTTCTTCTTCACCGTGAGCGTGATCCCCGCGATGTGCGCCGCGAGCTTGCGGGCGTCGTCGGCCTCGTGGGCCTCGCGCACCGCCCAGACCTTCTTCTGCAGCTCGATCTGCCGCATGTTCCCCGGCGTCGCCTCGAGTGCGAGGCCCTTCGGGAACAGGAAGTTTCGTGCGTAGCCCGGCTTGACGGTCATGACCTGCCCGCGGTCGCCGAGATTGTCGACGTCTTGCCTGAGGACGATCTTCACGGCTGCCTCCGCCTAGTCGGACGTGAACGGGATGAGCGCGAGGTTGCGCGCGCGCTTGATCGCCTGCATGAGCTGGCGCTGGTGCGTCGCGCAGGTCCCCGAGATCCGGCGCGGCAGGACCTTGGCGCGCTCCGGGATGTAGTTCTGGAGCGTCCGGAGGTCCTTGTAGTCGATCCACTTCGCCTTGTCCTCGCAGAACTTGCAGTACTTCCGCCGGCGGAACAAGAAGCGGCGCCGTCCGCCCGCGCGGGGACCGCCGCCCGGCCTGCCGCCGCCTCCGCCACCGCGAGGTCCGCCTCCGCCGTTCTCTCGTGCGTAGCCCATCGTCAATCCCTCTCGTCGAATTCGCCGTCGTCTTCGTCGCGCTCGCCGCGGCCGCGCGGCGCGGGCGCTTCCGTCGCCTCGATGAGGACGCCGGCCGCGCGAGCGGCCTCGGCGTCGGCGCGCGCCTGCGCGTCGCGGACCGCCTGCTCCTTCGCCGCGACCGCCCAGTCGGGCTCGAGGAGGACCGTCATGTGACGGATGACCTTGTCGTTGATGCGGAGCCTGCGGTCGAGCTCCTTCGGGACGACGGGCTCCGAGTCGAAGAGGAAGCGCGTGTAGACGCCGTCCTCGAACTTCTTGATCGGATAGGCGAGACGGCGCCTCCCCATCCGGTCGTTGGCGGTGAAGACTCCGCCACCGTCCGATACGACCGTCGCGAGCGCGTCGACGACGCCTCGATCTTCCTCGTCGGTGAGTGTGGGAACGGTGATGAAGACGGTCTCGTACGTCCGGACCACGTGCACCTCCTCATGGCGTATCGCCGCCGGACGCGCCGGAGGCGAGGGGTGCCGAGCCGCTCCATGCGGCTCGAACATCGTGCGCAAAGGCGAGACCTTAGCACATCCCTCAGGCGGTCGCCCCGTTGAACGCCGCCTGGGCCGCCAGGACCCCCTGCCTCAGCACCGACTCGACTGCATCCGCGGCGAGCGTCACCATCCGGAGCACGACCGGCTTCTCGTCCGGGAGGAACCGGTCGAGAACGTAGTCGGCGAGGTCACGGGAGTGCCGCCCCTCGCCCAGAACGCCCAACTTGACGCGCGCGAACGCCCCCGTGCCGAACGTGTCCATGAGCGAGCGGATCCCGTTGTGGCCGCCGGCACCCCCTTCCGGGCGCACGCGCACGCGCCCGAACGCGAGATCGGCGTCGTCGTACACGACGATCAGGTCGGTCAGCTCGAGCGCGTGCTTGCGGACGAGCGCCGCAGCCGCCTGGCCCGAGCGGTTCATGAGCGTGCGCGGTTGCGCGAGGACCACCGGCTCGCCCGCCCACTCCGTCTTCGCGGCGTAGGTCAGGCGGCCCAGATCGCCGCGGGCCTCCAGCGTGGCGCCGCAGCGCGCCGCGATCTCGTCGACGACCATGAAGCCCGCGTTGTGGCGGGTCCAGCGGTACTCGGGCCCGTCGTTCCCCAGGCCGAGGACGAGCCTCAAGCCTTCTTCGCCTCGGGCTTCTTCGCCTCGGGAGCCTTCTTCGCGTCGGCCCCGCCCTTCTTGTCGGCGTCCTCGGGCGCGGCTTCCTTGCCCTTCTTGATGACCTCGGGCTCGGCGGCGGCGTCGGCGGCTTCCTCGGCGACGGGTGCCGCCTCTTCCTTCGGCATCGCGACGACGCAGACGATCGTCTCCGGATCGTCCAGGACCTTCACCTTCTCCGGGAACGGGATGTTGCTGACGGAGAGGTTCTGATTGAGGTGGAGGCCCGAGACGTCGACGTCCAGGTGCTCGGGGATGTCGGCGGGGAGGCATTCGACCTCGATCGTGCGGTGGACGAACTCGAGGATGCCTCCTTCGGTCTTCACGCCCTCGGCGATTCCGACGAGACGGATCGGGACCTTGACGCGCACGGCCTTGTCGAGGTCGACGCGCACGAAGTCGACGTGGACGAGACGCTCGGTGACCGGGTGGCGCTGCAGGTCCTTGATCATGACCGCCCGCGAGCGGTCCTGGCCGGCGAGTGCCAGCGTGAAGATCGTGTTGCGCCCGGTCTCGCTGCGGAGGACGTCCTCGATCTTGCGCGAGGCAACGGCGACGTGGTGCGGCGGCCGGCCCAGGCCGTACAGCACGCCCGGCACGCCCCCCTCGCGGCGGAGACGCCCGCTCGCGTTCTTCCCGCGACCCTCGCGCTCCTGGACTTCGACGACGATGTTCTTGTTCATTCTGCCTTCCTTAGACGAACAGCGAGCTCACCGAGGAGTTGCTGTGAATTCGAGCGATGGCCTCTCCGAGCAGGCTCGCGACGGAGAGGACGGTGATCTTGGGATGCTGCGCCTTGTGATCCGGCAGCGCGATCGAGTCGGTGACGACGACGTGCTCGAGCGGCGAGCGCTCGATCCGCTCCATCGCGGGCCCCGAGAGGACGGCGTGGGAGAAGCAGGCGAGGACGCGCGTCGCCCCCTTGTCCACGAGGGCGTCGACGGTGCCGACGAGCGTTCCCGCCGTGTCGACGATGTCGTCGACGATGACGCAATCGCGCCCCTCGACCTCACCGATGACGTTCATCGTCTCGGCCACGTTCGCCTCGACGCGGCGCTTGTCGATGATGACGAGGCCCGCGCCGAGCTTCTTCGCGAACGCACGCGCGCGCTCGACGCCGCCGGCGTCGGGCGAGACGACCGTCAGGTTCCGGAAGCGCCGGCGGTCGACCCAGTCGAGGAGCACCGGCGCCGCGAAGAGGTGGTCGACCGGCAGGTCGAAGAACCCCTGGATCGCGGGAGCGTGGAGATCCATCGTGAGGAGCCGGTCGACGCCCGCCGCGGTGAGGAGATCGGCCACGACCTTCGCCGAGATCGGCACGCGCGGCTTGTCCTTCCGGTCCTGGCGCGCGTAGCCGTAGTACGGGATCACGGCGGTGATGCGCGCCGCCGACGAGCGCTTCATCGCGTCGACCGCGATCAGGAGCTCCATGATGTTCTCGTTGACGGGATGGCAGGTCGGCTGGATCACGAAGACGTCGGTCCCACGGACGTTCTCCAGGACCTGACAGTAGACCTCGCCGTCGGAGAAGCGCGAGAGCTTCCAATCACCGAGCGGCAGGCGCAGGTAGTCGCAGATCGCTCGCGCGAGTGCGGGGTTACCGTTGCCCGAGAAGACCTTGATCTCGTTCTTCATCCGCCGTCTCGACCCGAACACCCGACGCGACCGTGCGGCACCGGTGCACCGCCCAGTCTGGAAACTCCCGTCGCAGCGCAAGAGCGATCGACGCTGCGTCCTTCTCCGCCCGGAAGACCCCGAACACCGACGACCCGCTGCCGCTCAGGAGCGCGAGTTCCGCTCCGGACGCACGCAGCGCATCCCGGAACGCGACGAGATCGCCCCGCATCACGAACGCGGCCTCTTCGAGGTCGTTCGTCGCGAGCGCGAAGTCGTTTCGTTCCGCCAACTTAACGAAAAACCGCGTCACCGTAACATCACGCGGCGTGGGTGTCAACGCTCGCCCCAGCGCCCGGTAGACCTCGGACGTGAGGAGCCCGCCCCGCGGGACGCCGAGCACGACGTCCCTTGCCGGGATCGAGGGCAATCGCTCGACGATCTCGCCGCGCCCCGTCCCGAGCGCGGTCCCACCGGCAAGGAAGAACGGGACATCCGAGCCGAGCTCGGCGGCGAGGCCGCGGAGGGCGTCCTCGGAGAGCCCGAGCTGCCAGAGGCGATCGAGCGCGACGAGCGCGCCCGCCGCGTCGGAGCTTCCCCCGCCGAGCCCGCCCCCCACCGGAAGACGCTTCTCGAGATGGAAGGCGGCGCCGCGCCCGGCGGCGGCCGGAACGCGCTCGCGGAGAAGGGCGGCGGCGCGCAGCACGAGGTTGGTGCCGTCCCTGGGGATGGACGTGTCGGCGGTCTCGAGCGTGAGCGCTTCCGCGTCGCCGACAATGAGCCGGTCGGCGAGATCGATCGCCTGGAAGACCGTGACGATCTCGTGGAAACCGTCCTCGCGGCGGCCGAGGACCTTGAGGGCGAGGTTGATCTTTCCCGGACAGGAGACCCGGATCATCGTTCGGCCGCCTCCCACTCCTCGAGCGGCCGGACCGTCATCGCGGGGGGCGGGGCACCGGTGCCGAGCGCGGCCGCCGCGTCGCTTCCGCGCGTCAGGTGCACGAGCTCGAGCGTGAGCGTGCCTCCCCCGCCTGCGACCGTGAAGCGCTCGGGAAGTCCGGGCGCCCCCACACGCTCGACCCGCAGGCCGTCGGGCTTCGTCCCCGAGAGGAGCGCCTCGACGAGGGCGGGCACGGCGAGCGGAACGCCTACGAGCCGGCGGACGTCGTCGGGCGACGGCACGCCGGCGTACGCGATTGCCGACTCGTGGTCGATGACCGCCGCCGCGCCAGGACCGGCGTCGACCGTCAGACGCACGCCGCCGACGGGCCCGAGAAGCTCCGCGTGGATCCGGTCGGGGGCTTGTGCCCAGAGCAGGAGCTTGAGCTTCCGGACGCGCCCCTCCGGGTCAGCGATGCTCGCGCGGTAGAGACCGACCAACGGACCAGTCCCCGGCGGCATCGAGGCCGCGGGGTGACGGCCTGCACAGGAGACCGCCGCCGCGAGCGCCAGCGCCGCGGCGAGCGCCCTCACGGACGCGAAGCGGCGGTCTGGTTCGCCGCGGGGGCGGCGGCGGGGACCGAAGGCGCGGCGCCGATCTTCTTCTCGAGCGCGTCCTTCGCCTGCGGAGTCTCGGGGCCCGCGGCCAGGGCGCGCTTCCAGTAGCCTTTCGCACGCGCGGCGTCGCCCGTCTTCTCGTAGTAATCGCCCAGGTGCTCGAGCACCGTCGGGTCCCTCGGGAACTCGCGGACGGCGCGATCGAGAGGCTCACGCGCGTCGTCCAGGCGGTCCATCTTGAAGTAGACCCAGCCGAGCGAATCGAGATAGGCGCCGTTCCACGGGTCGATCGCGAGAGCCTTGCGCACGAGGTCGAGCGCCTCCTCGAGCCGCTCGCCGCGGTCCGCCAGGCTGTAGCCGAGGTAGTTGAACGCCTCGCCGGATTTCGGGTCGAGCTTCATCGCCTGCCGCAGCTCGATTTCGCCCGCGGGGAAGCGGTCCGTCCGCTCGAGGAGCGCGCCCAGCGCGAGGCGCCCTTCCGCATCCTCCGGCATCGCCGTGACCCAGGCGCGGAGCTGCTTCTCCGCCTCGTTGTCGTGCCCGTGACGGCGATAGATCGAGGCCACGTCGCCGCGCACTTGCGGCCCGCCCTTCGTGACCGCGAAGTCGAACTTCTCTTGCGCGCGGCCGACCTTTTCCGGACTCAGCTCGGCCTCGCCCTCGAGGAGTGCGGCGCCGACCGGCTCCGCCGGTGCCAAGAGCTTGGCGAGGCGGCGGGCCTCCTTGACGTCGCTTGCGGCGAGCGCCGCGCGCGCGCGCATCGTCAGCGCATCCGAGTCGTCCGGCTTCTCGAGCTTGGCCAGCACCTGGCGCGCGTCGTCGACCGAGGGGTGCTCGCCCGACAGGTCGATCGCCGCGATCCGCAGGCGGATGTCGTCGCGCCGCTCGGCGTCGTCGGCCTCGTCGCCCGCGCTTCCCCGGAGCGCGGCGACGTACTCCTCGCGTGCGTCATCGACCTCGCCCCGGCGCGCGAGCACCTCGGCGAGGAGCAGACGGACGAACGTGTTGTCCGGGAATTCCGAGGAGAGGCTCTCCGCGATCTGCGTCGCATCGGCAAGCCGGTGGAGCGCCTGGTACGCGGCGGCGACGTGGAGGCGGACCATCGGGTCGCGCGGCGTCGAAGCGCGCGCCAGCTCGAGATCGTCGAGCGCGTCCTTCGGCCGACCCTGGCGGAGCTTGGCCTCGCCGCGGAGCGCTCGGGCTCGCACGTTGTCGGGGTCGTTCGCAAGGAGCTGGTCGCACATCGATTCGATGACCGCCCACTCCCCCGTCTCGCGCGCCATCTCGACGACGAGCGGCATGAGATCGTCGTCGTCGGGATGGGCCTTGAGCCAGCCGAGCGCCGTGTCGAGCCCTTCCTTCGTGCGGTGCGCGGCGACGAGCGACTGGACGAGGAGGCGCAGGGCGTCGGCGTCTCCTGGCCGTCGCGTGACGAGCTTCTGCGCGGCATCGACGGCGCCCGCGTTGTCGCCGGCGGCGAGCTTGAGGCGCGCCAGGGCCGACCAGATGTCGTCCGGTGCTTTCGTATCGATGACGGAGAGCTGCTCGAAGAGGCGGATCGCTTCCGCGCGCGCGGCGGGGTCGGCCTTGGGGCCGAACGATCGCGAAGCCGCGAGATCGGCGAGGACCCGGATCGCCTCGATCTGGCCGGAGTCGAGGGTGAGCGCGTGCCGCGCGAGCCGTTCGGCGTCGGCCCGGCGGCCGAGCATCGCGAGGAGCGTCGCTCCCTCGGCGTGGAGCTCGGCGGAGTTCGGCTCGAGCTGGACCGCCTGGTCGACCTCGTGCGCAGCCTCGCCGCTCCGCCCGCGCGAGACGGCGAGCCCCGCGGCGATGAGGTGCGCGTAGGCGTCGCCGCGCTTCAGCGTCTCGGCCGACTTGTCGTCGGGACGAATCGTCGGTGCGCTCGGAGGTGTGGCCGTCTCGGCGGCGACGGCGTTCCCGGCCAAGCTCCCCGTCAGCAGCATCGCGGTCCAGAAGGTCACGAGGGACGTCCTTTCGTCGGCGAGCACGACTCGATGAGGGGCGCCGAATCCATTGTACCGAGAGCCAAAGCCTCCGCCATGCGGCGCGGGGTCGCTTCGACCTCGGCCGCCCATAGATCGCGAAGATAGGTTCCCGCCTCGGATCGTGCGAACCAGCCATTCCCGAAGCGGGTCCTCAGGCGCTCCTCGAGAAGCGCCGCGAACATCCTTCCGGTGAGAGAGGCGTCGCCCGGGCCCAAGTCGAGGTCGGCGGTCTCCGCCTCCTCGGGACTGAGCGGCCGCCCCCCGGTGCGCCGGCCCAGGACCCGGCGTTCGGCCGGCCGGGCCGCGGAGCGCAGCTCTCCCCAGGCCCGGCGGGTCTCGACGAGCTTCTCGACGCGCAGCGCCTGAAGGACCGCCGGATCGTCGGGCAGCCCAGCCGCGCGCAGCCCCGCGGCGGTCGCCAAGAGCCCACGGAAGAGCGATCCCGCGGCGACCTCGAAGGCGGGATCGGCGAGTGCGACCGCGCGTGGACCGCGCGCTTCCCGCAGGAACGTCGCGTGGAGCGAGCGGCCGAGCGCGTCGAGCGCCAGTGCGATCGCCGTCGGCCCGGAGCCCCCGCCGGCAACGGCGCCACGAAGCTTGAGATCGTCCGCGACGCGGCGGACGAAGGGACCGGCGGGAACGTCGGGAGCGCGGCGCGATCGATCGGCGAGGAACGCCATCCGCGGTGCGTCGGCCGCCGTGACCTCGTCGAGACCCTCGCGGAGCGCCCACGCGTGAACGGCCTCCTCGACCGCTGCGTCGGTCGGCGCGACGAAACCGCGCTCGGCCTCATCCGCGCCGGCGACCGCCTCGGGATCGCGGAGGGCCAGAACGAGCGTGCGGGCGTCCTCGGCTCCCGCAAGGCGCGCCGCCTCGTCCCGGGCCGCGTCACGCTCGCTCACGAGCCCTTCGAGCCGCCCGAGCCGCGAGGCGTGCTCGAAGGCGATCGCGCGGCGGAGCACCGGGTCTTCCTCAGCCGCGAGAGCCGCGTCGACACCCGGGTGCGGCCGGGCCGCGCGCAGTCTCTCCTCGAGGGGACCTTTCAGATAGTGATGGACCGCGAGCCGGGCTTCCGCACGCTCTTCCGGCGATCCGGCGGCGCGAGCCACCGCCGCGGCGACCGCGGACGGACGGAGCGCGTCCTCGACGCGCTCCCGCGCCGGACCCGCCGCTTTGGTCTCGTTCCAGAGGATGAGGTCGTCGAGCGCGCTCACGCCGCCTTGGGCGCCGCCTCCGGCGACTCCGGCTTGCCGAAATCCTCGAGCGTGTTCCTGAGCTGCTCGTCGTCCCCGTCGCTTCGCGAGTCGGACTTCACGACCTTGTCCGGGGTGACACCGTCGGCGTTCCAGCGCTTGCCGACCATCGTCTCCCACACGTAGCCGGGGACGAGGAGACCGCCGCCCTCGGGGAGCGCGATCAGCTTCGGCTCGGTGCCGAGCCCGAACGTGCCCTCGCCGTAAACCGGCGCCTTCCGGCGCTCCTGGAGGATCACCGCGAGCCCTTCACCCGCTCCGGCGGTCGCGCCGTTGACGAGGACGGCGACGCGGCCCGACCACGCGGGCTTGCCCTTCGCCGCGAGCGTCTCGATGGCGCGGCCGCTCCGGTCCTTGAGGCGCAGGACGTCGCCGGCGACGAAGAGATCGGCGACGGTCGCCGCGCGGCGCGTGTCGGTCGAGGCGACGTCGCGGAGATCGACGAGGATGCGGTCGACACCCTTTTCCTTCAGGCCGGCGATGTCGGAGAGCAGGCCGTCGTTCGGGATTCGATCGAGGTCGCGCACTTTGAGCACGGCGATCTTGTCGTTGATCTCGAGGACGTACGGCGGGTCGGAGCGGAGCGCGCGATCGAGCTTGAGCATCTCGCGCGTGAAGTCCTTCGTGCGGAGCAGCTCGACCTCGACCGTCGATCCGGGGGCGCCGCGGAGGAGACGGAGCGCCTGGTCGAGAGAGAGCTGCCGGATCGAATGGCCGTCGATCTTGCGGAGCTGATCGCCGACGGCGATCTTCGCGGTGTCGGCGGGCGAGCCCGGCGCGACCGCCACGACCTGCAGGACCGGCCCGGTTTTGAGGACGGTCATGCCGGGATCGGCGTGGTCGGCGGCCGCCGGCGTCTTGTTCCACTCGGTGACTTCGTCGGCGGTCAGGTAGGCGCTGTGGGCGTCGAGGCCGCCCATCAGCCCCTCGTACGCGCCGTGCATCAGCTTCTCGGTGTCGACCGGGTCGACATAGTTGTCGATCGCGTAGGAGAGGACCTCCGAGAACGTGAGCATCTGCTTGAAGGTGCCTTCGCCGACGCCGGCCTTGAGGGCGGCCCCGCTCGCGAGGAGGAAGAGAACGACCGACAGCGAGCAGACCAGAAGGACGACCCGGCTACGACGCATGTTCACCTCGAGATCGTACGTTTGCGGCGACCTGAGAAACGTACACGGACCCGCTCCGCCCGGCAACCGTCAGGCGGCGCCGCGGACGATGTTTCGTCAGCGTTTGCGTAGCCATTCGGAAGGATCTTCGGGCTTTCCGGAGGCGCGCATCTCGAAATACAAATATGGACCTCGAAGCGAGCCCGAATCCCCCACCCGGCCGAGGTCCTCACCCTTCGTCACCGCGTCCCCGGCCTGGACGAGGAGCACCCCGGCATGCGCGTAGACGCTCGCGACGCCGTTCCCGTGATCGACGACGACGGTCAGACCGTAGCCGTGGAGCGGTGCGGCGAAGGCGACCCGTCCGTCGAACACCGCGTGGAACGGCGCTCCTTCCGGGGCGTCGATGTCGAGACCGGGGTGCGGGACCTCGGTCTTGAAGCGCGGGTGGACGACGTTCCCGAATCCGGACGAGACTCGTCCGTCCGCGGGCCACGGGAGGAGTCCACGGAACTTGCGCACGTCGAGGGGCGCCGCCGGCGCCTCGTCGATCGAGCCGACGAGGCTTCCGAGGTTCGCCGCCGCGGCGTCGAGCTCGCCGATCGCGCGCTCGTGCTGCTCGCGATCGTCGCGGATCCGGTCGAGAAGGGTCTCGCGCGAAGTCCGTGTCGCTTCGAGCTCCGCCTTCTGACGCGCCGCGTCGTCGCGCTGCGTCGTCAGACGCGCGCGCTCGGCGGCGAGCGCTGCCTGCTCGTCCGTGAGCCGCTGCGCGCTGGCGCGCCACGCGGCGATCTGCCGACCATCGCGCCGTGCGAGGTACGACGCATAACGGAGGCCGTCCAAACCGGTCGCGGCGTCGGCGGGCAGCACGAATTGCGCGAGCACGGCCGTCGGTCCGCGCTCGTAGATCGCACGCAGGCGTGACGCCGCGAGCGGCGCCGACGCCCGGACGTCCGCCTCGAGTCCCGCGGCGACGCTCTCGCCGTGCGCGAGGCGCTGCTCCGCCGCCGCGAGGCTGGCGGAAGCCTCCTCGAGCTTCAGCCGCTCGACCGCGAGCCGCGCGTCGAGGCGCGTGACGTCCCCGAGGACGCCGCGCTCCTTCGCCGCGAGCGCCTCCATCTCCTTCGAGAGTCGCACCGTCTCCTGCTCGAGCGACAAACGACGGCGGGTCGCCGCGTCGTCGGCGAGGACGACCGTGGCGAGGACGAGCGTGGCGGCGAGCGCCTCGCGCTTCATCAGAAAAGCGGCTTGCCGTCCATCGCGGCGGGCACGGGTAGGCCGAGCGATTTCATGACCGTCGGCGCGAGATCGATCATGGCGGGGTTCGGCCGCGTGAGCTTCTTGTTGCAGAAGAGAATTCCGCGGACCAGGCTCGGATCGTTCGAGCAGTGATCGCCCGACCACGCCTTCGTGTTCGGCTCGAGGACGTTCGGCGGCACGCCGCCGAGGCTCGTCTGCCACGACACGCGGTAGTTCAAGGAGTTGCCGGCGCGGAGATCGGGGATCAGGTCCGGCTCGAACTCCGAGTACATCTCCTCGCGCGTCCAGACCTTCGCGACCGGATGGTCGCCGGTCTCGGGATCGACGAGCCCCTCGAGCCCTTCCTTGATCCCGCGCCGCACCTGCTCGTATTCGGCCCCGGGCATGACGACGCCGCCCTTCTCGCGGCCGACGAGGTTGACGTAGATGCTCCCGAGACCGAGGGCGTACGCCTTCGTCCGCGTCCAGTCGACGTTCTGGAAGAGATCGCGCGTGTCGAAGAGCTTCTCGAGCGTCGCGACGTCGCTCGTCTGACCCTTGAGCGTCATGAACCCGTTCCGGACGAGCCACGTGTTGATGTTGACCCCGCGCCGGAACGACGAGAACCCGTGATCGGAGCAGACGATAAACGTTGCGTCGGGACCGGCGAGCGCGCGCGCTTCGCCGACGATCGCGTCCATCCTCTGGTACGCCTTCAACACCTCGGGCGCGTAGCGCGCGGCCTTGGCCGGGTCGTATGCCGGATGGCCGGGGTCGAGGAATCGCCAGAAGAGATGCCCGATCCGGTCGGTGAAGTAGAAGATGTGGATGTAGAGGTCGTCCTTCCCGTCCCCGAGGAGGCCCTTCATGATCTCCTCGTCCTTCGCGAGGGTGAAGTTCATGTCCTCGAGGAAGAGGTTCTCGTCGCCGACGCCGGAGGGAAGCGACCACGTGTCCTCCGGCCATCCGATCGTCTTGAAGAGGCCGAAGCGCTTGCGGAGAGCCGTCGAGTAGGACGGAGGCCACGAGAACGCCACCGGATGACAATCGGGGTGGAAGTTCACCGGCGACAGGTACAGCTCGACGTTCGGGCTCAGCTTGAGGAGCTTGAAGCGGCCCATCCCCTTGAGCGGCGCCGCGCGATCGACGAGCCAGTTCACCGGGAAGTCGATGACGAACCAGTCGCTCCATTCGCCGACCTTGAGCGTCTGCGTCTGCCCGGAGAGCGCGACCGTCAGGGCGTCGTCGGTCACCGTGAGCTTCATCGGGACATCCAGACGACGCGGGACGTCGGCGTCGTCGAGCTCCTGACGGATCTTGCGCTTCGCCTCCGCCTGCGCGCGCCTGTCGGCAATCCCCGCCGTCTTCCTGTCGACGACGTAGTCGTAGAACGGCTTGTTGAGAGGGCCGAGGACGCGGGTCTCGATGGTCCCGCGGTGCTCGGCGAGACGGACCAGCTCGAGGCTGAACTCGTTGCCGGTGCCGCCTCCCGGCTCGAACGTCGGATCCGAGGTGTAGAAAGTCGGCGTCCCCACGCGCCCGCGCATGTCGGGGACGCCGAGACCCGACAGCATGTGCCCGTCGCCGACGTTCTCCGCCGGGAACGTCGCCGGGACGCGGATGACCTGGACGCGGCGGCCGGCCTTCGACGCGAGCTCCCACATCGTCTCGCCGTGCCGGTGGTTGATCGCGTCGGGCACCTCGACGGGGATGAACTGGCGCGTCACGAAGCCGGCCGGAATCCCGAGCACGAGCCCCGCGGCGACGGCGCTCGCGAGGCGCGTTCCCCAGCGCACGCGGAAGAGGAGGAGGATGCCGAAGGCGACGAGCCCGAGGGCGGCGCCCGCAAGGAGGCCGACGACGAGAGCGTTCCTCTCGCCGAAGAGGAACGCGCGCTTCGATTCCGAGTTCATCGCGAAATCGGGAAGATAGTCGGCCGGGTTCCGCATGAGAAAATCGAAGATGCGCGTCTTGCCCGGGCTCGTCCCCGTGGCGAACGACGACCAGGAGACCGGCGTCTGCGGCGGATTCGTCGGCTGGAGCGCCGTGTAGGTTCCCTCGTCCTTGAGCTTCGCGAGATTCGGGAGCTTGCCCTCCCCCATCCACTGCTCGACGAGCCGCGCGTCGGCGCCGTCGAACCCCAGGATCACGACCTTCCCCTGAGGGGAAGCGGCGACCGCCGCAGTCGCGAGGACGAGGACGGCGAGCGATCGGATCAGGAAACGCGTCGGCACGGCGAAGAGCTTACCATCCGCGTGGTACCCTCTCGGCTTTCACGGGCCGCGCATGCTGCAGGACGTCGTCTCCGACACCCTTCCCCATTCCGAGGACGCCGAGCGCTCCGTCCTCGGCGCCGTGCTGCTCGACAACCGGCAGATCCACAAGGTCCAGGAGATCCTGACGCACGAGGCGTTCTACGCCGAGCGTCACCGGACGATCTTCCGCGCCCTCGAGGATCTCGCCTCGGTGGGGACGGCATTCGACCTGGTGACGCTCAGGGATGCGCTCGAGCGCGAGGGCGCGCTCGAGACGTGCGGTGGCGTCGCCTATCTCGCGGCGCTCATCGACGGAAGCGCCCGCTCCACGAACGTCGAGCACTACGCGAAGATCGTCAAGGACAAATCGATCCGCCGCGATCTCATCCGCGGCGCCCAGCGGATCCTCGGGGCCGCGATGCGTCCGGCCGGCTCGGCCGACGAGGTCCTGGACGAGGCCGAGAAGGCGATCTTCGAGGTCTCGCAGGAGCGGCTGCGGACCGGCTTCCTCTCCATGAAGATCGTCGGCGAGCGCAGCATCCGGCTCATCGAGGATCTGACCCACCGGCGCGAGCCGATCACGGGGATCCCGAGCGGCTTCCTCCAGCTCGACGAGTGGACCGCGGGCCTTCAGGCCGGAGATCTCATCGTGCTCGCCGCCCGCCCCTCGATGGGCAAGACGACGCTCGCCCTCAACGTCGCGGCGCACGCGGCGATGCGCCACGGCCGCACCGTCGGCATCTTCTCGCTCGAGATGTCCCACCAGCAGCTCTTCTCGCGCATGCTGTGCGCGGAGGCCCGCGTCGACGCGCACCGCCTGCGCACCGGCCGGATCAGCAAGGACGACTGGCAGCGCATCATCAAGGTCTTCGCGGAGCTCTCGGACACGCCGATGTTCATCGACGACACGCCCGGCGTGACGATCTCGGAGATGCGCGCCAAGACCCGCCGGCTCAAGCTCGAGCGGGGCCTCGACCTCGTCATCGTCGACTACCTCCAGCTCATGCAGGGCCGCGGCCGCTACGACAGCCGCCAGCAGGAGATCTCGGACATCTCGCGGTCGCTCAAGGAAATGGCGAAGGAGCTCCAGGTCCCGGTCGTCGCGCTCTCGCAGCTCTCGCGCGCGCCGGAGCAGCGATCGACCGGCGAGAAGCGGCCGCAGCTCTCCGACCTCCGCGAGTCCGGCGCGATCGAGCAGGACGCCGACGTCGTCCTCTTCCTCTTCCGCGAGGAGGTCTACAAGAAGGAAGACACGGAGCTCAAGGGGAAGGCGGAGCTCATCATCGGCAAGCAGCGCAACGGGCCGACCGGGACCGTCGACCTCCACTTCATTCGCGAGTTCACGAGCTTCGTGAACCCCGAATGGCGGGACGCGTAGCCCTGCGCGTCGCGGAGGGCGCGCTCGGGCTTCTTCTCCTCGCCGCGGCCTTCGGCCTCGTCGCCTGGCCGCTCGCCGGCGCCCTCGCCGCCGCCGCGGCGTTCGTCCTCGTGGCCGAGCGGCTCCGGTCGCCGGCGCCGGACAGCCCGTCACGCGTGCCGGCGCTTCTCGACAGCTCGGCGCTCATCGACGGCCGGATCGCCGAGGTCGCCGCCGCCGGCTTCCTCGAGCACGAGCTTCTCCTCCCGGGCTTCGTCCTCGCCGAGCTGCAGCGCCTCGCGGACGCGCCGGACGCGGCGCGCCGCCAGCGCGGACGGCGCGGCCTGACGATCGTCGAGACCCTCAAGGCGAAGGCTCCGCTCACCGTCGTCGACGACGACGCGCCGCACGAGGCCGAGGTCGACGCGAAGCTCGTCGACGTCGCCGCACGGCGCGGTGCCGTGCTCGTGACGACCGACTACAACCTCGGGAAGGTCGCCGCGATCCGCGGTCTCACCGTCCTGAACGTGAACGCCCTCGCCCTCGCGCTTCGCCCGGTCGTCCTCCCCGGCGAGCCGCTCCGCGTGACGGTCGTCAAGGAAGGCAAGGAAGCGGGCCAGGGGGTCGCCTACCTCGAGGACGGCACGATGGTCGTCGTGGAGCAAGCGCAGCGGCGCATCGGCGAGACGCTCGACGTCGTCGTGACGAGCGCGATCCAGACGGCGGCCGGAAAGATGTTCTTCGCGAAAGCTAACAGTTAACAGTTCACAGTTAACGGTTAGATCGTGTAGCCGTCGTCGCGCCGGTCGAGCATCCGGATCTGGCGCTCCCACTGGTACTTCAAGATCAGGAGCACGCGGAAGGTGAGGTCGGCTTCCTTCCGCACGGGGCTGCGCCAATCCTTCTCGAGCCTGAGGAGCGCGGTCCACCGGGACGTCTCGTTCAAGAGCTTGCCCTGGAGGTTCCAGCGCCCTTCCTTCCCCTGCTGCGCGTGCCACCACTCGAGATGCGTCATGAAGTGCGGGTAGCGGTTCAGGAGGCCGAGGCGCGCGAAGAACTCCATGTTGACGAGGAGCTCGTCGAGCGCGGCGTGCTTCTGGTAGTAGTCGATCGGCCGGATCCTGAGGCCCCCGCCCTTGACGAACGATCCCTTCGCCGTGCGGACGAGACCGATGTCCGGTGCCAGCTTCTGGTACGTATCGGACATCACGTAGTCGGAGATCTTCTTGAGGCGCATCTTGGCCAGCTCGCCGTCCAGGAGCCACGGCGAGAAGGCGAAGACGCGCATGAGCTGGACGTCGGGGATGAAGATGTAGTCGCGCTTCCACGCGCCGCTCCTGATGAGCGGGTGGGCGGCGCCGATCTCCTCGACGGGATGGCGCGAGACCGGATCGTCGACGAAGCCGGCGCAGAGGTCGAGCAGCTCCAGGACCGCCACGCGGCTGCGGTCGTCGACGTAGCCTCCGCGCACGAGCAGGCCGAGGCCGAGCGTGCGGAGGAACCACCGGTAGTACTTCTCGCGCTTCTCGTCGGCCTTGACGACCTTCGCGAACTCGTAGAACTTCAGGTCCTTCTTGGCGGTGAGGAAGCTCCTCAGGATCGCGGCCGCCTGCTTGACCGGCTTCGTGTCGCGTCCCCAGCCCATCTCGTAGAGGAGCGAGAGGTCGTTCTCGAGCGAGGGCTCGAATCGCTTCGCGTCCCCCGCATGGACGTGGCCGGCCCACGTGCCGTCCTTGCGCTGCGTGCGCTGGAGCTTGAGCGCCGGCGGGTAGAGCATGAGCTCGGCGCGCAGCTTCTGGACGTCCGGGTCCTCCTTCGGACGGTCGAGCAGCTCGGTGAGGACGCGGTACTTGATCGGAGCGCACGCGTTCTCCAGGAGCCACGGCGTCGGATCGAACCGGAGCGCGGACTTCCAGTCGGTCATCGAGCGCCCTTCCCGGCGACGGCGCCGGCGCGCGCCCGCTCGGCGAGCCGGCGGAACTCGCCGAAGAGCCCGAGGGCGTCGTGCGGCCCGGGCGACGCCTCGGGATGGTATTGGACCGCGAGGAGCTGACGCGCCTCGTCGAAGAACCCTTCGCAGGTCCCGTCGTTGAGGTTGACGTGCGTCACGGCGACGCCCGCGGGAAGGGTGGCCGGATCGACGGCGTATCCGTGGTTCTGCGAGGTGACGGAGACGCGGCCCGTGCGCAGGTCCTGCACCGGATGGTTCGCCCCGCGGTGGCCGAACTTCAGCTTGAACGTGCTCGCGCCGAGCGCACGCGCGGCGATCTGATGGCCGAGGCAGATCCCGAACGCCGGCAGCCGTCCGACGAGGCCGCGCACAGCCTCGACGACGTACGTCGCCGTCGCCGGGTCTCCGGGCCCGTTCGAGAAGAAGAGCGCCTCGGGCGCGAGAGCGAGCGCGTCGTTCGCCGAGAACGTCGCAGGGACGACCGTGACGTCGAAGCCGGCCTCGTGGAGGAGGCGGAAGATGTTCCGCTTGGCGCCGAGATCGTAGGCGACGCAGCGGATGCGCGCGGCACCCGGCTCCTGGCCGAACGGCTCGGCCCACGCCCCCTCGCGCGGCGCATCCCACGCGTAGGGCGCGGGGCAGGTGACCTTGGCGACGAGGTCGATCGTCTCGAGCCCCGGCGACAACCGCGCGCGCCGCACGAGATCCTCGGCGGGACCGCGCGCGCTCGAGAGCACGCCCTTGAGGACGCCGCGGCTCCGGAGGTGGCGCGTCAGCGCCCGCGTGTCGAGCTCCGCGATCCCGGGGATCCGGTGCTCGCGCAGGTGCTCCTGGAGCGCCTGCGTCGAACGCCAGTTCGAGGGCGCTTCCGACAGCTCGCGGACCGCGAACCCCTCGACCTGCGGGTGCTCCGACTCGCTGTCGCCGCCGTTCGTTCCGACGTTCCCGATCTCGGGCGCGGTCATGACGACGATCTGCCCGCGGTAGGAGGGATCGGAGAGGATCTCCTGGTAGCCGGTCATCGAGGTGTTGAACACGACCTCGCCGGTGCGCTCGCCGGTGGCACCGAACGCGCGGCCGCGGAACAGGGTCCCGTCCTCGAGCGCGAGGATCGCCTCCATGTCAGGCCTCCACCGCGAGGGGTACCGCGCGGAGCTTGCCGGCGGTTTCCTCGAGGATGCCGAGCGGAAGATCGGCGTCGTGCTCGAACACGAGCCGCCACCCTTCGCGCGCGGCGCGCGGCAGGATGCGCTTCTTCGATTCCAGGGTGCGAAGCGGCTCGACGTCGTAGCCCATGATGTACGGAAACGGCACGTGGCTCGCCGTCGGCACGAGGTCCGCGAGGAACGCGATCGTGTGCTCGCCGGAACGCACGACCGGGACGTGCAGGAACGGCGTGTGCCCCGGGGCCAGCAGGACCTCGATCCGATCGGTCACCCGGGCGTCCCCTTCGACGAAGTCGAACTGTCCGCTCGCGACGAGCGGCTCGAAGTTGTCGCGCTGATACGAAGCGCGGATGCGCTCGTTGTCCGAGCGCGCGAACTCGAGCTCGCCGCGCTGGACGACGTAACGAGCGTTCGGGAAGGCGGCGACGAGACGTCCGTCCCGGTCGGCCGCCGTGTTCCCGCCGGCGTGGTCGAAGTGGAGATGGGAGTCGAGGACGATGTCGATGTCGCCGGGGACGAGACCCGCGGGGCGCAGGATCTCCTCGGCCGAGCGGAGATCGAACCCGTAGATGTCGCGCTGCTTGTCGTCCCACTTCGTGCCGGCGCCGTTGTCGATGAGGACCCGCGTCCGGCCGTCCTCGACCAGGAGCACGTTCATTGCGAGGCGGATACGGTTCCGCTCGTCAGGGGCCCTGAGCTTCGCCCACAGCGGCTTCGGCACCACCCCGAACATCGCGCCTCCGTCGAGCCAAAGGGAGCCGGCCGAGAGGATCGTGATCTGCAGCGATCCGCTCGGAAAGCGGATCACCGTGCGACCTCGGTCTTGCGCGAGAGGACGGCGGCGACCTCGCGGAGCTGCGCGATGAGCTCGGCGGCCTCGCCCGGCACGAGCGCCTGCCGGCCGTCGGAGAGCGCGTCGTCGGGATCCGGGTGGACCTCGAAGATCACGCCGTCGGCGCCCGCGGCCACCGCGGCGCGCGCCATGGGCGCGACGCGTTCGCGCCGACCCGCGGCGTGCGAGGGGTCGACGAAGACGGGCAGATGGCTCGCCGTCTGCGCCGCCGGAACGACCGAGAGGTCGAGCGTGAACCGGCTGTGCTGGGAGAACGTCCGGATCCCGCGCTCGCAGAGGATGACCTCGCCGTTCCCCTGATCGAGGATGAACTCGGCGGCCATGAGCAGGTCGTCCAGGGTGGCCGACATGCCGCGCTTCAAGAGGATCGGCTTGCGAAGGCGGCCGGCGCTCTTGAGCAAGGCGCCGTTGTGCATGTTCCTGGCGCCGATCTGGACGATGTCGGCCTGCGCGGCGACGAGATCGAGCGACGACTCGTCGACCGCCTCGGAGACGATCGGGAGCCCGGTCGCCTCCCGCGCTACGACGAGGAGCCTCAGACCTTCCGGCCCGAGCCCCTGGAAGCTATAGGGGCTCGACCGGGGCTTGTAGGCGCCGCCGCGGAGCGCGTCGGCGCCGGCTTGCTTCATGAGGCGGGCCGTCTCGACGATCTGCTCCTCGTTCTCGACGGCGCACGGGCCTGCGACGACGAAGAGACCGCCGGCGCCGATCGTACGGCCGCCGACGGTGATCGCCGTACCGCGAGGCCGCGCGTCGCGTGCGGCGAGACGGTACGGAGCCTCGAGCGGAACGACCTGGTGCACCCCTGCCATCCCCTCGAAGCGTCCCGCGTCGAGCGGAGGGTTGCCGGCCGCGACCGAGATCGCTTCACGACCGTCGATGACCACCGTGACCGGGGTCCGTCCGATCGCCCTGACGGCATCGCACACCCGGGCCGTCTCATCCGGGGTACTCCCCTTCTTCATGACGATGAGCATCGAGGCGGGGTCTCCGAGTGCGTGGGCATCCGGCACGCGTTGGCGGCGAAGAGGGTAACGAATCGCCGTGGACAATTCAACAGAATCGAGCCAACTCCTTCCATTGACGCTCTTTACGCCTGTGCTATTCTCTCGCGGTCCTGTCGGTTTTTCGCCTTGAGAGAGGCTTTCGGGGCTGGGTCTAGGCGCGTAGCTCAGTGGAAGAGCGCTACCTTGACACGGTAGAAGTCCGCGGTTCGATCCCGCGCGCGCCTACCATCGGGAAACGATCATGCCGGAGACGATCGCCACGGTTCACGTCACGCTGCCCGACGGCTCGGTACGCGCCGTCCCGCACGGGACCACACCGCGCGAGGTCGCCGCGTCGATCGGACCCCGGCTGGCGAAGGACGCGGTCGTCGCGAAGGCCAACGGTGTCCTCGTCGACCTCTCCAGGCCGCTCCTCGAAGACGTTCGCCTCGAGATCCTGACGGCGAAATCCCCCGAGGCGCTCGAGGTCCTCCGCCATTCGACGGCGCACGCGACAGCGCAGGCGGTGCAGGAGCTCTTCCCCGGCACCAAGATCGGCCAGGGGCCGGTCATCGAGAACGGCTTCTACTACGACTTCGATCGCGACCAGCCGTTCACCGACGCCGACCTCGCGACGATCGAGGCGCGCGTCCGGGAGATCATCGGCCGGAACCTCCCGATCGAGCGGCTCGATCTCCCGAAGTCCGAGGCGATCGCCTTCTTCACGAAGGAGCAGGAGCCCTACAAGATTTACTTCGCCACGACCAAGGGCGACGATGTCGTCTCGATCTATCGCCAGGGGAGCTGGACCGATTTCTGCCGGGGCCCGCACGTCCCCTCGACGGGGCGGCTCGGCGCTTTCAAGCTCCTCTCGGTCGCCGGCGCGTACTGGCTGGGCAGCGAGAAGAACAAGATGCTCCAGCGCATCTACGGCACCGCGTTCTTCACGCAGGCCGATCTCGACCGCTACCTGCACCTCCTCGAGGAGGCCCGGAAGCGCGACCACCGCAAGCTAGGCAAAGAGCTCGACCTCTTCATGTTCCACCCGTACGCTCCCGGCGCTGCGTTCTGGACCGAGCGGGGCACGATCGTCGTCAACCTGCTGAACGCCTACCTGCGCGAGCTGCAGCAGGCCGACTACCGCGAGATCAAGACCCCGCTGCTCTACAACCGCCATCTCTGGGAGCTGTCGGGGCACTGGGGCAAGTACCGCGAAAACATGTTCCTCGTCCTCGACAAGGAGACGGGCGAGCACGATTTCTCGCTCAAGCCGATGAATTGCCCGTCGCACTACCTCTACTACAACGCGAAAACTCACTCGTACCGCGAGCTGCCGCTCCGCTTCGTCACCTACGACGTCCTCCACCGGAACGAGGTGTCGGGCTCGCTCTCGGGTCTGACCCGCGTCCGCCAGTTCCAGCAGGACGACTGCCACGTCTTCCTTCGCCAGGACCAGATCGAGACCGAGGTCAAGCGCCTCGCCGACTTCATCCTCGCCTACTACAAGACGTTCGGCCTGACGGCCACGCTCAAGTTCGCGACGCGCCCTGAGGTCCGCATCGGCGACGACGCGATGTGGGACCGCGCGGAGGGGGCGCTCAAGGCTGCGCTCGAGTCGACCGGCCTCCCCTACGAGATCAAGCCCGGGGACGGCGCGTTCTACGGGCCGAAGATCGATTTCGACGTCGCGGACTCGCTCGGGCGCAAGTGGCAGCTCGGGACGATCCAGCTCGACTACGCCGCCCCCGACCGCTTCAAGCTCGAGTACGTCGGCGAGGACAATTCCCCTCACCGCCCCGTCGTGATCCACCGCGCGGTCTCCGGCTCGTTCGAGCGCTTCATCGCGATTCTCATCGAGCACTACGCCGGCGCGTTCCCGCTCTGGCTCGCGCCCGAGCAGGTCCGCGTGCTGCCGATCACCGACCGCATCAACGCTTACGCCGAGGACGTCCGCGCGAAGCTGGCCGAGGCCGGCCTGCGCGTGCGTCTCGACGACCGCGGCGAGAAGATCGGCGCCAAGATCCGGGACGCCCAGCTCCAGCAGATCCCTTTCATGCTCGTCCTCGGCGACCGCGAGGCCGAGAACGGAACGGTCGCGGTGCGGTCCCGCCGGGCCGGAGACGAGGGGGCGCTCCCGGTCGACGCCTTCCTCGCGCGCGCCATCACCCTCGTGAAGACGAAGAGCAACGCCTTGTCCCTGGACCAGGCGACGGAGACGCCATGCCCAAGCTGAAGACCCACCGAGGCGCCGCGAAGCGGTTCAAGAAGACCGCGACGGGCAAGATCAAGCGATCGAAGGCTTTCAAGAGCCACATCCTCACGAAGAAGACGACCAAGCGGAAGCGCGGTCTCGACATGCCGTCCTTGGTCTCGAAGGCCGACCAGAAGCGTGTCGAGGCGATGCTCCCGTACAACCGCTGATCCTCCCGCCGCCGGCCCAAGACCGGGCCGCCGGCTTTTCGTCGGGGCGATCCCCGTCAAGAGGAGAGAACGATGCCGCGCGTCAAGAGAGGCAACAAGAGGCGCCTGAAGCGGAAGAAGATCCTTCGCCGGGCGAAAGGCTATTACCTCGCAAAATCCAAGCTCTACCGGATCGCGAAGCAGCAGGTCGAGCGCTCGATGGCGTTCGCCACGCGCGACCGTAGGGCGAAGAAGGGCGACTTCCGCCGCCTGTGGATCGTGAGGATCAACGCCGCCGCGCGCCTGCACGACATGTCGTACTCGGCGCTCATTCACGGCCTCAAAGCGGCCGGCGTCACCCTCGACCGGAAGGTCCTCGCCGACATCGCCGTCCACGACCCGGCGGCTTTCGGCCAGGTCGTCCGCGCGGCCCGTCAGGCGACCCAGCCCGCCTGACGTGACGGAAGCCGCCGCGATGAAGGACCGTCTCGACGGGCTCGAGCGGGAGTTCGTCTCAGCCTTGAGCGCGGCGGGGTCCGACGTGGCCGCCGTCGAAGCGGTCCGCGTCCGGTTCCTCGGCAAGAAGGGCGAGCTGACCGCGCTCCTCAAGGGGCTCTCCGGCCTCGCGCCCGACGTGCGCCCCGCCGCGGGCCAGCAGATCAACGCCGCCAAGGCGACGTTCGAGGACGCGCTCGCGCGGGCGGCGGCCTCGGCGGGACAACGCGCGCGCGACCTCGCGCTCGCCAAGGAGCGCGTCGACGTCTCGCTCCCGGGGCGCCGGCCCTTCCGCGGCGCGCTCCACCCGGTGACGCAGACCCGCCGCGAGCTCGAGTCGATCTTCCGGACGATGGGGTACACGGTCGAGCACGGTCCCGAGGTCGAGGACGACTTCCACAACTTCGAGGCGCTGAACCTCCCGCCGGGGCATCCCGCGCGCGATGCGACCGACACCTTCTACCTCCCGGGCGGGCTCCTCTTGAGGACGCACACGTCCCCGGTGCAGGTGCGCACGATGGAGACGACCCGGCCGCCGATCCGCATGATCTGCCCCGGCCGCGTCTACCGGAAGGATCTCGACGCGACGCACCTCCCGATGTTCCATCAGCTCGAGGCGCTCGTCGTCGACGAGGGGATCTCGATGGCGGACCTTCGCGGGACGTGCGCCGCGGTCTGGAAGATGTTCTTCGGCGACGACGTTGAGGTGCGCCTCCGTCCGGGGTACTTCCCGTTCGTCGAGCCGGGCTGCGAGTTCGACATCTCTTGCCGCGTCTGCCTCGGGAAGGGCTGCCGGGCGTGCAAGCAATCGGGCTGGCTCGAGCTGGGCGGCGCGGGGATGGTGCACCCCGCCGTCTTCGAAGCGGTCGGCATCGACCCCGAGAGATACACCGGGTTCGCCTTCGGCCTCGGGATCGACCGCATCGCGATGATGCGGTTCGGGATCGACGACCTCAGGCTCCTCGTCGAGAACGACGTTCGCTTCCTCGAGCAGTTCCCGTGCTGATCTCGCACGCGTGGCTCGAGGAGATCTCCGGCATCGACGCCGACGCGCGGGAGGTCGCACGGCGGCTGACCGCTCGCGGCCTGACCGTGGACGCGATCGCGGAGGCGGGCGACGACCGGGTGCTCGACGTCGACGTCCCCGCGAACCGCCCCGATGCGCTCGGCCACCGCGGCGTCGCGCGCGAGGTCGCGGCGGCGTTCGGACGATCTCCCCTTCCGAAGCCGGCGGTCCGCGAGCCGGGGCTCCGTGGAATCGAAGTCGCGATCGAAGCGCCCGACCTCTGCCGGCGCTACACCGCCTCGATCGTCCGCGGCGTCCGCGTCGCGCCATCCCCCCCCTGGGTCGTCGCGCGGCTCGAGGCGTGCGGCCTGCGGTCGATCAACAACGTCGTCGACGCGTCGAACCTCGTCATGCTCGAGCTCGGCCAACCGGTCCACTTCTTCGATCTCGCCCGCCTCACGGGCGGCGTCCTCCGCGTTCGCCCCGCCTTCGCCGCCGAGGCGCTCGTCACCTTGGACGGCGTGAGCCGGACGCTCGACGCCGGAACGATCGTCATCGCCGACGGCGCGCGCGGCGTCGCGCTCGGCGGCATCATGGGCGGCGACGAGACGCAGATCACCGCGGAGACGCGGGACGTCCTCATCGAGGCGGCCTGGTTCCAGCCCGCCGCCGTTCGCCGCGCGGCGCGGAAACTCGGCCTCGTCACCGACGCCAGCCAGCGGTTCGAGCGCGGGGCCGATCCCGAAGCTCCTCCCGCGGCCCAGGCCCTTGCCGTGCGCCTGCTCGAGACGATCGCCGGTGGACGTGGCGAGCCCGGTATCGTCGACGCGTATCCCGCTCCGTTTCCCGCGCGCTCGCTCGCGGTGCGGCTTCCGCGCGTCGCGCTCCTCCTCGGCTACGCGCCGGGCTCCGCCGAGTCGGAGGAGGCGCTGCGCGCGCTCGACCTCCGTCCGACGCCGACCGCCGAGGGCTTCGAGGTCGAGGTGCCGTCCTGGAGGGTCGACCTGACGCGCGAGGCGGACCTCGTCGAGGAGATCGGCCGCCACCTCGGCTACGACCGGATCCCCTCTCACGTGCCCGCGACGCCGCCGCCGGCCTCGGGCCTCCGGACGTTCACGAGCCTGAACGAGCGCGCGCGCGACCGTCTCGCCGCGCTCGGCTTCTCCGAGGCGTTCAACTACGCGATGATCGCCGCGGGAGACGACGACGCCTTCGTCGCGCCCGGGCTTCCCCCGTCGATGCCGCTCTCGAACCCGATTGCGGAGACGCTCGGCGTGCTCCGCCGCGCGCTCACGCCGGGGCTCGTCCAGGCGGCCGCGTTGAACGTAAGGCGCGGGCTCGCCGACGTCCGCCTCTTCGAGGCCGGTCACGTCTTCCTCGCCCGAGGCGCCGCCGAGCTTCCCGACGAGCCGCTCAGGCTCGCCTTCGCCTGGCACGGCGCTGGGCGCCCCCGGCATTGGAGCGAACCTTCCCGCGAGGTCGAGGCCTACGACGCGATCGGGCTCGTCGAAGATCTCCTCGCGCTCGCCTCGGACACGGGCCGCTTCACGCAGATGGCTTCCGATCTGCGGGGCCTCCATCCGGGACGACGGACGGCGTGGATCGATGCGGACGGCCGGACGGCCGCGTGGTGCGGGGCGCTGCACCCGGACCTCGCCGCGCGGCTCGACGTTCAAGGCCCGCTCTACGTCGGTGAGATCGATCTCGGCGTCGCCTCGGCCCACGCGGCCGCGCGCCCCGCTTACCGCGCGATTGCCCGCGTGCCTTCGATCACCCGCGACCTTTCGATCGTGCTCTCCCCCGGCGCTCCCGCGGGCTCGGTCTTGACCGTCCTCGCCGCGGTTCCCGCCCCCGCTCCCGCCGAGATCCTTTGGATCGACCGCTACGAGGGCCCTCCCCTCGATGCGGGCGAGGCGGCCATGACCCTGCGTGTTATTCTTCAGCCGCTGGAGCGCACGCTGACGGACGACGAGGCGGAGGCGTTCCGGTCGCGCCTCGTCGCGGCGCTCGCGACGGTGCCCGGTGCCAGGCTCCGGCGGATTGACACATGAGCGACGCCCCGACTAAGCTTCTGGCCGATCGCATCGCAGCGATCATCGAGCGCGTTCGAGATCTCGCCGCCGAGCGAGATGAGCTCCGGCGCGACGTCGACGCCCTGAAGGACAGGCTCGATCGGCACGAGCACGAGAACACGCGCCTCAGGACCGCCCTCGAAGAGGCGATCCGCGAGCTGCGTGAGGAGTGAGGCGTTGAGCGCAAGCGAAGGACCGACGCCCGTCACGATCTACGGCAAGACGTATCACCTGCGCGGCGAAGGCGACCCGCGCTATCTCCACTCGCTCGCGAAGGAAGTCGACCGGCGGATGCGCGACGTGGCGGAGACGACGGGAACCGCGGACACGCTGAAGGTGGCGATCCTGGCCGCCCTCAACATCACCGACGATTGCATGCAGGCCCGCAGCGTCCCCGCGTCGAGCGACGTGGAGGCGGATCTGGGCCGATTGGCCGCTCGGATCGACGAGGTACTCGCCGATCCGGGTTGCCGGCCGCACCGTGCCGAGGCTGGACGGTCGGATGGACACGCGTGAGACCAACCGGGAGAATCGAAGCTCGCAGTTCTCGATCCACCAAGCCCCCTGCGGAGTTCGTGATGGGTTGTATCGCTTGAGCCAACGTCGTCGTTTCGGGAGCCCGCCGTCAGGGACGCCATGTGCATGCCCCGCCCTGCGGGGAAGCCTGAGGCGCCCGCAGGGCTCCCCCCTGGTTGACCTGGTTCAACCGGCCCGGCCCACACGGCTCTCGCGGGGGATCTGAGCCCGCCTCTCTCCTCGCGCCATTCCATCCCACCTTCCGGTCCCCGTCGTGGGGGAACGACGAAGATGTCGAGCTCGCTCGCGCCCCTCGTGGGGATCGTCCTCGCCGCCATCCTGGTGGTGCTCGCGGTGGTCATCGCGCGCCGGATCGTCGCCCGGGCGCGCGAGCAGGCGCCAACGATCGTCGAAGACGCACGCCGCGTTGCCGAGGATCGAGCGCACGCGATCCTCGCCTCCGCGCAGGAAAAGGCGCTGGCCGCCGAGGAGGACGTGGACCGCCGGGAGCACGAGCTCGACGTCCGCGACGCCCAGCTCGAGACGCGGGCCCGCCAGCTCGAGACCGACCTCGGCGCCATCGACCGCCAGCGCAAGGACCTGGAGCGCCGCCAGAACGCGCTCGCGAAGTCCGAGGAGCAGACGCGCCAGGCTCAGACCGCGGCGGAAGCCGACCGCGCCGAGGCCCGCCGCGCGCTCGAGCGGGTCGCCGGACTCACCGCCGAGGAAGCTCGTGCCGAGATGCTGGCGTCGATCGAGGCCGAGGCGCGCCGCGAGGCGGCCCGCCTCGCCCGCCGCATCGAGGAAGAGGCCAAGGAAGTCGCCGAGCGCGAGGCGCGCCGCCTGCTCGTCGACGCGACGCAGCGCGTGAGCTTGCGGGATCCGGTCGAGTCGACGGTCACCTTCATCGCCTTGCCGTCCGACGAGATGAAGGGGCGGATCATCGGCCGCGAGGGCCGGAACATCCGGGCGCTCGAGATGGCGACCGGGATCGACGTGATCATCGACGACACGCCGGGCGCCATCCTCCTCTCGTCGTTCGACCCCGTGCGGCGCGAGATCGCGCGCATCGCGCTCCAGCGTCTCGTCGAGGACGGCCGGATCCACCCCGCCCGGATCGAGGAGGTCGTGCAGAAGGTCGGCGAGGAGTTCGAGACGCTCGTCGAGGAGGCCGGGAGCCAGGCGGCATTCTCGCTCGGCGTCGCCGAGCTGCACCCGCGCCTCGCGCGCCTCGTCGGGCGGCTCAAGTTCCGCCACCAGTACGGCCACAACCTGCTCCAGCACGCGGTCGAGGTGGTCCACCTCGGCGCGTACATGGCCGCGGAGACGGGAGCGAAAGCCGACGTCATCCGCCGCGCGGGCCTGCTCCACGAGATCGGCCGCGTGGAGGAGGGCGCCTCCGGCCATCCGGTCGCCGTCGCCGCCGAGCTGACGGCGAAGTTCGGCGAGCGGGACGAGATCGTGAAGGCGGTCCAGGCGATGCACCCGGATGCCGAGGCGAAGACGATCGAGCACCTCATCTTGAGGGCGGCGAACCGGCTCTCGGACAATCGCCCCGGTGCACGGAAGGACAACCTCGACGTCTTCGTCGAGCGCCTGCGGCGCCTCGAGACGATGGCCCGCTCGTTCCCCGGCGTGACCCAGGCGTTCGCGCTCAAGGCGGGCAAGGAGCTCCGCGTGATCGTCGACACGCGCGGCGTCACCGACGATCAGGCCTACATCCTCTCGAAGGAGATCGCCCGAGCGATCGAGCGCGACCTCGAGTACCCGGGCCCGATCCGCGTGAGCGTGGTGCGTGAGACCCGCGCGGTCCAGTACGCGGTGTGACCGTGGGTCTCGACGATTACCTCGCCGCCCGCGCCGCCGACGTCGAGCGCGCGCTCGACGAGCTGCTCCCGGCGGCCACGGGGCCCGCGGCGCGTCTTCACGAGGCGATGCGGTACGCGGTCTTCGGCGGCGGCAAGAGGCTGCGCCCCGCCCTCGCCCTCGCCGTCTGTGAGTCGCTCGGCGGCCGCGTCGAGGAGGTCGTGGCACCCGCGGCCGCGCTCGAGCTGGTCCATACCTACTCGCTCGTCCACGACGACCTGCCGGCGATGGACGACGACGATCTGAGGCGCGGCCGTCCGACCGTGCACAAGGCGTTCGGCGAGGCGGAGGCGATCCTCGCCGGAGACGCCCTGCTCACGCTCGCGCTCGAGATCCTCGCGACGAAGCCCGAAGGGGACGAGGCCGCGGTGCGCCGCTCGGCGGCCGTCGCCCTCGTCGCGCGCGGTGCCGGGGCTGCCGGCATGGTCGGGGGCCAGCTCGCCGATCTCGACGCCGAGAGGAAGCCGGCCGAGCTCCCCGCTCTCGAGTGGATCCACGCTCACAAAACCGGGGCGCTCCTCGCGGCGTCGGCCGAGCTCGGCGCGCTGCACGCCGGGGCGCCGCCTCCGGTCTGCCGCGCCTTCGCGCGCTTCGGCGCGGCGCTCGGCCTCGCCTTCCAGATCGCCGACGACATCCTCGACCGGACCGCGACCGCGGCGGCCCTCGGCAAGACCCCCGGCAAGGACGAGCGTGCCGGGAAGGCGACCTATCCGGCTCTGCTCGGGGTCGACCGGTCGCGTGCCGAGGCCGACCGTCTCGCGGCGCAGGCGCGCGCCGAGATCCCCGAGAGCGTCCGCGATCGCGGGCTCCTCGACGCCTTGGCGCGCTACGCGGTCGAACGCGGGCGGTGAGCGGACGCGTCCGCCTCGACGTGCTCCTGGTCGAGCGAGGCCTCGCCCCGACGCGCGCGAAGGCGCAGGCGATGCTCCTCGCCGGGCTCGTGACGACCGGAGAGCGCCGCCTCGACAAGCCCGGTGCGCTCGTCCCCCGCGATCTTCCCCTTGCGGTCGCTCCGGGCCGGCGGTACGTCGGCCGCGGCGCCGGCAAGCTCGCCCCGGCGCTCGTTCGGTTCGGCGTCGACGCCGCCGGCCGGGCCGCTCTCGACGTCGGAGCGTCGACGGGCGGATTCACGCAGGTGCTCCTCGAGGCCGGTGCGTCGGCGGTCATGGCGCTCGACGTCGGTCGCGGTCAGCTCGACTGGTCGCTCCGGAACGATCCGCGCGTCGTCGTCGTGGACGGCGTCAACGCGCGCTTCCTCACCCCGTCTCTCCTTCCCTCCGTGCCGAGCCTCGCCGTCATCGATGTATCCTTCATCTCGCTGCGGCAGGTGCTGAAGGGCGTGTGCGCGTGTCTCGCCCCCGGCGCGGACGTGATCGCGCTCGTCAAGCCGCAGTTCGAGGTGGGGCGGGAACGCGTGGGCAAGCACGGCATCGTCTCGGACAAGGCGGCATGGGACGACGTCCTCGTGTCGCTGACCGGCTTCGCGCGCGAGCACGGGCTCGGGCCGCGGGCGATCGCGCGGTCGGCGGTGCGGGGCGCCACCGGGAACGTCGAGTTCTTCCTTCACCTCCGTCCCGGCGGCGGGCCGGCTGCAGCGGAGCTCCTGGACGCCGATCGAAGGGCCGCCGTCGATGGCGAAGAGGCGTAAGCGCGTCCGCGGCGCCATCCGCCGCGTCGTCGTCGTCGCGAAGCCGGGGACGCCGGAAGGGAAGCGCATCGCGCAGGAGCTGGCCGCGTGGCTGCGCGCCCGCCGGGTCCAGGTCCGCCTCGATGCGACGACCTCCGCGGCGCTGGGGCAGCGCGACGGCGTCCCGGAGGGGACGCTCCCCCGCGGGACCGACCTCGTCATCGTCGCCGGCGGCGACGGAACGCTCCTCTCGGTCGCGCGGGTCGCGGGCCCCCTCGGCATCCCGATCCTCGGCGTGAACTTCGGCGGGCTCGGGTTCATGACCGAGCTTCAGCCCGAGGAGCTCTACGCCGGCCTCGAGCGCGTCCTCCACGGACGTTACGAGATCGAGGAGCGCGACGCCCTCCGCGTGCGCCTGAAGCGAGGACGGAAGATCTTGGGCGCGTACGCGATGCTCAACGACGCGGTCGTCACCAAGACGGCGCTCGCGCGGATGCTCGTCATCGAGGTCCGCATCGACAAGGAGCTGGTCGCCACCTACACCTCGGACGGCCTCATCGTCGCGACGCCGACCGGCTCCACCGCCTACAACCTCTCCGCCGGCGGGCCGATCCTGGACCCGCGGATGAGCGCCTTCGTGATCGCGCCGATCTGCCCGCACGCGATGAGCTTCCGCCCGGTCGTCGTCCCCGGGTGGGTCACGATCGAGGTGACGCTGCGGAGCATGACCGAAGAGGCCTACCTCACTCTCGACGGACAGGTCGGCTTCCCGATGCGCCAGCTCGACGTGCTCGTCATCGACCGCCATCCGCGGCCGGTGCGGCTCGTCCGCGTCGCCAAGCGCGGCTTCTTCGAGATCCTCCAGAGGAAGCTGCGCTGGGGCGGACGGTGAGATCGGAGCGGTACGCGGCCGGCATCGCGCTCGTCGTCCTCACGCTCCTCAACATCCTGAACTACGTCGACCGGTCGGTGCTGTTCGCCGTCCAGCCCCTCGTCCAGGATGAGTTCAAGCTCACCAACACGCAGCTCGGGCTCCTCACGAGCGTCTTCCTCGTCTGTTACATGATCGCGGCGCCGCTCGTCGCCCCGTTCGCCGACCGGCACTCGCGCAAGAGGATCATCGCGTTCGGTGCGCTCTTCTGGAGCGCCCTGACCCTTCTCACCGCGTTCACCCACACGTACTGGGAGCTGCTCCTCAGGCACACCCTGGTGGGCGTCGGCGAGGCGACGTTCGTCACGATCGCGCCGACCTTCGCCGCCGATCTCGCCCCCTTGGCCAAGCGCGGACGGATCCTCGGCGTCTTCTACCTCGCGATTCCCGTCGGAACCGCTGCGGGATTCCTGCTCGGGGGATGGCTGGGACCGAAGTACGGCTGGCGGGTCCCGTTCTATGCGGCGGCGGTTCCGGGATTCCTCCTCGCGCTGGCGGTGTTCTTTCTGAAGGAGCCCGAGCGCGGCCGCTACGACGCCCCGGCTCCGGAGGCCGGCCGGCCGTCGCTCCGTGGATTGATCGCGAACCCGGCCTACTGGACCGCGACGCTCGGCATGGCGGCGATGACGTTCGCGCTCGGCGGGGTCCAGGTCTGGATGCCGACGTTCCTCTCGCGGGCGCGCGGATTCTCGCTCGAGGCGGCGAACACGGCGTTCGGGAAGATCATCGTCGTCGACGGCATCCTGGCGTCGCTCATCGGCGGGTGGCTCGGCGACCGTCTCCTCGGCCGCGTGCGCGGCTCGTACTACTTCGTGTCGGCCGTGAGCATGGCGATCGGGGTGCCGCTCATGACGCTCTCGATCTACGGCGGCGAGCGCTTCCTCATCCCGGGGATGTGGGTCGCGTCGTTCTTCCTTCTGCTCAACACGGCACCGCTCAACGCCGCGGTGGTCAACTCCGTGCCGTCGTCGATCCGCGTCACGGCGCTCGCGTTCAACATGTTCCTCATCCATCTCCTCGGCGACGTGCCGTCGCCGACCTTGATGGGCGCGATCGCCGACCGGCGATCGCTCGAGGCGGCGTTCGCCTGTCCCGTGATCGCGATGGCCGTCTCGTCCGCGATCCTCTTCTGGGGGCGGCGATACGCGCCTCGAGAGGTGCTCTCAGGCTGACGCGGCGAGAAAGCGCGACGCACAGAACGAAGGCCCGAGGGCCGCGATGAACGTTCCCGCGCGCGGCCCCTTCGGCTTCCCCAGGAGTGCGATGTAGATCGCCTGGAAGAGCGAAGCCGGCTTCGAGCCGGGGAATCCCTGCGCGAGGTCGTAGACGAGGAGGTGCACCGCCTCCCCCGTCATGCCGTCGCTCAAGCCCGAGCCGAGGCGAGAGAGGAACGCTTTCTGATCCGAGCTCAGCTCCCTCGCTTGGGCGGGAAGCTCCTTCTTGACCTCGAATCGCACGTCGTCGGGCGCGTGCGTATCGAGCCAGCGCCGCGCGTACGCGAGGCGCGAGGCGACCGCGTCACGGTCGAGCCCGGAGTAACCGGTCCGCTCGAGGACGGCGATCGTCTTCTCGGGGTCGAACCCGGCGACCTGCGCCGCGACGACGAGGTGCTTGAACGGCACGCCGACCGGAGCGAACCCCGCAGCGCGTGAGAGCGCGAGCGCGCGGCTGTCCGCCCCCTTCGCCGCGGCGTCGTCCACCTCGTCGACGAGCTGGAGGAGCGGAAGCCCCGGGTCGAAGGTGATCGTGCGCTGCGGCTTCTCGCGCATGACGAGGTAACGGAGCGCCTCGGGGGGCGCCAAGGTCAGCGCTTCCGCGATCGAGAGCACGTTGCCCTTGCTCGAGGACATGTCCCCCTGCCCCTTGAGGCTGATCCACTCGTAGCCGATCGGGAAGGGCGGCTCGTAGCCGAAGACTTCGCGGCTGATCCTGGCACCGGTGTCGTAGGAGCCGCCGCGCGTCGCGTGATCCTTCCCGAACGGCTCGACCGTGACGCCGAGCATCGCCCACCGCGCCGGCCAGTCGACGCGCCACGTGAGCTTCCCGCCACCCGCCATCGGGACGTCTCCCGACGTCCCGCAGGCGCAGCGGAATCCGACCGTCTCGGCCTCGACGGAGAAGCCGGTCACGGTCGTTTGCGTGATGCGCCCGCACGCGGGGCAGAGCGGGTTGAACGGCGACCAGTCGGCGCCGACCTCCTTGCCGGTCAGCTCCTTCAAGATCGCGGCGATCCGGTCCCTCTCGCGGAGCGCCGCCGCGATCACGCGGTTCATCCGCCCGCTCTTGTACATCCGGTCGGCTCGCTCGAGCTCGACGTCGACGCGCAGCGTCTCGAGCGAAGCCAGGAACGGCTCGAGGAAGTGGTCGGCGTACGACGCATGACGGCCGCACGGACAGGGGATCTCGGAGAGCGGCCGGCCGATGAGCGGCTCGTAGACGGCCGCATCGAGAAACGGGTAGACGCGCCGCAGCGGGTCGAAGTTGTCGCAGACGTAGTTGAAGCGCGCCGGGATCCCGCGATCGCGCACCGCTCGATAGATCGCGTCGGCGGTCAAAACTTCGCGCATGTTCCCGATGTGGATCTCGCCCGACGGGGAGATACCGCTCGAGACGACGACCGGGCGGCCGGAGGCGATCGCGGCGTCGGCCGCTTGATCCGCCCAGTGAGCTCCCGCGTGCGCCGTCGCCGTCATGCGGCCGACAAGGTATCACCGCACCGTGGTATAAACGCGCGGGGAGGCGTGAGCATGGAACGGATGACCCTGCGGGAGGCCGCGTTGAAGACCGCGCGTTCGGTGACGACGCTCCGTCGCCACATCCGCAGCGGACGTCTCGCCGCCGACAAGACTCCAGGCCGCTTCGGTCCGGAGTATTTCGTCACCGACGAGCAGCTCGCGGCCGCGCGTCTCGAGACCGCCGCCGCCCTCCCCCCGGCGGATCCGGCGCCGCGTGCGATCGCCAGGCGCTCCGTGCCGGCGGACCTCGCTCCGGCGCTCGACGCCTTGGTTCAGTCGACGGTGCCGCTCACACTCTTCCAAGATCTGCAGATGAAGCACGAGCAGCTCCTCGTCCAGTACGGCATGGTCCGCGCGGGCGGACTCCGCGTCCTCGAGATGCAGGCGGAGCTCGAGGCGCGCAAGCGGCACCTCGAAGACGCGCAGGCCGAGAACGCGCGCGTCAAGGACCGCCTGGCACGCGAGGCCGGCGATCTGCGCAAGCGCCTCCGCGAGGCGGAACTCGAGCTCGAAGGCCGGCGGATCGAGTCGGCGGCGCTCCGCGAGAAAGTCCGGGGGCTCGAGATGCTCACGCGGAACCGGGTGACCAACGAGACGATCGACCGTCAATTCACCGACGTCCTCGATCAGCTTCGCAAGGTCGAGCGGATGACGGCCGAGCGCGAGGTCGGCGAGACGGGCCCGTCGTCGCCCTGGCCGTGGCGGCCGCCGCAGCCCGATCCGGAGCACTGAGACCTAGAGTCGCTCGAGCACCAAGAGGCGCCATCCTCCGAGCATGTTGACCCGCTCCTCCCGGACGAGGCGGAGCCCGGGTGCCTGGGTCACGACCGTGACGGGAACGTCCAGGCGGAACCCGAGCCACGTCGACAGGGGCGTGAGGAGCCGATCCAGCGCGGCGAAGAGGCGCCAGCGCGAGAGGAAGCGGTTGACGACGATGATCGTCCCTCCCGGGCGGCAGATGCGGGCCATCTCCGCAAGGACCGCCGCGGGATCGGGAACCACCGAGACGACGTAGGGCGCGACGACCTTGTCGAAGTAGCCGTCTTCGAACTGGATCGCGCGCGCGTCCATCCGGAGAAGGCGCATGCGCACGCCGTCCAGGCCGCCGAGGCGCGCACGCGCCCGGTCCAGCATCGGCTCGCTGATGTCGATGCCGACGACCTCGCAGCCTTTCGGGTAGAGCGGGAGCGACAGACCGGTCCCGACGCCGACCTCGAGCACACGATCTCCCGGGGCGACGCCGAGACAGGCGACGGCCCGTCGCCTGCCGGGGCCGAGCGCCCAGTCGAAGAAATCGTCGTAGACACGCGCGAGGACGCCGTAGACGCGCTCGACCCGGCGGGATGCGTGATCGACGTACTCGACGGTCATCGTTGCGACCTGCCTTCCGTGAATTTGCCTCGGTTGCCGCCGAGTCTACCAGGCGCCGGGGACGCCATGCGGCGCTTTCCCCGCAGCGCGACGGCGGTTCCCCGGGGGCGCCTTGACTACGGCGGCGCTGTTCGGTAGCTTTCGGGTTCGCTTTTCAGGTATTTCCCGGGAGGCACCATTGATCCACCGTCGTACGGCCTTCTCGATCCTCGCCGTCTCGGCCCTCGCCGCGGGCTGCAACAAGACGACGCAGCCGGCGTCGTCGCCGGTGCAGACCGCCGCGCTATCGTTCCAGGCGATCGGGCAGATGGACAAATACAACTGCTGGGAGCAGTGGGCCGACTTCGACGGCGACGGGATCTACAACGACACCGGCCAGCTCTACTGTGAGGAGCTCTTCGACCAAGGGGGCAACCCGGCTCAGGCGCAGGTCCCGATCCCGTGGCACTACTCGCTCGCGATCACGGTCATCCGCGCCGGCGAGACCGAGGAGAAGCTCATCGCGGCGTCGATCATCCCCGGCGACTCCATCGAAGACTTCGTGAGCATGACCGGTTACGACCCGTCCCGGGATGCGGGAGGCGTCAAGCCCGGCGACGGCACCTACCTCTACATCACCCCGGGCGCGACGACGCCGAACAGCTTCTCTTCGGCCGTGGTCACGAACGGCAGCCGCCTGTGGCTCGAGGGGAACGGGTTCCAGCTCGGCGAGCCGAACGTCCTCATGCAGTCGCCGACGTTCAACGTCAACCTGAACCAGGGCGACACCATCATCGTGCGGGCGCGCAAGCAGAAGCTCTCGGACGCGCCGGCGTTCATTCCGGCGAACGCCAGCACGCAGATCGAGCTGTCCGGGATCTTGACGGTCGCGGGCGTGAACGTGCCCCTCCAGGGTACCGCCGGCTCGCCCGGCGACGATGCCACCGGCGTGACCTTTTCCTACACGAGACGGTAGCGGCTTTCGGTTCGAGCGGGGGGGCAAGCCCGCTGTTTCCCTTGGGGAAGGTGAGCATGATGGCGAAGATCTGGTGGGCGGCCCTCCTGTGCGGAGCGGCTCTGACGTTGCCGGCGCGCGCGCAGCAGGGGGGCGGAACTCAGGACCAGCCGCCGCCGACGCCGCCGCCCGAGACCGAGAAGAAGGAAGCGCCGGCCGCGCCCGAAGCGACCCCGGCCCCGAAGAAGAAGTGGGACCTCGAGGACCCGCCGCTCCACCGATGGGGAGGGTTCACGGTCTCGCTCGCAGGCTGGAGCCCGTCCCCGGTCGGGGCCGACGAGCAGATCGCTCTGATCTACAAGACCGGGCAGCTCCCCACGCCGCTCACCATCCCGCTCACTTCGAACATTCGTGAAGCCTGGAAGGTGGCCTACCACCTCCCCGGCGGGTACGGCTCGATCGTCGGCCGCTACGACTCGATGAACAACCACGAAGACAAGTCGTATTCGTCGCCCGGCCAGTTCATCTATGGGATCACGCTCGGCGACCCGGAGTTCGCGGGGGCGTTCGACGACGGGCTCGCGGACGGGATCCACGCCTTCTCGATGGTCAAGAACCGCGATACGCGGTTCGAATACTCCGACACCGCATTCGAGAACAAGCGCGTGAAGGCGACGTGGGGCGCGGGGTTCGTCAACATCGACCACAACGAGATGCTCCAGGCGACCTACTTCGCCCTCGTGCCGAACCTTCCCGCCGTGATCCCCCCGATCGTCCCCCAGGCGATCGATCCGGCCCAGTTCCAGCCGATCCCGGACCGCGTCCTCCTGCAATCGGATTACTCCGGCAACGGCGTCTCCGGGTCGTTCGACGTCGAGTTCAAGCTGTTCACCCGCCTCTCGGTGATCTCGGGGGTGTCGGTAGCGCTCGTCCGCGGCGGCGTCTCTTCGACCTACAAGTCGTTCACGTCGTTCTACCAGTCCGCGATCGACGGCCACTACATCGACAAAGAAGAGCTGTTCAACACCCTGCAGTTCGGCCCCGCCACCTGCGATGTCGCGAGCGGGATCACGGAGTGCATCGCCGCGATCACGCAGGCGACGAAGTTCATCGGCTACTACGCCCCGAACCAGTCGCACGCCGCGCAGGCTTGGAACGGCTACATCGGCCTGCAGACACCGATATGGCGCGGACTACGCGCGTTCGTCACGTTCCGCGAGTCGTACTATCAGAACGTCGGCCTCGACGCGGTCCTCCACGACGACCAGTCGGTCACGACGACGGCGAAGTCCGTCGGCTACGAAGGCTACGAGCTGGGGGTTTCTTGGCGGTTCTGACGCGCGAGTGGTTCCGTGCCGCTTGACCGCGATCTCGTCCTCGCGGCGCTCGGCCGGGTGCGCTATCCCGGCTTCACGCGCGACATCGTCTCCTCGGGGGTCGTCCGCGACCTGATCGTCGAGGGCGCGAACGTCGCCTTCCGGATCGAGATCGGCGCCGGCAATCCCGCCGTCCTCGGCACGATCGAGCGCGAGGCGCGCGCCGCGGTCGAGGCGATTCCCGGCGTCGGCCGCATCGCCATCGGGACCCAGGCCCGTCCCGCGGCACCCCCTTCGGCCGCCGCTCCCGGCGCCCTCGACGCAGGACTCCTACCCGGCGTCCAGCACGTCATCGCGGTGGCCTCGGGGAAGGGCGGTGTCGGCAAGTCCACGGTCGCGGTGAACCTCGCCGCCGGGCTCGCGCGCCGCGGGGCGCGCACCGGCCTTCTGGACGCCGACATCTACGGCCCGTCGATCCCCCTCATGATGGGGATCGACGAGCGTCCCGACCTCGACGCCACCGGCCGCGCGATCGTTCCCTTCGACCGCTTCGGCGTCCGGTTCATGTCGCTCGGCTTCCTGGTCGACAAGGACGCGGCGGTCATCTGGCGCGGCCCGATGGTCATGAAAGCGATCGAGCAGCTCCTCCGTGACGTCCTCTGGGGCGAGCTCGACGTCCTCGTCGTCGACATGCCCCCTGGAACCGGCGACGCGCAGCTCACGCTGTCGCAGAAGGTGCGCCTCTCGGGCGCCGTCATCGTGACGACCCCGCAAGACGTCGCGCTGGCCGATGCGATCAAGGGGGTCGCGATGTTCCGGAAGGTCGACGTCCCCGTCCTGGGGATCGTCGAGAACATGAGCTACTTCGCCTGCCCGCACTGCGGCAAGCGCGCGGACGTCTTCGGCCACGGGGGCGGACGGCGGGAGGCCGACCGATTGAACGCCCCGTTCCTCGGCGAGATTCCGCTCGATGCCGCGATCCGGGAGGGCGGCGACCGCGGCAAGCCGATCGTCGCGGACTCCCCCGACTCCCCTCTCGCCAAGGCGTTCCTCGACGTCGCCGAGCGCGTCGAGGCCGCGCTCGCCGAGGGCGAGGCGAAGCAGGCCCGGGACAGCGCCGGGCTCGGCGGCTGGTTCTCGCGGAGAAGATGAGAGGCTGCCGCGGCTTCGTGGCTCGCGCGTGGGGCTGACGGTATACTCCGGGGTCGTGGGCGGCGTGAAACCTCTTCCCCAGATCGCCTTGTTGGCTCTCCTCGCCGGTGCGACCTTCGCCGCGCCGGCGCCGGTCCCGTCCGAGGCGGACGCGGCGCGGGCGGACAAGGCCGTCGGCGCGGCGCTCGCCCGAAGTACCGACGCGGGCAGCCAGGCGCACAATCTCTGCGAGCTGGCGTGGCCGTCCGGTCCGCGCGACGAGATCGTCGCCGCCCGCGCACGCCGCGAGCTGGCGGATTTCGGCGAGCACAGCCTGGCAGCGCTCCGTGACGCGATCAACACCGCAAAGCCCGAGTACTCCGCCGAGATCATCCGGACGACGCAGGGCGCGGCGGCGAACATCGAGGGCGCGGACACGCCCGCGTACATTCCCATCTACCTCGACGCTCTCTGGATCCCGAGCCACGACGGCCGTGCGCTCGCGATCGACTCGTTGATCCCGGTGAAAACGCCGCTCGCCGTGCAGCCGATGATCGACGCCGCCATCGAAGACCCGAGCCTGGCATCGCAAGTCGTCACGGCGCTCGGCCGCATGCGGTTCGAGCACGCGCGCTTCTACCTCGAGAAGGTCATGATGGAAGGACCGCCGGCGATCCGCCCGATCGCCGCCGCGTCGCTGACCCAGATCGGCGGCGCCGCGCTCGGCCCGCTCAAGAACGCGCTCAAGGCTCCCGATCGCGACACGCGCCTCCTCGCGGCACGCGCGCTCGTCCCGGCCGCGACCGAGCGCGAGCTCGGCGCCCTGTACGATTACATCCGCGATCACGGTGACGACGACCCGGCGACGACGCAGGCGCTGCGCGGCCTCACCGTGAGGATCGAGCAGGCGATCGCCGCCCGCGACGCGGCGAACGCCGCGGCCGCGCCGAAGGACTTCTAGGCCCGGAGCTCTTCGCCGAGCGCGCGCACGCCGCGTTCGATGTGCTCGTCGGTGGCGGCGTACGAGATCCGGATGAAGCCGGTACCGCCCGGACCGAACGCCTCACCCGGGATCGTGATCACGTGCCGCCTCGCGAGCAGGCGCTCCGCGATGGACGCCGACGAGCCGAACGGACGGACGTCGACGAAGAAGTAGAACGCCCCGTCGGGAACGGTGACCCGGAGGCCCGGGATCCGCGACAATTCCTCGGCCATGAGCGCCCGCCGCGTCCGGAAGATTTCGAGGTAGGCGCTTCGGTCCGGCGCCGCGGACTCCGAGAGCGCGACCGTCGCGGCGGCCTGCGAGACGCTCGAGGCGCAGGTGACGACGTACTGGTGCGCCGCGATGATCCGCGCGACGACGCGCTGTGGCCCGACGACCCACCCGATGCGCCAGCCGGTCATGCTGAGGTCCTTCGAGAGGCCCGAGACGACGAGCCCGCCCTCGGGCGCCTCGGTCGCGATCGAGGACGCGGAGCGGTCGTACGCGAAGCCCGCGTAGATCTCGTCCGAGATCCACGGGACGCCGCGGTCTTGAAGCCCGCGCGCCAGTGTTCTCAGGTCCTCGGGCAGATCCATGGCGCCGGTCGGATTCGACGGCGAGCAGAGGATGACGAGCCGCGTCGCCTTGGTCACGCGCGCGAGCACGTCTTCGGGATCGATCCGGAAGGCGCGCTCGGGGCGCAGCGGATACGTGACCGCACGCGCGCCTAGGAGGCGGGCGACGATCGGATACGCCGGATAGCCGGGGTCCGGGACGAGCACCTCGTCTCCCGGATCGACGAGCGTCATCATCGCGGTGAAGACCGCCTCCTGGGAGCCGATCGTGACGACCACGGAGTCCGGGCCCGCGGCGATGCCGGGATAGCGCCTGGCGATCGCGGCGCGGAGCGCCGGGTCTCCGGCGGTCGACGTGTACCCGGTCTTTCCCGCGGCGATGCCGCCGATCCCCGCGAGCGCGATCAGCGGCGGTGTCGGAAGGTCGGGCTGTCCGAGGCCGAGATTGATCGAACCGGGAGGTGCCGCGTCGAAGATCCGGCGGATGAGCGTGCGCTCGATCCCGTCCATGCGCCGCGCGGCGCCCCACGTCATCTCAAAGCCTCCTCGAGCGCCGCCGCGGCATCGGTCTTGGCGTCACGGTACTTGACGATGACCGGCGCGTAGAGGGCGATCCCGTGCTCCCGCGCGAAAGGACCGGCGGCCGCGCGCGAGCCCGGGACGACGACGGCGCGATCGGGCACCGCGAGGACGCCGTCCGCTCCCGCGCGGATCGTGATTCCGTGGACGAGATCGTGGAGCGGGACCGCGCGCGTCAAGAGAACGCCCGGCGCCAGGACTGCGCTGCGGCCGACGCGCGAGCCTTCGTAGAGACCGCAGCCGCCGCCGACGAACGCGTCGTCCTCGACGACGACCGGCTGAGCACCGACCGGCTCCAGCACGCCGCCGACCTGAACTCCCGCGGAGAGGTGGACGCGCGCGCCGATCTGCGCGCAGGAGCCGACGAGGACGTGACTGTCGATCATCGTGCGCTCGCCTACGTAGGCGCCGACGTTGACGTACGAAGGCGGCATCATGACGACGCCCGGACCGAGATACGCGCCGCGGCGGACCGTCGATCCGCCCGGAACGATGCGGACCCCGCGCCCCGTCTTTCCCGGGTCCTGCGTCGGGAGCGTGTCCTTGTCGGCGAAATGGAACGGCGGCACATCCCACGCGCGTGGGACTCCCAGGCGGAAGGCGAGGAGGATCCCCCGCTTCACCCACGGCAGGGCCGCGCGCAAGCGCCCGGCCTCGAGCGCGTCCAGGAGCGCCTCGATCGAGGCGCGCGCCGCGTTCCCGTCGACCGGTTCCTGATCGGCGAGGCGGACGATCTCCGCCTCGAGCGCGGCCTCGGTCACACGGCGCCCACGAGCAGTCCCGCGTGCCGGAGCGCCTGCTCGATCGCGTGGCGCGTTCCGCCTTCCGGCGGCCCCAAGGGAGGCCGGAGGACGTCCCGGCACCGGCCGAGCATCGCGAGCGCGGTCTTGGCGGGGACGGGATTCGTCTCGAGGAAGAGGGCGCGGATCAGAGGGAGCAGGCGGTAGTGGAGCGCGCGCGCCGCCGGGACGTCGCCGCGAAGCGCCGCGGTCATCATGTCGGCGGCCGGCGCCGGAGCGACGTTCGAGACGACCGAGACCACCCCGGCCGCGCCGAGGCAGACTTCCGGGAAGGCGATCGCGTCGTCCCCGGAGAGGACCGCGAATCCGGGCCGCGCCCCCTCGACGATCGTGGCGAGCTGCTCCACGTTGCCCGCCGCCTCCTTGACCGCGACGACGCCGGGGATCTCCGCGAGGCGGAGGATCAGCTCGGCACCGAGGTTCTGCCCGGTTCTCCCCGGCACGTTGTAGGGGACGATCGGCAGGCCGGCCGCGTCGGCGACCGCGGCGAAGTGCGCGATCATCCCCGAGCGGTTCGGCTTGTTGTAGTACGGCGTGACGACGAGAAGCGCGTCCGCGCCCGCCTTCGCCGCGCGCTCGGCCGCCGCGAGCGTCGTGCGCGTGTCGTTCGTCCCGCAGCCGGCGACGACCGGCACGCGGCCGGCGGCGCCGGCCACGACCAGCTCGATGACCCGCGCATGCTCGTCGGGAGCGAGGGTGGCGCCCTCCCCCGTCGTCCCGCACGGCACGAGACCGTGGATGCCCGACTCGATCTGCCATGCGACGAGCGACGCGAGCGCCTTCTCGTCGACCCCGCCGTCCTCGCGAAACGGCGTCACGAGCGCCGTGAGCGCCCCGTGCAGCCGCAGCTCGTTCTTTTTCATCTCTTACCTCCTCGACCCTTCATGAGATCCGCCAACACCTCGTCGAACTCGTGGATCCCCTTCTTCCCTTTGAGCCACTCCGCCGCGAGGACCGCGCCGGCGGCGAACGCTTCGCGGCCGCGCGCTTGGTGCGTGAGCACGATCGTGTCGTGCGCGCCGTCGAACCCGACGGCGTGGCGGCCGGGCTCGTGGCCCGCCCGGACCGCGGCGACCGGCAGGTCCTTCGATCCCACGAGCGCCGCGAGCCGCCGGGCCGTCCCGCTCGGCGCGTCGCGCTTGGCCTTGTGATGCCACTCGGCGATCCACGGATCGTAGCCGGCGGCGAGCGAGCGCTTCGCGGCCTCCCGGACGAGCGCGTAGAAGATGTTCACGCCGACCGAGAAGTTCGGCGCGACGATCGCGGCCGCCCGCCCGCGCTTCGCGGCTCTCTCGATGGCGGCGCTCTTCGCGTCCCAGCCGGTCGTCCCGCAAACGACCGAGATGCCGCGACCGAGGAGCGCGACGACGTGCGCTTCGGCCGACCGGGGCTCGGTGAACTCGAAGGCGACGTCGGCGCCCGCGAGCCGCGCGCGGGAGAGCGAGCCGGCCCGGTCGACGACGGCGACGCGGCGGTGGCCGCGCGCGCCGGCCGCCTCGTCGATCGCGCGGCCCATCTTCCCGTGGCCGACGAGGGCGTACTTCACGATCGCGCGTCCGTGAAGAACCGGCGGTGGAGATCCCGCACGCAGGCGTCCAGGCGCGCCTCGGGGATGAGCGCGGCGACGCTCGTCGCGGAGCCGCCGAGCGCGAGGAGCTCCGGGTCGTGCGCACCGATCGCCTCGAGCACGCGGCCGCGCACCGACCCCTCCTGCGCGAGGCCGCTGCCGACGACGCAGACGATCCCCCGCGCGTCCCGCCGCTCGACCGTGGCGAAGCGCGCGAGGCGCTCGGAGAGCCCCGACGGCTCCGCGGTGCGCGGGAGGACGAGCGTGACGGCGACTTCCGACGAGACGACGAGATCGGGGGCGAGACGCTCGTCGTCGACCGCGGCGAGAACCCGCGGCAGGAACCCCGGATCGATCCGCATCGTCGGTGAGCTGACGCGCCAGGAGGAGACGCCCGCACGGCTCGCGACCGAGGCGAGCGGGGGCGCGCCCGAGGCGGGGGCGAGGGCGATGACGGTGCCCGGCGCCTCGGGGCGGAGCGCGTTGAGCACGCGCACCGGGATCTTCCTCTTGACCGCGGGTGCGATCGACGCGGGATGGAGCACCTTTGCGCCGTAGTAGGCGAGCTCGGCGGCCTCGGCGAACGAGACCGAGGCGCACGGCCGCGCATCCTCGACCCGGCGCGGATCCGCCGTCATGACCCCGTCGACGTCGGTCCAGATCTCGATCTCCTCCGCGTCGAGCGCGGCGCCGAGCACCGCGGCGGTCGTGTCGGATCCGCCGCGCCCCAGGGTCGTCGTCCGCCCGTCCGGCGCCGCGCCGAAGAACCCGCCGACCACCGGGACCGCGCCGGCCTCGGCGAGCGCGGCGAGCTTCTCCCTCGCGCGGGGAACGATCGCCTCCAGGTCGGGCTCGGCGGCGCCGTGACGGCCGTCGGTGATCATGACCTCGCGCGCGTCGACGAGGCGCGCGGGAACACCCCGCGCGGCAAAGGCTGACGTGACGAGACTCGCCGAGAGGATCTCGCCGAACGCGAGGAGGGCGTCTTCGGCCTTGGGCGTCCCCTCGCCGAGCACGCGCACCGATCGGAGCAGCTGACGCAGATCCTCGAACAGCGTGTCGATCTCGAGGCTCAGGGCGTGCCGGCGCCCCGGATCCTCCACGCTCCCCGCGATCGCCCAGCGATGGCGGCGGGTGAGATCGGCGAGGATCGGGTCGAGCGCCTCGCGCTGGCCCTCGCGCGCCGCGGTGACCGCGCGGACGAGGAGATCGGTGACGCCGGCGAGCGCGGAGACCACGACGATCGGCCGCCGCGAGAGGCGTCCCCGGACGATCTCGGCTGCGGCGGCGATGCGCTCGGCGTCGGCGACCGAGGTGCCGCCGAACTTCATGACGATCACCCGCGCGACCTCCGCGGGAGGAGATCCTGCGACGCGAGCCACTCGGCGTTCAGAAGCGTGCCGCCGGCCGCGCCGCGCACCATGTTGTGCGAGAGCACGACGAACCGGAGCGTCGCGACGGGACAGGGCCGCACGCGGCCGACGACGGCGCGCATGCCGCCCGCGTCGTCGCGATCGAGCCGCGTCTGCGGCCGGTCGGGCTCGCGACGCACGCGCACCGGCCGCCCGGGGGCGGACGGGAGCGCAGCGCCTTCGATGTCGCCGGTGAACGCTTCCATCGCCAAGGTCGCTTCGTCGGGAGTCGCCGGCCGCGCGAGCTCCACCGACACCGCCTCGAGATGTCCGTCGAGCGTCGGCACGCGATGGCAGTGCGCCGAGACCCGCATCGGCGCGGGAACGAACCGGTCGGGACCGGCCTCGCCGAGGAGCTTCGCGAGCTCGGCCTCGATCTTCTCCTCTTCGCCCGGGATGTAAGGGACGACGTTGTCCATGATCTCGATCGCGCGCGGCCCCTCGATCCCCGCGCCCGAGATCGACTGCATCGTCGCGACGACGACCTTGACGACGCCGAAGGCGCGGTGGAGCGGGGCCAGGGCGAGCGCGAGCCCGGTCACGGAGCAATTCGGGTTCGTGACGATGAAGCCGCTCCGCTCGCGCCCGGTGAGGCGCGCCACATGACGGCCGTTGACCTCGGGGATGAGGAGCGGGACGGCGGGATCCATGCGGAACGCCGAGCTGTTGCTGACGACAGCGATCCCGGCGTCGGCGAGCGCCGGCTCGAGCGTCCGGGCGACCGGCGCGTCGAGCGCCGAGAGGACGAAATCGCAGCCGGCGAACGCCTCGGGCTCGCAGCGGCCGACCGGACGCGACGAGAGCGCCTCGGGGATCGGGCGGCTCTGGACCCAGCGGACCGCCTCGGCGTAAGGACGCCCCGCCGAGCGCTCCGAGGCTCCGAGCGCCTCGATCCGGAACCAGGGGTGATCGGCGAGGCGGCCGATGAGATGTTGCCCGACGAGCCCGGTCGCTCCGGCGATTCCGACGTGATAGGGACGCACCGGAGCACCTCCGGCCGCGTAGTATACTCGGCGACTTCGCGTCCCCTCGAGGCGTGAGGAGCGCTTCATGGTCGATCCCGAAGACGACGGCGCGTTCGAATCGGCGGGGCCGATTCCTCCGGGACCGCGCGACGCGGGCGACGACTTCTTCTGCCTCCGCTACCGCGTCTGGTACGCCTCGTCCGATTGCGCGATCCGCACGCGCTTCAAGACCTCCGCCGGCTGCCTCGCGTGCGACCAGGGCCGGTTCAACTTGAAGCGCCACGCCACGCTCGTGCGCACGATCCGCTGGCCCGAAGACCTCGGCGCCTGATCCCCTCTTCCTTGTTCCGGGGCGTCATCTTCGATCTCGACGGCACGCTCGTCGACGGCTACGACGCCATCGCGGCCGGAGTGAACGCGGCGCGCGCGCGCTTCGGCCTGCCACCTCTCGCCGTCGACGACGTGAGGGGGCGCGTCGGCCTCGGGCTCAGCCATCTCATGGACGACGTCGTCGGGCCCGAGCGCGCGGACGAAGGGGCGGCGATCTTCCGCGCGACCTACGACGACGCGTGGCGGAGGGGCACGCGGGCCGTTCCCTCGCTCTCCCCCACCCTGAACGCGCTCCGCGCGCGAGGATCGCGCCTCTCGGTCGCGAGCAACAAGCCGGTGCGGTACTCGCGCCTCATCCTGGAGCACCTGGGCGTCGCGGAGAGGTTCGACCTCGTGGCCGGCCCCGAAACCGCGGGCGCGATCAAGCCCGACCCGGCGATGCTCCATGCCTGCCTGCGAGCCATGGCGCTACCGGCCGATCAGGCGGTGTACGTCGGCGACATGGCGCTCGACGCGGACGCGGGGGCCCGTGCCGGAGTGGCCGTCGTGCTCGTCGCGGGCGGCTCGTCCGCACGGGACGAGCTCCTGGCGACCGGCCGGCCGGTGCTGGACCGCCTCGCCGACCTCCCCGAATGGCTTGCGGGGACGCCGCAGCGCGATCCTGCGGGACCGCCGAAAAGATGACTTGTCGGTCCGCCACGCCCAGGGGTATAACCAACGAGGATGGACGTTTGACCAAGGAGGTAAGGGATGCGACGCAGAATAGTGTTCGGGCTTTGCTTGGTCGCGGTCGTGGCGTTGGTGAGCGTGGCGACGTTCGCCGATGACTCGTATCTCGCGACCCCACATGCCGTCATCGGGCCCCACTTCCATGAGTACATGGTCGTGAGGAACGACCTCAAGGGATCGGAGCAGAAGCCGGCTCCGCCGCCCATCATGAAGGACATTCCGGCCATCGACTCGTCGGCCGCCGGCAAGAGCTCGGTCGGGCGCATGAGCACGGGCAATGTGCTCATGGCGACCGCCTCGCCGGAGATGCTCCTCGAGAACCGTCTGCGCTCGCTCGCCCACGAGATGCGCTGACTCTCGGGCGGAACATCTTCCAAGACTCGAAAGGGGCATCCTCCGGATGCCCCTTTTTCATTTCTTCGGCGCCTTGATGAACGCCGCGCTCTCCCTGAGGCGCCGCCACCCGTCGCGACGCGCGGGTGAATCCTCGCGCGGCAAGAAGAGATACCCGTGGCCCGCCTTCGCGACGAGTACCGCGGATCCGTTCTCGAGGCTGAAGATCGCGGCGGCATGCTGGGCCGCCGGCTTCGGGGCGACCACCCAGCCGTCCTCGGTCCTCGGCGCCAGCTCCGGCGAGCCCGCGGGCCGTCGTGCGATCTCGCCGATGACCCCTCCGGCGCCGTCGACGAAGGTGACCGGAAGACCGTCCCGCGCGCTCAGGTTCGCGATCGGCCACCAGCCGCGGGGCACGTCGATCTTGAGATCGGCGACGGTGAGATAACCCTCGACGAGGCCGTTCGTCTTCTGCTCCGCCGCGCCCAAGCGCGCGAAGTGCACGCCGAGCGATTCCGCGGGATCGATCGGCGGGGGCGCCGGCGGCCTCCCCTCGCCCCGGTAGGTGACCGGGATCCAGAAGAGCGCGGGTGACCGCCAGCCGGTCTCGACCGGCAGCCCGATCTCGACTCCCTTCGTCTTCACGGCGAGCCGGAAGACGAGCCAGTCGCCGTCGTACCGGTCCTCCTTCCAGTGGCTCACGACCGCGCGCGACGCCCCGGTCCACTCGCGCACGGTGTCGTCGAGCGGAGCCTCGTCCATACGCTCGGCCGACGGCGCGCCGAGGGGCGGCGCGACCCCCGCGCGCCACGCCTCCGACGGCTCGCCCAGGATCGCCACGTAGCCGGCCCTCGTCGCATCGCCGACGGCGACCGCCTTGCCTTCGCGGTCGGTGAAGCGGCCGCGGATCCACGCGACCGCCTGGGGCATCGGGCGCGGCGGCGGAACGCCGGCGTCGAGGCGGATCGCACGCAGGCCCGGTGGCAGGCCGAGGGTGTAGCCGGTCCCCGCGAACGCGCCCCAGGCGTGGTGCTTCTCGTCCGCCTGACGCGGCGGCTCCGGCAGCTCGGGGAGCTTTGGCGGCGCCTTCGCTGCCTCCGCTCCCGGCTCGACCTTCGTGCCGCGCAGGAGCGCGAGAATCGCGTCGCGCAGGTCGGACGACGCACCCTCCCCGAGCCCCGCATCGCCGGGAACGCCGAGCGCGCCGAGTCGCCGGCCTTCGACCGATGCGTTCTCGCACCACACCGCGTCGAAGTCGCCGCGCGAGGCCTCGAGGCGCGCGTCGGTGCAGCTCCATGCCGAGAGGTCGCCGCGCTTGGCGCCGAGCTTGAGCCCCGCCGGCAGGCCGGTTCCTGAAGCGCCCGCGGGATCGAGATCGTAGAACGCCAGGATCGTGTCGCCGGGCCAGCGACGGAGCTCCATCGCCGGCGCGCCCTCGCCCTCGACCGACGAGGCGTCGAACCAGCGGCGATCGCTGTAGACCGTGATCCCGTGCGCCTTGAAGACGTAGGCCTCGCTCGCCCGGAGCACCGCGTCGAGCGTCGCCGCGGGGCTCGACGACGCAGCCTGGGGCGCCAGCTTCGCAAGCACGTCGTCGGTCAGATCCGACAGGAGCGCGGGATGGGGCGTGGCCGCGCGGGCGAGCCCCACGGCGGCGAGGAGGATCGGGACGAGGAGCGCGCGCATCGGGCGCGATGTTATGCGAGATCAGGCCATGGCGGGTTTCAGGAGGGTCGCCTGCCACAGCCGGAGATCGGGGGCCTCGAACGGATCGCTCCCGGCGATGACTCGGCGGGCCATCTCCTCGAGGACCGCGCGGTTCGCCACGACCGAGGGCTCGAGCGCGAGCGACTTGGCCACGCGGTCGCGCGCCTGGCGGAACTCGTCGATCTTCGCCTCGACGTCGGGGGGCACGACGATGCGCACGCCGGGGCGCAGCTCCGGCTGGTCGGCCTCGGGGCACGCCGCGCCGCGTCGCACGGCGTCCACGATCTCGGCCGCGACCGGCGAGCGCGCGAGCGCCTCGGGGAACCCGGCGACCTTGACGAGATCCCCGATCGTCGCCGGGGCTGCGCGTACGACGGCGACGAGCACCTCGTCGCGCAGGATGCGGAACACCGGCCGGTCGCGGCGGCGACCCGCCGCATCGCGCCATCCCCACAGCTCACGCAGGATCGCGAGCGCGGGCCGCGCGAGGCCGGCCGCGCCCTTCACGCGCCGGAACGCGTCAGGATCGTCCCGGGCGCGGTCGCGCCAGCGCACGGTCTCGATCCGCCGGCATTCCTCGCGCACCCACGCGAGCCGCCCGAGCCGCTCGGCCTCGGCGGCGAGGATCGCGGCGAGCGCTTCGAGGTGCGCGGTGTCGGCGACGGCGTAGGCCCGCATCGCGGGAGAGAGCGGTCTCTTCGACCAGTCGGCGCGCTGCTGGCTCTTGTCGAGCGTCACACCGAGATGCTTCGCCAGGAGCGCGGCGAGGCCGATCGCCGTCTCGCCGATGAGGCGCGCGGCGATCGAGGTGTCGAAGAGATGCACGACCGTCAGGCCGAGGTCGCGCTCGAGGAGCCGGACGTCGTAGTCGGCGCCGTGGAGGATCTTCTCCTGCGCCGGATCGGCGAGACGCCGCGCGAGGGCGTCCCACGCGAGCTCGGCGAAGGGATCGACGAGGGCGTGCCGCCCTGCCGCCGAGAGCTGCACGAGACAGACCTTCTCGCGGTAGTGGTGGAACGAATCGGCCTCGGTGTCGATGGCGAGCGGGCCGGGCCCGCCGCCGTCGAGCCACGCGGCGAGCGACTCGGTCGTCTCGATCCAGGTGAACTCCGCCATTCGCCGACCGTAGCCTCGCGCCGTCCGCCGCGTCAAGCTACGGTCGACAGTCGCGGTTTGCCCGCGCTATCCTTTCGCGCCGTTCCGCCCCGAAGGGGAGAGAGGACCACCATGAGCAGCACGACCGCGGCGCCCGATTCCTTGCAGAGCTTGGGCCTGGACGGCGCCCCCGCGATCCACCGGAACGACCTGGCCCCACGCCTCTACGAAGAGGCGATCCGGCGTGGCACCGGCCGGATCGGCATCGGTGGCGCGCTCGTGGTCGACACCACTCCGTACACCGGCCGCTCCCCGAAGGACAAGTTCGTCGTGCGCGACCAGACGACCGAGGGCAACGTCGCGTGGGGAAGCGTCAACCAGCCGTTCGAGCCGGCGAAGTTCCAGGCGCTCTACGAACGCGTCCGCGCGCACCTCGCGTCACGCGAGCTGTGGGTGCAAGATCTCGCCGCCGGTGCCGATCCGAAGCAGCGACTCGCGATCCGTCTCGTCAGCGAGAGCCCGTGGCACGCGCTCTTCGCGCGGAATCTCTTCCTCCGCCCGGAGGGCGACGCGCTCGCCGGCCACCGGCCGGATTTCCACATCCTGCACGCCCCTTCTCTCGCCGCGGATCCCGCGCGGGACGGGACGCGGTCCGAGGCGTTCGTCGTCCTCGACTTCATGCGCCGCATCGTGCTCGTCGGCGGGACGAAGTACGCGGGCGAGATCAAGAAGTCGATCTTCACCGTCCTCAACTACCTCCTGCCCCTGAAGGGCGTCTTCCCGATGCACTGCTCCGCGAACGTCGGGAAGGCGGGCGACGTCGCGCTGTTCTTCGGCCTCTCGGGGACGGGAAAGACGACCCTCTCCGCCGATCCGGAGCGTCCGCTCATCGGCGACGACGAGCATGGCTGGAGCGACGACGGCGTCTTCAACTTCGAGGGCGGCTGCTACGCCAAGGTCATCCGCTTGAACGCCGACCACGAGCCCGAGATCTTCGAGACGACCCGGACCTTCGGCACGGTCTTGGAGAACGTCACGATGGACGGCCAAGGACGGCTCGACCTCGATTCGGACGCGAAGACGGAGAACACGCGCGCCGCGTACCCGCTCGACCAGCTCGACAACGTCGTCCGGTCGGGCCACGCAGGTCATCCGAAGGCGATCGTCTTCTTGACCGCCGACGCCTTCGGTGTCCTCCCGCCGATCGCGAAGCTCACGCCCGAGCAGGCGATGTACTACTTCCTGTCGGGGTACACGGCGAAGGTCGCGGGGACCGAGCGCGGGGTCAAGGAGCCGCAGGCCACCTTTTCCGCGTGCTTCGGCGAGCCTTTCCTCCCGATGCATCCGAACGAGTACGCCAAGCTCCTGGGCGCCAAGATCCGCGCGCACACGCCCTCCGTCTGGCTCATCAACACCGGGTGGACCGCGGGGCCGTACGGGACGGGCCACCGGATGGCGATCCCGTTCACGCGCGCGATGATCCGCGCCGCGCTCGCCGGTCAGATCCAGGACACCTCGCTCACCGCCGATCCGGTGTTCGGCCTCCGCGTCCCCGCCGAGGTGCCGGGCGTGCCGGCGAACGTGCTCAAGCCGCGCTCGACGTGGGCCGATCCCGCCGCCTACGACGCCCAGGCGGCGAAGCTCGCCGGGATGTTCCGGGACAACTTCAAGCGTTACGCCGATCAGGTCCCGGACGACGTCAAGGCCGTGGCGCCGCGCGGGTGATCACGAGATGAGGCTCGCCGCGGGGGTGCTCGCCCTTCTCGTGGCCGCAGGCGCGGCATCGGCGGCGGAGCTCGCCGGGGCCGACCTTCCGGACGCGGTGATGCTCGGCGACAAGCTTCACGTCTTGAACGGGCTCGGACTGCGCGAGGCGACGATCCTGATGGTCGACGTCTACGTCGCCGGTCTCTACGTCGAGAAGAAGACCACCGATCCCGCCGCGATCCTCGCCCCGACCGCGTCGAAGAAGCTCATCATGAAGTTCGTTCGCAACGTCGGGAAGGAGAAGCTCGTCGAAGCCTGGACCGACGGGTTCAAGAAGAACGCGAAGGACAAGGCCGCGGCGGTCGCGCCCGGCCTCGCGCAGCTGAACGCCGCGATGACCGACGTCAAGAAGGGGGACGAGATCGCGCTCCGCTTCATTCCCAAGCTGGGAACGACCGTGAGCGTGAAGGATCGCGACGTCGTGACGATCGACGGCGACGATTTCGCCTCCGTCCTCTTCTCGATCTGGCTCGGACCGAATCCTCCGAACGCCGGGCTTCGCGAGGGCCTGCTCGGGCGAAACAAGCGCTAGGGCTGCGCCGCCTCGTTCAGCTCCCGGGTCATCTCCTGCGCTTCGCCGTTGTCCGGCGCCAGCGCCAGCGCCTTCGACGCCGCGCGCCGCGCATCCTTGAGATTCCCCCGCCCGCGCTCGAGCCGCGCGATCGCCAGGTGCGGATCCGGAATGGCGGGATCGAGACGCGCCGCTCGCCGGTAGAAGCGCAGCGCCTCGTCCGCCTTGCCGTCGGCGTACTCGAGATCGCCGCGCGCGAGCATCGTGTACACGGTCGCCGCGCTCATGTCCGCGACGCGCAGCGCGGCCTGCGCCTCGCGCACATGGCCGGTCTCGAGGTACAGCGTCGCCAGGTTCGACAGCACGGCGGGATTGTGGGGATCGATTGCGAGCGCCGACCGGTAGGCGTCGAGAGCTCCCGCGGTGTCGCCGCGGCGCCGCTTCAAGACGCCGAGGTTCGCGTAGGCGCCTGCAAACTCCGGCGCCAGGTGCACGACCGCGTTGAGTCCGGCCTCGGCCGCGGTGAAGTCGCCGCGCGAGAGCGCTTCGACGGCGCGGTTGTTCACGTACAGCGCCGCGAGCTCGAGATCGTCGAGCAGACGGATGCGCGGCACGTCGTCCACGCGCGCGCCGTAGAAATCGAAAACCAGGAATCGGTCGTGGAGCTGGTAGACCGCGACCACGTGCGTGCTCACGTACACGAGATCGCCCCGCTTCTCTCCCGGGACGTGCGGCGTCATGTAGCCGGCGAGGACGCGGATCCCCCGCGCGCGCGCCATCGCGATGAAGAGGTTCGTGAACGCCACGCAGTTCCCGCGACGGAGCTCGAGCGCATCCGCGGCCGTCGCCGTCAGCGCCGGGTCGTAATCGAAATGGAACGACGACGCGTCGAAGAGCGCGGCCTGTAGGCGCCGAAGCTGATCGACCTGATCGCCGCCGCCCCCGGAGAAACGATCCGCCGCGGCGCGCACCTCCGGCGTGATCGCGATCGGGTCGACGACGAGCGACGCATCGACGCCGCGCCTCTCGACCCGCCGCGCCCAGGACTCGCTCCCGGGCCCGGCTCCTGCCGCGAGGACGGCCGACAGCCCCAAGCTCACGCCCACGGTTCCGAGCGAGATCATCCTGGGATCATCGTAGCGTCCGGAAGGCCGGAAAGGCCACGTTTCCGTTTACGCTAGCGGCATGAAAGCCCCGGCTCTGGCTCTCGGGCTCGGCCTCGCCTGTGCCGCGATGGCGGGCGAGGAGACCCGCATCGACATCGTGCCCGGGGCCCGCGTCATCTCGGACGCCGAGCGCGCGATCCAGGCCGACCCCGCCAAGGGGCTCCAGCATGGCATCGTCCTCCTCGAGGAGTGGCAGCTCAACGACGACTACGGGACCGCGGCGAAGATCGAGTTCCACCTCCGCGCAAAGGTGCTCTCGAACGAGGGGCGCGATCTCGCGAACGTCGAGATCGTCCTAGAGCCCGACATGTCGCTCGACGACTGGTGGGCACGGGCGATCGCTCCCGACGGCCGTGTCCAGGACGTGCCCGACAAGGACGTCGCGTTCGTCACGCTCGTCCGAGACGGCGATTTCAAGATCCGGGCGGCGCGCTTCGCGATTCCCGGAGTCGTTCCGGGCACGGTCATCGACTACGGATACACGATTCGGCGCGAGGCGATCGGCTCGACCGACGTTCCGCTTCAGCGCGGGTGGCCGATCCTGAACTTCCGGTGCCGCTGGAAGCCTTACGGCAAGTGGAGCGCCGCCTACCGGATCCGCCACTCGGAGCACCTCGACGTGCGCGCCCAGGCCGAGGACGACGCCGTGCTCCTCGAAGCGCACGACCTGCCGCCGCTCGCGCGCGAGCCGCTGATGCCGGTCGACGAAGACGTCCGCGCCTCCGTCGTCTTCTACTACCTCGACAAGCGCACGGGCTACACCGACTTCTGGAATGACTTCGCGAAGGACGTCGATCGTTTGACGCGGGAGCCCAGCGGAGGGCCTCTCATCCAGCGCGTCCTGTCGGCCCCCGCGGTCGTCGCCGCGCCGGACCGCCCCGCCAAGCTCAAGGCGGCGTACGACTGGATCGCCGCGAACGTCGCGAACGCCGTCTACGCGCGGCCCGGCGACGGCGACCGCCCCCACCCGCTACCGTCGGCGGGCCCCCTCGATCCTCTCGACAAGCTCTACCTCGACGTCGCGCGCGCGCTCGGCGCACAGGCGGTGCCCGTGCTCGCCCCCAACCGCCCCAAGCACGTCTGGGACAAGGCGATCCACTCCGTCGATCAGCTTCCGAGCACGATGGTGGGCGTCGCCGAGCCCGGCGGCGCGTGGACCGCGCTCGTCCATCTCAAATCCGGCCTTCCCTTCGGCGAGGTGCCCTGGTGGATGAGCGGCTCCGAGGCGATGGCGGCGACCTCCGCAGGCGGCCGTCCGATCGTCATCCCGACCTCGAGCCCCGCGATCAACGTGGCGCGGGTCACCGCCGAGATGGCGTTCGCCGACGACGCCGCGTCGACGGTCACGCATTGGCGCCGGCAGTCGGGAGGCCAGCTCGCCCTCGACGAGACCGAGCAGCTCGCCGACCTCGACGATCGCGACCGCCGTCTGCGCCTCGACGCATTGTGCGGGAAGGGCGGCGAGACCGGCGTCGCGAGCGCCGAAGCGAATGCGGGTTATCCCCCGGTCTCTTCACGTCTCATCTGCGAGATCGAGAGGCCCGCCGGCGCGCCCGATCCTGCATCAGGCTCGCTCAGCGTGGCCTGGAGCGGCCCTTGGGCGCCCGCGACGCCCGACCTGCCGCCCGGACCGCGCGTCCACCCCGTCATCATCGAATACCCCCGCGTGATCACGACGGAGCTCGTCGTGAAGTGCCCGCCCGGCTTCAGGCCGGGCAAGCTTCCGGAAGGCGCGGCGCTCACCGGCCCCTACGGACGCTACCGGCTCGCCTTCACGGTCGTTCCCGACGGCGTGAAGGTCGAGCGCGCGCTTGCGATCCTCGCGGTCGAGATCCCCGCCGCGCAGTACGACGCGCTGCGCGGATTCTTCGACGACGTCCGCCGCGGCGACCGGACGCCGCTCAAGTTCGAGCGCGCCGCCGCACCCTAGAGCTTCGCGATCTCCGTCCGGCTTAGTCCCGATCGGAGAGCGCGCCGGCGAAGAGCGCCGCGAGCGCGTCGCACTCGGTCGCCGTTAACGGAGACGCGAGCGCTTGCCTCACGGGCTCCAGATGTTCCGTCCGTCGCGGCCCGACGATCACGGCATCGACCTGCGGCTGGGCGAGGAGCCATGCGATCGCGAGCGCCGCGGGAGTCGTGCGGTGTTCGCGTGCGAAATCGACGAACCGCTCGAGCGCTCGGTACACACGTACGTTCTCGTAGCGCCGATAGCCCTCCGGCCGGAGCGTCATCCGCGAACCGGCCGGCGTCTGGCCTCCGATGTACTTCCCGGTCAGCCATCCGCCTGCGAGCGGACTGAACGCCGTGAAACCGGCCCGGGACCGCTTGCACGCCGGAAGGACGTCCATCTCCGCGGCACGATCGAGCAGGGAGTAGCCGTTCTGGACACATGCGAACTTCCACCCCGCGCGCTCGAGATACGCGCCGTCGACGTTGCACGCGCCGTACGCTGCGATCTTCCCGGCCTGCACGAGCCCGTCGAGCGCCTCGAGCGTCTCGTCGACCGGCGTCGATGGGTCGGGCTCGTGGATCATGTAGAGATCGACGCGCTCGACGCCGAGGCGCGTGAGACTCCCCTCGATCTGGCGCCGGATGCGATCGCCGCGGAGGCCACGATCGTTCGGATCGCCGACGACCGAGTGGAAGACCTTCGTCGTGAGGACGACCCGCTCGCGCACCGACGCGGGCTTCGACCGCAGCCACACGCCGATGGCGCTCTCGCTCCGGCCGCCGCCGTAGGCATCGGCGGTGTCGAAGAGCGTGATCTCGAGATCGAAGGCCGCATCCATGAGGTCGCACGCCTCGCGCTCGCTCTCGCCCTTCCCGAAGAAGGCCGGTGCGGAGCCGACGCCGCCGAACCCCCCGCAACCGAGAGCGATCCGCGACACGCCGATCCCGGTCCTTCCGAGCTCACGCGATTCCATCGGCGGCACTCTAAGCGATGGCGCTCGGTGCAAGCGCGGTTTAGTCTCGTGGGGCCGAGACGAACCTTAGAGCTTCGACCTAAGGAGGAAGACCATGCGTTACCTTTCCGGGCTTCTCGTCCTCGTCCTCGTCGCCGCCTCCCCCGCCCTCGCCGCTCCGCAAACGTGGGTCGGCAAGATCAGCGACAGCGATTGCGGAGCCAAGCACATGTCGGGGAGCGAGCACGAAGGCGCCAAGATGTCCGACGCCGACTGTGTGAAGGCGTGCATCGACAAGGGCGCCAAGTACGTGTTCGTGAGCGAAGGCAAGGTCATCGACATCTCGAACCAGGACTTCGCCGACCTGAAGGCCCACGCGGGTGAGACCGTGAAGCTCACCGGCGAGAAGACCGACGCCGGGATCGCAGTGACGAAGATCGAGAAGGCGAAGAAGGCCTGATCTACTCCGGATCGATCGTCGTCACCGCGACGCCGACGCCACCCTTCATCTGGACGACGACCGCGGATTTCTTCGGGTTCCGCTCGGCGTCGATCGAGATCGTGCCGGTGACGCCCGCGAAGTCCTTCGTCTCCGCGATCGCCTTGGCGAGCGCCGCACCGTCCCACGAGGGCGCGCGCCGCATCGCGTCGAAGAGCAGGCGCGCCGCGTCGTACCCAAGCGCGGCGAGGCTGTCGGGCTTCAGCTTGTACGCCGCCTCGTAGGACGAGACGAACGACCGGATGTCGGCGCGGCTCTCCTGGTAGGCGTAGTGTGTCGAGAAATAGCTCCCCTCGACCGCGGCGCCGCCGATCGCGGCGAATTGCGGTGAGTCCCAGCCGTCGCCGCCCAGGAGCGCCGAGGTGATACCGAGCTTGCGTGCCTGGATCGCGACATTCCCGCCGTCGGTGTAGTAGCCGGGGACGAAGATCACGTCGGGACGCACGTCGCGGATCGTGGTGAGCTGCGCCGAGTAGTCCTGGTCCCCGCCGGTGTACGCCTGCTCGGTGGCGATCGTCCCGCCCATCCGCGTGAACGCCGCCTTGAAGTAGTCGGCGAGCCCCTTCGAGTACGCCTGCGCCTGGTCGTAGAGGATCGCGGCGGTGTTCGCGTGGAGCTGCTCGCGCGCGAACTTCGCATCGACCCAGCCCTGAAACGAGTCCAGGAAGCAGACGCGGAAGATCTTGTCGCCGATCTCCGTCACCGCCGGGTTGGTCGACGACGGCGAGATCATCGGCACGCCGTACTGCTGCGCGACGCGGCCGGCGGCGATCGAGATCGACGAGGTGTTCTCTCCGAGGAGTGCCACGGCCTTGTCGTTCGTGATCAGCCGCGTGACCGCCGTCCCCGCTTCTTGCGCGGTCCCGCGGTCGTCGTAGCTCTTGATCTCGATCGTCTTCCCCTTGATGCCGCCGGCGGCATTCGCCTCCTGCGCCGCGAGCTGGATCCCGCGCAGCGTCGCCTGCCCGAACGTCGCCTCCGAGCCGGAGAGCGAGCCGTACTGCCCGACGACGATCGTTCCGCCGGAATCACGGCGGCCGCACGAGACGAAGAGGATCGTCGCGAACAGGATCGCGGCGAACGGTCTCAAGCTTTCCGCTCGTACTTCCACATGCGGTGCTTGCCCTCCTCGAGCCACTGGATCGTCGTCGCGAGACGCTTCTCGCGCGTCTCGTCGCGCTTCGCCTCGATGATCCACTCGACGTATTCCTTTCTGTGGCTGGGAGAGAACCCGTCGAACGTCGTGCGCGCCTTCGCGCTCTTCTTGAGGAGTGCCGTCAGCTCGGGCGGCACCTGGACCTTCACCGGCCGCTTCGGCTTCGCGCGCACGGGCTCTTTGATCCCTTCGTCGTTGAGGCGCTTCGCTTCCTTCACATAGGCGACGAGCACCTTCTTCGCGGGTAGGTCGGCGGGCGTCTCGGCGCGGCCGCCCTGCATGAAGCTGGCCTTGCCCCGCTGGAAGATCTTGTCGAAGTCCTCCATGAGCCGCGCCTTCCAGAAGCCGAAGGCGACGTGCCGCTTGAAGGCGGCCATTCCGCCCAGCATCCCCTTGTACTCGAAGCTGGCGTGTCCCCACTTCACCTTCTCTTCGACGTCGGGGCAGCCGGCGTGGAAGGCCTCGCGGATCTTCTCCAGGATCGGTTGCGCGAACGCGGGCGCCTTGGCGATGTAGGCGTCGATCGCGGCGGTACGTGTTCCCATGCGGCCCTCCGTGACGGAGGGGTATACACCGGATTTTCGAGACCTGCGCTAAACTGCCGGGATACTCAAGGGAGAAAGTGACATGCTGCGCATCAACGACGACGCCCCGAACTTCAAAGCCGACACGTCCCAGGGCCCGATCGACTTCCACGAATGGCTCGGGAGCGGTTGGGGCATCTTGTTCTCGCATCCAAAGGACTTCACGCCGATCTGCACGACCGAGCTGGGCTACATGGCCGGCCTGCAGCCGGAGTTCACGAAGCGCAACTGCAAGATCATCGGCCTTTCGGTCGACCCGGTGGCGAGCCACGAGAAGTGGGCCGTCGACATCGAGGAGACCCAGGGCCACAAGGTGCAGTTCCCGATGATCGGCGACCCGCAGCTCAAGGTCGCGAAGACCTACGGCATGCTGCCCGCCGACGTCGGCGAGACCTGCGAGGGCCGCACGGCGGCGGATAACCAGGCGGTTCGCACGGTCTTCGTCATCGGACCCGACAAGAAGATCAAGTTGACGCTCAGCTACCCCATGACCACCGGGCGCAACTTCGACGAGGTGCTCCGGGTCCTCGACTCGATGCAGCTCACGGCGAAGCACAAGGTCGCGACCCCCGTGAACTGGAAGCACGGCGACGACGTCGTCATCGCGGGATCGGTGTCCGACGCCGACGCCAAGACCAAGTATCCCGACGGTTGGCACGCGCCGCGGCCGTATCTGCGCATCGTGAAGCAGCCGAAAGACTGAGCTCGTGCCGCAACGCGGTCTCACCGGCGTGAGACCGCGTTGCGCTGCGGAGAGCTACCACCCCGCGCTCAGCACCTTGGCGCCGACCGGCGAGCCGAGCCCCGTGCACGCATCCCAGCCGGCCTTCGCGTTAAACGATCCGTTCGAGCCGACGGTGATATCGCGGAACGCCTTCGGCGCGCCGTAGAGCGACGGCAACAGGAACCCGGGCCGCTTTCCCGCCTTCGCGTTGCAGACCGCGACGAGCCCCGCCCACAGCGGCGCGACGGCGCTTGTCCCGCCGAAGACCGTGGACGACCCGTCCACGAGGACCTTGTATCCGGTCGCGGGATCCGCGTCCGCCGCCACGTCCGGGACGCCGCGCTTCTTGCCTCCGCCCGAGACGACGCCGCCCTGCCACGCCGGCCGCGTGAAGTATCGGGAGAACCCACCGCCGGTCGAGCCGCCCGAGGACGGCGGCCCCCAGACCGTCTCGTCCTTCGTGGTCAGCCTCGTGCCGCCGCAGGCGATCGCGTGGGGGGACGACGAGGGAAAGTCCACGTGGTTCTTGCCGTCACCTACCCCGTCGTTCGATCCGTCGTCGCCCGAGGCGACGAAGACGGGGATGCCGAGCACGGCGGCTTCCTGGAACGCGTCGTCGAACGCGTTGCGCATCTGCGCCGTCCACGATTCCTCCGGTCCGCCCCACGAGATCGAGACGACCGTGGTCGCCGGGTTGTGGATCGCGGTGGTCACCGCATCGAGGAAGCCGCGATCGGTGTTGGGGGCGAAGTAGACGTCGACGGTCGCGCCCGGCGCGACCCCACCGGCGACCTGGATGTCGAGAACGACCTCGCCGTCGTCGCTGTTCGGGTTGCCGTCGGGCGCGTTGTGCGCGCCGTCGACCGAGACGGCGTTGAGCTTCGGCTGGGTCTTGAGACCGAGACCCTTGAAGTACTTCTTCATCTCGGCGGGATCGAAGCCGCCTCCCAGCTCGATGAGCGCGATGTGCTGCCCCGTTCCTTGGGACTTCGGGAAGCCGTAGAGCGTGGCGAGCTGCGGCGGCGTGAACGCGACGCCCGCCGCTCGCCGCTTGAACCTTCCCTGAGCCGCGCGCACGCGGAAGTGCGGGCGCGCTTGCGGGCGATCGTCGAGACCGAACACGCCATCGATGACCGCCTCGACCTTCCGCGGAACCTTCACGCCGCCCTGGCGCTGCCGATAGCGGACGCGGTCGGGAGTGCGATACGCCGTCAGCTTCACGCTGAACGCCTTCTGCATGGCGTCGGCCGAGCCGCGCAGGGTCATCGAGCGGCGTCCGAGATCGACCTCGCCGACGGAGAGACCGTGATCACGGGCGAAGCCCTTGACGACCGCCGCGTCGCTCCGGCTCGCGCCGAACTCAGACGCCAGCGCTTCCCGCGTCATCGGCCGCGCCGCCCGTCTGCCGATCACCTTCTCGAGATCGAGCGCCCGCGCACGTCGCAGGCGAACCGTCACCTCGACGGTTTCATCGGGCGCCACCTTGCCGACCTTCTTCGCTCCAGCGACGGGCAGGCGCTGGCTTCCGGGAACCAGGGTCTTCGACGCAGCTCGCTTGGGCATGTTCGGATCTCCTGCGCGCAGTCGAATCGCTCGACTGAAAATAGTTGCCCGTAGTCATGCGCGCCGCCGGGATCGATTGCAATGGCTTTTTCGTAAAATGTTGCCAAATGGCACCGTGATGGTTCCTGAACGGCCGCCGAACGGTGTCTTCCGCTCGGTTGTATGTAGTCCGAGAGCCTCGACGAGTGGGGGGAGGCGCATGGGACACCGGCGGCTGGTCTTCTGGACGTTCATCGTCATTGCGGCTTTCGGGCGCGCTGCAGCGCAGGCTCCGCCGGAGGTCACGAACCTCATGTGGTGCTCAGGCTCGAAGGCTTGCCTTCAGTGGGACGCCGCTGCGGGCGCGACGAACTACAAGGTCTACTCGGGCCGCATCTCGACGATGCCCGGCCTCCTCAACGTCACCAACGACTCGTGCCTTTCCTTGACCCCCGCGACGCCCACGACCGGCCCCGCCCTCACGGACACGCCCCCGCCCTGCTCCCTCTTCTGGTACCTCGTCGACGCCGTGAATGCGAGCGGCGAAGGGACCGTGGGAAACGCCACCGCGGGCCCCCGCCTCTTGAACTCGAGCGGAAGCTGCGGCACCTGTGCGTCGACCGGGTCCGCCTGCACCGACGACGACTCGTGCTGCAGCGGCCGCTGCTTCGGCGGCACTTGCCAGGACGCGTGCTGTGCCGCCGCCGGCTCCTCCTGCGGCACGGGCCCCGACTGCTGCAGCGGGATCTGCACCGCCGGCATCTGCGCAACGACCCCGACCTGCCCGTACGGCCAAGCGGCGTGCAACGGCGCCTGCGCGACGCCGAGCTGCTCCAGCCAGGGCGTATGCGCGGGCCAAACGATCCCCGTGTACTGCAAGGACCGGACGACGTTGTCGTGCAACTACTCGGCCGTCCCCAACGTCGAGGTCGACGGTAACGGCAACCTCCTGCCTCAGGAGCACCGCTGCGACGGCCTGGACGGCAACTGCAACGGGGTCGTCGACCTCGACGGATTCTCCGGCCTCGGACAAGCGTGCGGCGCCGGCAACGGCGTGTGCCGGACGCAAGGCACCGTCGTCTGCACCTCGCCTACGACGGCGGGCTGCAACGCGACGCCGAACCCCGCCGCGGCTGTCGACGAGCTCTGCGACGGCCTCGACAACGACTGCGACGGTGTGGTCGACGAGCGCACGCCTCCTCCAGGCCTCATCTGCAATAACGGCGGGCCGCATGCGTGTGTCGGTTACAAAGACCCGATGGTCGCCGTGACGACCCCTCTGACGGTCTATGTCTACCAGTACGAAGCCAGCCATCCCGATGCGACCGCGGGCAGTACGGGAGCGAGCACGGCGCGCGCCTGCTCGAAACCCGGCGTCCTGCCTTGGTCCGCCGTCAGCGAGACGCAAGCAGCGGCGGCCTGCGCCGCGATCCGGGACAGCGCCAATCAACCCATGCGCCTTTGCACCGCCGCCGAATGGCAGTCCGCGTGCGAGGGTCCGACAGGTCCCGCCGCTTCCAAGTGGTCCGAATCCGTGACGCCGGCGACCTATGTATCCGGGGTCTGCAACGACTGGAACCGTGCGGGCTGCCAGGTCTGGCCGACCGGATCCAACGGTAGCTCCCCCACCAACTTCTGTTACACGGACTGGGGCGCCGCCGGAAAGCTCCACGACCTCAGCGGCAACCTCGGAGAGTGGACCTCCTCGACGGTCACCTACAACGGCACCACCTATTACCGGCTGCGCGGCGGATCGTACGGCTCGGGAAACGCGGGCACGACGTGCGAGACCGACGTTCGATGGGGGCTGGCAACTTTCTCGAGCCCCGATGTCGGGTTCCGTTGCTGCTCGGACAACGCGCCATGAGCGAGCTGCGGGGAGTCCTCACGATGAAACGAGCTCACGTCCTCCGCGTCGCCGCGGCTCTGGCCTTGGGGCTCCTGGCAGCACCGCGACCGGCGACGGCCCAGTGCACGACGGGCTTCAAGCCGAGGATCCTCGTCCTCGCCGACACGTCGGGGTCGATGACCCGGCGCATGGCCGACGGCGTCCTGTCCGGCGGTGACGGGTCGACCGTCTTCTCCGACGCGATCATGACCCGCCAGATCACCGCAATTCCACCGAACGGTCCCGGATTCGCCCTCTACCCCGGATACAAGCTCACCGGCGCATGTCCAACGACGTCGATGACACCCTCCTCCTACGACGGCATCAACAGCCGGATGTACGCCATGAAGGCCGCGCTCAGCGACTCGCTCACCGCTGCGAGCGACGTGCAATGGGGTCTCGAGCGATATTCCGGCACGACCTGTCCCGTGGTCAACACGACAGGACCGGCAGGCGCGGCGTGCACGTCCGATGCGACCTGCCCTCTCTACAGCTTCTGCATCGGCGGCTCCTGCAAGCAGGACAACAACCTCTGCTATGACGCACCCGCCTACGACATCGCGTGTGACGTGCACAACGACACCGCCGCGACGTACAACGGGGACTGCGGGACCACCGTCGCGGCGGGGAACACGGCCTGCGCGACCCCGCAGGTGTGTTATGCCGACGCCGACTGCGCCGCCGGTTTCTCCGGGCAGTGCGCGCTCATCGCCGGCGGCCCCGCGGCCTCGTGCGCGTGCACGGGACCTTCGGACTGCCCGGCGGGTTACGCGTGCAGCGCCAACCGATGCGTCTACAACGCCTCCTGCCAGAACCCGGGAGGCGTGATTCTCGTCGACCCGACGTCGCCGACCCCCACCACTCAAGTCCTTCCCTGGCTCGACGGGGTCGAAGGCCTTCCCGGCGGGTCGGCCGGAACGAACCCCGAGCTACGAGCGAGCGGGGCCGGACCGGTCGCCGGCGCCGCACGCAGCGCCACCGCCTGGTACAACGCCATCAAGAATGGAAATCAAGACCCCCAGATCCTCTGTCGGCCGTACGTGCTCGTCGAGATCGTCGACGGGCTCGACAACTGCGAGACCGACACCGTCAACGGCCCCGTCGCGGCCGCAGGCAGCTTCGTCGCCGCCACGGTGAGCGGCGCCAAGCACGCCAACAAGGTCTACGTGATCGGCCTGGGATTCGGCGCTGGGCCTGTCCCCGGGCTCGACGCCATCGCCAAGGCCGGCGGCACCGGCACCGCGCGCCTGGCGAACAGCCGCGCCGACATCGACGCCGCGCTCAACGACGTCGTGCAAGCCTCCGTGGTCTCGAGCAACGAGCTCTGCAACGGTATCGACGACAACTGCAACGGACAATGCGACGAGAACTTCCCCGACGTCGCCGTGTCGGGACCAGGCTGCTCCAACGCGCACGCCGCGCGTGCCTGTAGCAACGGCGCCGTGACGGCCACACATTGCTTCGCGTCGGGCGTCTACACATGCGCGGCCGACCAGCGCGGCGAGGTGTGCAACGCGCCGACGTGCGCGACGAACCCCGCGCTCTGCCCGACCGCCGAGGCGGCGGGCGGATGCAACGGAGTCGACGACGACTGCAACGGCGTCATCGACGATTGCACGCCGAACGTCGCCGGCTCGTGCTGTCAGTGAAATCGTCGAGGGGGCTCTAGACGTCGCGCGCCCTCGACGCGTGTCATTTGCAACTTCTCCGCCAGCGACTTCGGTGCCGCGTTCAAGTGCATCAGCGTCGAACGCCGCGCGATTCGAGTGTGTCTTCGTTACCACCAGGAAAGAAATTGCGCGGCGAAAATGCGCGCCGGCTTCCGCCGGTTCGTCGTCGATACTCGCCCAACGGCCCATCCTGCGTTGTCGAGGCCTTGGCACAGATTTCGTTCACGGCTGTCACGACACGGTCGCGTCCGTCAACGAATTTGGTTCGGGAGGACCTCCCGATGATCTGCTGCCTTCACTCGGGATACGCCGTCCGCGTTGAGGGAAGATTCCTGGACCGGTCGCGCTACGCCATCCACGCCGTCGTCACGTACCCCCACTCCACCTCCACCGAAGAGCGCGCGCGGCTCGCTCAGGAGGCGCAGGTCGACCTCCTGGTGGCCATCGCCGAGCAGTCCCATCTCGGCCGGAAGCGCGGGGCCCGCTTCGTGTATGTCGCGGTCGAAGGCGACCGCGAGCTCGACGACTTCTTCCGGATGCGAGCGGAGGGCGTGCCGCCGGAGCTGGTCGCCTAGTCAGGGTGACGCCGGCGCCACGACCGATATGATGCTCCGGCGCCGCCGCGCCAGGAGAGCATTCGATGCCCGAAGAATCCGAGATCGAGATGGAGAAGCTCCGCGAGGCCGTCCACGAGGAGCTCGAGCACGAGGGCGGGAGGTTCCTGAAGACGATCGCGCTCACGACGGCGATGCTCGCGGTCGTCGCGGCGGTCGCCGCGCTCGAGTCGGGATCGTCGGTCAACGAGGCGCTCTTCCTTCGGAGCGACGCGGGCCGCCTCCAGGCCGAGGCCTCCGACAAGTGGGCCTACTACCAGGCCAAGGGGATCAAGGCTGCCGTGCAGGAAGCCTCCCGCACGTCGTGGCTGTCGATCGGCAAGGAGCCGCCCCCGGAGTACGCCGAGAAGCAACGCCGCTATACCGAGGAGCAAGCCGAGCTGCAGCGCGAGGCGCAGGAGCTCGAGCACCGCCGCGACGAGCGCATCGAGGCGTCGGAGCATCTGCTTCACCGGCACCATCGCTTCGCCGCGTCGGTCGTCCTCCTCCAGATCGGGATCGCGCTCGGCGCGGTCGCGGCGCTCAGCCGTCAGAAGCCCGTCTGGTGGGTCTCGTTGATCGCCGGCGTCATCGGAACGGGTGTCCTCGCGGTGACGTGGCTCGCACACTGAAAGGCGTGATCAACGCGACCCGACGAGCTTCTGGTGGAGCTCGCGTGTCAGCGTATCGGTGCGAGCGGCCAGCTGTTGCACCTGTTCGGTCAGTCGCGTGTTCGCCTCGAGCAGCTCGCGCAGCGCGTCGGCTTGTCGCGCCGCGATCTCCTGCCGTTCGGCGGTCGCGCGGGCCAACTCTTCACGGTGCTCCGCATCGGCCTCGGCATGCGCCTTGTCACGGTCGGCCTGACGCGTCTGCGCCAGCAGGATGAGAGGGGCGGCATAAGCCGCCTGAAGGCTGAACGCAAGGTTGAGCAGGATGAACGGATACGCGTCGAAGTGGGCGTATCCCAGCACGTTCAAGGCGATCCATGTCGCGACGATCAACGTCTGCCCGACCAGGAACGTCGGAGTGCCAAAGAAGCGGGCGAACGCCTCGGCGCTCCGCCCGAACCCACCGGTGCCGAACGGGCTGCTGAGATGCAAGTGCGGACGGTGGAAGCGGATGGCGTCCGTTGCGGCCTTGGTTTCCATGCAGGTGACCTCCGAGTTCGAGCGGCGATTATCCTCGCTCCTGGTTGAGGCGGCGCAGAGGCGCTACGCGCTCCCCGCCCTTCATCCGGGGACGCCCCTTCGAGAGTTCCGAAAGTGTTCCGCTCGACCCACTCCGGTTTCTCGCCGTGCGCGTACGCTCATTGAATCCGGCCGCAACGTTGAGATGCACGGCCAGACACGGAGGTTGAGATGACACGGAATCACACTGCCCGGTTGACGATGGCGGTTCTCCTTGCGTTCGGAGCGCTGATCGCGGGCGCGCTTCCCGCGGCGGCTCACTCGAAGACGCACCAGCAGGTCATCGTACCCGGGGAGGACCGGTTCAAGCCGTTTTCGATCACAATCCATGTGGGCGACACCGTCGAGTGGATCAATGCCGACACCGACGATCACACCGTCGTCAGCAACGACGTGTTCAACACGACGGGCGACAAGAACGTGGACATGCTCGTCCCGGGGACCGACAACAATAACGGGAGCCCCGGCACGTTCAAGCTGAAGTTCACGAAAACGGGCGTGTGGAACTACTACTGCCGGTTCCACTCCATGCTGGACGACGAGCATCAACCGACCGCGCCCGGGCCGATGGGCGGGATCCAAGATCCGACGACGGGCAACTACGGGACGCCGATGATGGGTGTGGTCACCGTCGTGCCGCGTGACGATCCACGCGGTGATTGAATCTGAGGCTCGTCGAATGCCTTGCGGTGAAAACTACGAAGGCCCCTTGCGGGGCCTTCGACTCACTCATCACTCGTGTTGATGCTCACGACTGCCCGTCGTGCTTCTCTTTCTCTTTGCCCTTCCCGTTCTTGTCCTTCTCTGCGCCCTTCTGGTCCTTCGCCTTCGGCGGTTCCTGCTTCGCACCGTTGTGCTGCGGCGCAGAGTGATTCTCTTGCGCGGAAGGCGGCGCTTCAGGGGCCGGCGCGTGCGACTGCGACGCCGAGGCGTGCGAGTCGTGCATCGACTCCGCCGGTTGTCCGTGGCGCTCGGAGTCGCCCACCGGCGTCATCGCCACCGCCGGCTCGGACGCCGGCGCATGCGCGCGGTTCCCTTGCGCGGGAGGCGCCGTGTGGTGATCGTCCTTCCACGAGCCGTGCCCGTTGCGGTCGCTCGACGGCGGTACGGCGGAGACCTCGGCGTGCTCCGGACGATCGGCGTCGCTCGGACGATGGTCCCGCGATCCGTGCGTCGGCTCCGTGCGTGCGTTCTGAGCGGCGTGCTCGTTCGCGTAAGGCGGCGCGGTGTGCGCGCTCTGATTGGCGTGCTCGTTCGCGTAAGGGTCCGCCGTCTGACGCGGCGGCACGGCCGCACGGTCGATGGCCTTGGGCGCCTTGGCGGGCGCGCCCTCCCGCGGCGTCAGCGAGCGGCGGCCTTGGGGCGCGAGCGCCGAGACCGTCGTCATGCGGTCGTTCTTGTCGCCGCGGTCGCTCCAGCCGTTGTGCTGCCCGCGGTCGTGCGCGTCGAACGGGCGGCCGGTCTTCTGGATCTCGACGACCTTCTCGCGGAACGGCACGGGCCTGGGAGGCGGCGCGTTTCGGACGATGAGCGGCCGGTCGACGTCGTGCTGCGGGACGTAGCGCGAGTGCGGGTCGCGCTGATGGAACGGGGTGATGCTGTCGTGCGTCGGGACGATCTCGGTCGCGACGCACCCCATCGGAGGCGCGTGCTTGAGCTGCCCCGGAGGAACGTGGATCGGCCGGACCGGGCCGCCCGAAAAGTTCGTCGTATTGACGACCGTCACGGCGTTGTTCACCGTGATGTTGGTGTAGGTGTAGTTGTTGGTCACGTGCGGCGCGGGCTGCCACGGGTAGTAGTAGCGCTCCGCGGGAGCGAGCGGCACCCAGCCAATCGACGGGGCGCCGCCGATCGAGACGCCGACGCTCCAGTTCCTGCCGCCGACGAAGGCGACGAGCGCCGGCGCGTAGACCGGGCGCAGATCGGCGACGACGGCCGGGCAGGGCGCGCCGGCCGGAGGCGGCGGCACCCAGCCCCACGTGCCCTGGATCGAGACCCAGCGGCCGTAGTGGTACGGCGCCCATCCCCACGGCTCGCTCGACACCCACGTCCAGCCATACGGGTCCTGCCACGTCCAGCTTCCCGCTTGATACGGCGCCCACCCGGCGGAGACGCCCGACGGGACCCACACCCGACCGTACTCGGACGATTCACGCCACGTTCCGTTGCCGTCGAGATCTTCCGCGCCGACGACGTCGCGGTGGACGTAGCGGGCGCTCGCCGCCCGATCCGCGCGATTGTCACGATCGTGCGCCCACGAATCGAACGCGGACTGCGGGGCGATCGGACCGAACGAATACTTCGGCTGGTCGCTTCCCTCGATCGTGAGGGTCTCCCCCGCGTCCACGTCGAGCTGCTGCCCGGCGAGCGCGACCGAGAGGCGTCCCTTCACGACGGAGTAGCGCGCCGTGTCCTTCGTCATCTCGACGCGATAGATCCCGGGGCCCTCCACCGTCGCCGCGCCGTTCGGCGTATCGATCTCGAGGCCGCCGTTCTCGGACCCCCCGCGCGCGCGCAGGCTGAGATAGCCGCTGCGCAACCCGAGCTGCGCGAGATCGCGCGTGTTGCTGACGAGATCGACCTGCGTGCCGGTATCCATGCGCAGGACGTTGCCGTTTCCGAGATACACCTCGGCGCGCCCGTCGTCGGCGGTGTAGACGGAATCGCCGGTGACGATCGGCGTGTTGACGCCGAGCGCGTTCCAGCCGTCGCTGTCTCCGCGCTGATAGGAGACGTCGCCGCCGGTATAGCTGACCCGTGCGACCTGAACGTCGGGCTCGTCCGCGAGGACGGCGAACGTGGCGGCGAGCGTGAGAATGGCGAGCGGAAGTCCGGCGTGACGTGGCTTCATCTTGTACTCCCCGAGGTACGACCTCGTCGGGTCAAAACCTAAGGAGCGCCCGGGGGGTTGTCGAGTGTCGCGAAACGGGACGTCGGGACGTAGCGAAGATGAAAGCGCGATCACCGATTCGTATGCGTCCGCTGAAAGAAATGGAGGCTCGATCGGGCGGCCGCCCCGGCGTCGTCGCGGGCTCGTGGCCCCGAAGACTTGTTCCACCGGCACGAAAGTGCCGGTATATTCACGCCGATTTGTCCAATCGGGGGGCTCCGATGCATCTTCGGCGATCGACGCGAATCCTTGCTAGCGCTCTTACCTTGATCGCCGTCACGGCGGCGCTCGCATTCCAGGCCAAGAAGCCGGGCGGTCGTTTCGACGCGCTCGTCATCCCCGACCCGAGCACCGTCTCCGGCGTCGCGACGGCGCCGGTCGACTCGCTCGGCACGCAGGACGCCCTGCGCGTGAGGTGGAACGCCTTCCGCGCGGCGCACGGCCGGGAGTGGCAGGTGTGGCTCGACCGGCGGTCCGGGGCGCCGATGCTCGTCGAAGGGCAAGGGATGCCGATGATCGCGGGTGCGGGCAATGCGCTGCCGGCCGGCGCCCCCACCAGCCTCGACGCGCTCGAGGCTCTCATGCGGCAGTTCGCATCGTCGAACCGCGCGCTGCTCATGGCGAACGACTCCGAGCTGGTGCTGAACCGGGCGGCGTCCGGGAAATCCGGGCCGAGCTCGTGGCAGGTCGTCTTCGACCGCTACGTGTCCGGCGTGCCCGTTCTCGGCGACCGCTACCTCTTCGCGATCAACAACGGCAACCTGGTGCAGTTCGGCGCTCCGCGCTGGACGAAGCTCACGAGCGCCCCGGTTCCCGACATCGATGCCGCGGCGGCGCGCGATCGCCTGCAGGCCTACATGGGGATCACGCCCCATGACACCGTCAAGTTACTCGAAGGCGGCGCACTCCAGATGCTCCCCGTCCGCGTCGGCGAAGGCGCCGGTGCGGTTCCCGGTCCGTACACCGGAACGGTCGGCGCCGGCTACCAGTCCCGCCTGATCTGGCGCGTCGCCCTCGAGATCGCGAACGAGCCGGGCGAGTGGGTCGGCCTCGTCGACGCACGCGACGGCACCATCGTCGCCTTCTTCGACGTCAACGAATACGCCCAGGTCAAGGGCGGCGTCTTCCCGGTGTCGAACGACGGCAACGCGCCGGACGGGATCGAGAAGCCGGCCTATCCGATGCCGTTCGCCGACATCACGATCGGCGCCTCGACCAGCTTCGCGACCGACATGGGGTTCTTCACCTGTTCACCGGGCGGATCGACCGCCACGACGAACCTCTCGGGCCGGTACGTGAACGTCGTCGACACCTGCGGCCCGATCTCGCAGTCGATCGCGTGCGATGCGGACCTGGACGTCGGCGTCAGCGCGGGCACCGACTGCACCGTGCCCGCCGGCGCGAGCGCGGGCGACACGCACGCGGCCCGCAGCTCGTTCTACCACATCAACCGCATCCAAGAGCACGGCCGCGCCTGGCTTCCGAACAACGTCTGGCTGACCCAGCAGCTCACCGACAACGTCAACCTGAACCAGACTTGCAACGCTTACTGGTCGCCGAGCGCGGGCACGGTGAACTTCTTCAAGTCGGGCGGCGGCTGCGCGAACACGGGCGAGATCGCCGGCGTGTTCCTCCACGAGTGGGGGCACGGCCTCGACTATAACGACGGCGGCGGCGCGGACAATCCGAGCGAGGCGTACGCCGACATCACCGCCCTCATGTCGACGCACGTCTCCTGCGTCGGGCGCGGGTTCTACTCCAGTCCGCCGACGAACTGCTCCGGCTACGGCGACGCCTGCCTCAACTGCACCGGCATCCGCGACCAGGACTGGGACCAGCACGCCAGCCACACACCGGCGACCCCGCAAGGATTTCTCACAAACGATTGCGGAGGCGGAGGCGGCCCCTGCGGCAAGGAGCCGCACTGCGAGAGCTACGTCAGCGCCGAGACGATGTGGGACCTCGCGACGCGCGATCTGCCCGCCGCCGGGATGGATCTCCCGTCGTCGTGGCAGCTCGCCGACAAGCTCTGGTACAAGTCGCGCGACGGCTCGGGGGGCAATGCGTACAACTGCGCCCTCCCCAATTCCGATGGGTGCGCCTCGACGAGCTGGTTCTCGAAAGTCCGCGTCCAGGATGACGACGACGGCAACCTCGCGAACGGCACGCCGCACGCCGCGGCGATCTTCGCGGCGTTCAACCGGCACAACATCGCGTGCGGCAACGCGAGCGACGCCTCGAACCAGAGCTCTTCGAGCTGCCCGTCGATCCTGGCGCCCGCGCTGACGACCACCGCAGGGTCGTCCTCGGCCGGCCTCTCGTGGACGCCGGTCGCGAACGCAGCGACCTATCTCGTTCTCCGCAACGACGCCGGCTGCGACGCCGGCTCGACGATCGTCGCGACCGTGACCGCCCCGACGACGACCTACACCGACTCCGGGCTCGCCAACGGATTCGCCGAGTACTACCACGTGCAGGCGATCGGAGCGAACGCCAACTGCGACGGCGTGCTGTCGAACTGCTCGAGCGCGACGCCGCAGCCGTTCGCCGGCGCGGTGAAGCTCGACGCCAGCGCGTACAACTGCTCGGGCCTCGTCACCGTCACGGTGACCGACGCCAACATCGGATCGACGACGACCACCGCCAAGCTCACGTCGAACGCCGAGCCCCTCGGCGAGACGGTCACGCTGACCCAGGTCGCCGGCTCGGCGAACTACGTCGGGACGATCCAGGCGACGAGCGCCCCCGCGGGGGCCGACGGCCTCCTCTCCGTCGCCGACGGGAACACGATCACCGCGACCTACATCGATGCCGACGACGGCCAGGGCGGGCACAACCTCACCCGGACGGCGACCGCCGGGGTCGATTGCGCCGCTCCCGCCATCACGAACGTCCAGTCGACGAACGTGACCGGGAACGGGGCGCGGATCACGTGGAGCACGAACGAGAGTTCGAACAGCACCGTCCATTACGGGCCGACCGCTCCCCCCGGAGCGACGGCGGCGAGCGCGAGCCTCGTGTCCGCCCACACCGTCGACCTCACCGGCCTCGCCGAGTGCACCTCGTACGTCTACTCCGTGCAATCGGCCGACAGCGTCGGAAACTCGGCGACCGACGACAACGGCGGCACGTATTACTCCTTCGCGACGGTGAAGAACGTCCAGCCGACCTATCCCTACACCGGACCGCCGGTTCCGATCCCCGACAACAACCCCGTCGGCGCGACGGCGACGATCTTCGTCCCCGACAGCAAGCAGATCGTCGACCTGAACGTGACGGTCGGGAGCCTGACGCACACGTACGACGGCGACATCGCGCTGCACGTCATCGGTCCCGACAACACCGACGTCCTCCTGTCCGGGAATCACGGCGGCTCCGGCGACAACTACACGAACACCGTCTTCGACGACTCCGCGGCGACGCCGGTCTCCTCGGGAGCGTCTCCGTTCACGGGATCGTTCCGGCCCGACCAGCCGCTGTCGGTCTTCAACGGCAAGAACGCCGCCGGCACGTGGAAGTTCTTCGTCGTCGACTCCGCGGCCCAGGACGTCGGCAACATCGTCGCGGTCTCGCTGAACTTCACCTTCCCGGCTGCGGCCTGCGGCCCGCATGCCGCGTACAACGCGCACACGCTCGTCGGCGACACCTGCACGAGCGGCGGCGCTCCGGGAAACGGCCTCTGGGAAGCCGGCGAGACGGTCAACTTCAAGGTCAACCTCGTGAACGACGGCACGACCGCCTTGACCGGCGTGACGGCGACGGTGGTTCCGCTGACCTCGGGCGTCGCGATGCCCGATCCGACGGCGAGCTACCCGTCGATCGCCCTCGGGGCGAACTCGGATTCGAACGCGCCCGACTTCACGGCGAAGCTGTCGACGGGTCTCGTGTGCGGCTCGACGATCGCGTTCCGGATCGACGTCGCCAGCGACCAGGGATCGTGGAGCAGCACGTTCAACCAGATCGTCGGCCAGCCGGTCGCACCCGGCAGCGGGACGGCGTTGAACGAGAACTTCGCGAGCGGCATTCCGGCCGCGTGGACGGTCGTCAACGGCGGGAAGGGCGGCGGCGCCGCCGCCACGTGGACGACCACAAATCCCGGCGCTCGCCCCATCGTGACTCCGATGGCGACGCCGACGCCGATCATCGACAGCGACGCCGCCGGCGGCGGCGCCAACCAGGACGAGCAGCTCATCACGCCGGCGATGAACCTCTCGACCACGGCCACCGTCAGCCTCGTCTTCGACGAGAACTTCCACTGGCTGACCGGCGGGCTCGACGAGATCGCCGACGTCGACGTCCAGTCGTCGAGGACGAGCGGGTGGGTCAACGTGCTCCACCAGCACGGCGCATCCAGCGCGAACCCCGCGCACACCGCGATCGACATCACCGCCCAGGCGGCGGGCGCGACGAACGTCCAGGTCCGTTTCCACTACTGGCAGGCGAAGAGCGACGGGTGGTGGCAGGTCGACAACGTCCAGATCACCTACGTCACCGTCGCCGGCTGCAACCAGACGGTGTGCCCGGGCGGAGCGACCTCGGTGAAGCCGGTCCCCGACGGCACGTTCGGTGCCGCGATGCACGCGACCCGGAGCGCTCCCGACGGCACGCGCATCGGCGTGACGTGGGACGTGGCGACGTGCGTGTCGACCGGCTATCACATCCTTTACGGCGACCTCGCGAGCGTCGCGTCCTCGACGGTATCCGGGTCGGTGTGCGGTGTCGGCACGTCCGGCTCGTATACCTGGACCGCGGTTCCCGGCGGCAGCCTCTGGTTCGTCGTCGCCGCCGACGACGGCACGGCGACCGAGGGGAGCTGGGGCACCGCGACATCGGGCGAGCGCGGCGGAACCTCGCCCTCGGGACAGTGCGGCATGAGCACGCGCGACGACTCGGGGAGCTGCCCCTGACGTGATCGTCGCGCGGACGATGCACGCCGGCTGGCTGTCGAACACCTACCTGGTCGCCGACAAGCCGGGCGGCCACGCCGTGCTCATCGACACCGGCGGACCTCCCGAGCCGATCTTCGCGAAGATCGCGGAGCACCGGTTGACCGTGAGCCACGTCTTGTGCACGCACCACCACGCCGACCACGTCGTCCACAACGCCGACTACAAGGCACGGTTCGGCTGCCCCGTCTGTGGACACGCCAAGGAGCGCAAGCTCTTCGATGGACTCGACGTCGAGCTCGCCGACGGCGATGAGATCGTGACGGGCGACCTGCACGTCCGCGCGCTCCACGTTCCAGGCCACACGGTGGGACAGCTCGCCTACCTCGTCAACGACGAGCGCGTGTTCACCGGCGACACGCTCTTCCGCGGCAGCGTCGGCGGGACACGCGCTCCCGGGCACGGCACCTTTGACGAGCTGCGGCATTCCATCATGGATGTTCTGATGCGGCTCCGGCGCGAGATGCCGGTCCACCCCGGCCACACCGATCCCACCACGATCGGCGCGGAATGGGAGCAGAACCCTTTCATTCGCCTCTGGCGAGGCACCGATGCGAAGCGCGAGACTCGCTGCCGGGCACTGGGCGAGCCCGCCACGCTCCTCTTAAGAGCGCCCGACTACGACGGCGGCACCAAGTGCTGGGTCCGTTTCGACGAGGGAGACCGACTCGACGTCGTCGCGGGGTCGAGGGTCGAGGACGCCGAGCGCTAGACGAACGTCCTTGCTTTCGTCTGCTGAACGGCAACCGAACACGCGCCACGACGCCCTCATGACCGACGGCGATTGCTCGTATAGATAGGCTCCTTGTTGGGGGCACCCGTGCGCGACGACTCTCCTGCCGTTCGTGTGTTCACGCTTGCGCGGCCCTCGCCCACCACGACGTCGAGGACACCATGAAATCGAGCTCCGCGCCCCATGCTTCCCTGTCCAAGGTCTTCCTGGCCGGACTTGCGCTCGTGGCCGCCGTGGCCGCTTCTGCGGCGAGCGCTCCCCGCTACGTGAAGCTGGAGCGCGCCACGCATCCGCTGGCCTTGCCAGAATTCGACGCGGGCCGGCTCGACGGCGCCAAGGTGCTCAACAACATGTCCCTGGTCTTCAAGCTCACGGCGGCGCAGCAGGCGGACCGCGACGCGCTCCTCACGGAGATCCAGCGGCCGGGCTCCCCGAGCTACCACCGTTGGCTCACGCCCGAAGAGTACGCGGCGCGCTTCGGCGCAGGTGCGGAGACGGTCTCCCGCGCCACCTCGTGGCTGGCCTCACAAGGATTCACGGTGCACGAGACGCCGGCGCTGGGCGCGCGCGTCAGGTTCACAGGCACCGTCGCTCAGGTCGAGGTGGCGTTCCGGACCGAGATGCACGTGTACGACGTGGGCGGCGAGCGGCACTTCGCGATGGCCCGCCCCCCGTCGGTTCCCGCCGAGATCGCGGACCGTGTGCTCGGCGTCACGAACACGCACGACTTCTACCCCCGCCACGCCAAGCCCCAAATCCGCCGGGTCCCGCAACCCGACGCGACATGCCCGGCCGGGGATCCTTACTGCAGCGGCAACGGCATCGCTCCCCCGGACTGGGCGACCATTTACAACGTCGGCCCGCTCTACAACCCCGGCATCGGTGGGACCAAGATCACGGGCACCGGTGTGACCATCGCCGTCGTCGGCATCACCGACATTGCGCAAAACGACCTGACCCAGTTCCGCGCGAGGTACGGTCTCGCGGTCAACAACATCACCAAGACGGTCGTGCCGAACACCGGCGCGGCTCAGGGAGACAACGGCGGGGGACTCGAGGCCGTGCTCGACACCGAGTGGGCGGGCGCGATCGCGCCGGCGGCCACCATCAACTACGTCTACACCGGTGCGAACGATCAGAACGTGAACGACGCGATCTTCTACGCGATCGAGCAGAACTACGGTGGCGTCCTCAGCGATAGCTGGGGAGGGTGCGAGCAAGGCGCAGCCCCCGCGGACGCCGACGTGCTCGAGGTGTACGGTGCCGCCGCCGCGCTCGAAGGCATCACTCACCTCGCGGCGTCGGGAGACAGCGGCGCGGCCGATTGCGGGGGAACGGGCGGCCTGTGGGTGAACATGCCGGCATCCCTCCCGCAGGTCACGGCGGTGGGCGGCACGGGCTACGCCATCCCCGGCGGGTTGACGTTCACGAGCGGCAACGTGACCTCAGTGGGCACCGAGGCGGTCTGGAACGAAGCCAGCAACGCCTACACGGGCTCCGTGGCGGCGAGCGGGGGCGGGGTCAGCCAGATCTACAGTCGGCCGCTGTACCAGAGCGGAGTCGCCGCGTGCACGCCCGTCGGGGGCCTGCCGACACCCGTGAACCCCGCCAATCAGCGAGAAGTCCCCGACGTCTCCTTCACCGCCGGCGGGGGCGGCACCCAGTACGGCACCTTCGTCGAGTGCACCCTTGACGCAGGCGGCAGCGACTGCACGAACACCGGCGCCAACCCCATGGTCCTTGCCGTTGGAGGCACCTCGGCGTCCGCGCCCGCGTTCGCCGGTGTCGTGGCTCTCGCCAACCAGGCCACGGGCGGACGCCTCGGGAACATCAACCCTCTCCTCTACGGCACGTACGCTTCGGCGCCGTCGACCTTCCACGACATCACCACCGGCAACAACGAGGTCACCTGCCGCCTCTCCGACCCGGGCTGCCCGGGAACCAACGCGAAAACCGGTTACGCGGCGGTCTCCGGTTACGACTGCGCGAGCGGCCTCGGATCCGTCAACGCCACGAGCCTCGTGAGCGCCTGGGCCACGCAGACTCCGACCGCGACTTTGATCGGTGCCGCTCCGACCTCGACCGTGGAGGGCGGCAGCGTCACTCTCACGGCGACCGTCAACGTCAACGGGGTCAACGCCCACGCGCTCGCGGGGAACGTGTCCTTCGTCTTTCGGTCCTACCTGCAGAACGGCGTGCTCGACCTGTCGTGGAACCTCGGCGACGTCGCGATCTCGAACGGCACGCCCACCACCGGGTCCACCACGCTGAGCACCGCGATCCCGCCGGGGATGGTGCAGCCGAATCAGGCGGTCGACGTATTCGCGATGTACAACGGCGACGCCAACCACCTGCCCTCATTCTCCTCGCCGCAGCACATCACGTTTGGCCCCGTACCCATGTGCGTTTCTCCGCCCACGGCGAGCGTGGCCGCGGGCGCCACGATCAATTACACCGTGGCCGGCGGCGTGCCCCCGATGCGCTGGTACATCCCCTATGACACCTCCTGTAGCGCCTCCTTCACGGGCTGCTCGACGATCAACGTCACCACCGGCGTGTTCCACGCCGGCACCGGCGCACCCGGTTACGTGATCGTGCAGGGCGTCGACGCCGACGGCGCGGACACCTTCAGCGAGGTGACGGTCGCCGGCGGCTCGGGCACCGTGCCGTGGTCGCCCTCCGGCCCGTCGAACTACGCGGGCATCCTGCCCGGCGGTAACGCGCCGGCCGAGGTCGACGCCGGGCTTCGCGTCGACAAGTCGGGCGGCGCCGCTTCGATCTCCTGGAACATCCCGCAGTCCGCGGCGTCCTCGGACGTCTTGCGTGGTCTCTTCACCGGTCTGCCCGTCGGTCCCGGCGGAGGCGACGAGTCCTGCCTGGCGTCCGGCGTCCCGTCGAACTCGTTCAGCGACGCAACCGACCCCGGGGTGGGCGCCGGCTTCTGGTACCTGGTCCGCGGCACCAATGCGTGCGGCCACGGCGCGTGGGGCGCGCAGAGCAACGGGACGCCGGACGTGAGCACGAGCTGTCCGTAGAGCGGGCGGGATCGTCATAGAATCGCCTCGAGAATCGAGGCACGATGAACCGCCGCTACCGCATCCTCTCCGTCGCTCTCGTCGGGGTTCTGGTCGCGACCATCGCGGGGCTCGTCTTGACGAGCCGGCCGATCGAAGCGCCCCGGTCGCAGAGTGCGTATCGCAACCAGCCTTTCGACAAGCTGATCAAGACGGCGCAGGATCAGTTCGATACGGCTCGACAGCTCGCCGCGCGCGCCGTGTCGCCCGAGGAGCAGTGGACCGCGCGCGAGGTCATCCGGATCGCCGACAGCGAGGTCGACCTCGCCTTCGCGAGCGCTCTCAGAGAAGCCAACACGCATCCTCCCGCGCTCTCCGCGGAAGCCCAGGAGATCGCCAAGCGGCTGAAGAGCGCCGAGGCGCAGCTCGACGCGAGTCAGGCCGAGATCGCGCGGCTCAAGAAGGCAATCGAGGCGCACAAAGCGAGCTCGACCGATGCGCTCGAGCAGCAGCTCCAGCTCGCGGAAGCTCAGGCCGATCTCGACCAGGACGACGTCGACGATGCGCACCACGACCTCACGCGCGCCGGCGGTGACCCGCAGGGAATCATCCAGCGGATGAAGGATCGGTACGAAGCCCGAGAGCAACAGAGCGGCGGGCTCCAGACACTGGTCCCGACCGGTGTGCAGAGCTCGGTCGAGACGGGGGCCTCGCAGAACGTCGTCGCGCTGGCGCGGGCCTGGTACTCGCTCTACGGCAAGGGCGTTGAATTGAGAAACGCCGAAGCGGCCCCGCGGGCCCGCGCGGCCGAGCTGACGGCGAGCCACGAGAAAAGCGAGGCGCCGACCTCGGAGGCTCCCTCGCCCGCCGCCGATCAGAAGATGTCGTCACTCAAGAAGCGCGCCGCGGACCGCAAGAGCTCGATCGTCGTCGACAATCGCATCGAGAACGAGACGCAGCTCGCCGATACGTACAAGCGATGGTCGGCGGTCGTGCAGGAGAAGCAGCGCATCGCGGTGCACGGGCTCCTCTTCTGCCTCCTGTGGATCCTGATCATCGGCATGGTGACCGCCGCGGCGGATCTCCGCGTGAGGACGTGGGCCGCCGCGCGCGCCGAGGATCGCAAGCAGGCGCAGGCGTTCCACTCCGTGGCGGGCTATGCGATCCGCGCCGTCGGCGCGCTCGTGATCCTGCTCGTGGTGTTCGGCCCACCCACGCAGTTCGCGGCCGTGTTGGCGCTCGCGGGGGCGGGGCTCACCGTCGCGCTCAAGGATTTCATCATCGCGTTCATCGGATGGTTCGTGCTCATGGGCCGGAACGGGATCCGCGCCGGGGACTGGGTCGAGATCAACGGAGTCTCCGGAGAAGTCCTCGAGGTCGGCCCCATGCGCACCGTCCTGCTCGAGACGGGGAACTGGTCGGACGCCGGACACCCCACCGGCCGGAAGATCGCCTTCATGAACGGATTCGCGGTCGAAGGCACCTACTTCAACTTCTCGACGTCGGGCCAGTGGATGTGGGACGAGATCCAGCTCACGCTGCCCGCGGACGCCGATCCCTTCGTCGTGGCCGACAAGGTGAAGGAGATCGTCGCCGGCGCGACCCGGAAGAACGCCGACCAGGCCGCCGACGAGTGGCGCCGCGTCGCCCCGACCGCCGCCCCCGAATCGTTCCGCGCGGAGCCGGTGACGAGCGTGCGGCCCACCGGCTCCGGCGTGAGCCTGGCCGTTCGGTACATCACGCGCGCGAACGAGCGGTACACACTGCGCTCCACGATCTACCGCGCGCTGATCGACGTGCAGCGCGGGAAGCGCCCGTCATCGGAGCCGCCGGTCGCCTGACGCCGGGCCGGCCCCAAAAGAACTTTGACCTCGGATTGGGGGTTGGCACAGCCGCAAAATCGCGGTATGTAGCCGGGATCATGAGAGCCCTGATCACGGGGGGGGCCGGCTACCTCGGACGTCATCTCGCGCGTAAGCTCGCCTCGGCGGGAACGCCGGTGACCGTGCTCGACGACCTTTCCTGCGCCAACAGCAGGCTCGACGTCGCCGAGCTGGACCATCCGAACATCCGCGCCGTACACGGGTCCACCCTCGACGCCGGCCTGGTGTCGACGCTCCTCGGCTCGCATCGAATCGTGGTGCACTTCGCATCGGTGGTCGGTGTCGAAGAGACGATCCGGCAGCCGGTCGAGACCGTCCGCAATCTGCAGGGCACGCTCAACGTCATCGAGCGCCTCACCGACACGCATGTCGCCGTGTTCGGATCGTCCGCCGACGTGTACGGCCTGCACTCGCGTGTGTACGACCGCGAGATGCGTGAGGACGACCTCCAGGTGTTCGAGCACGCCGGGGTGAACCGTTGGGCGTACGCGAAGGTCAAGGCCCTCGAGGAGCTCCTGTTCTCGACGAGCGCGGCACGGGTGATGAACATCCGGTTCTTCAACTGCTACGGCCCCTACATGGATCAGCCGTACCCGAAGCGGGTCGTGCCTCAGTTCGTGGGACAGGTCCTCCGCCACGAGCCCCTGCGCGTCAGCGGCGACGGAACGCAGACGCGGACCCTCTGCTACTTCCAGGATCTTGTCGACGGCGTCGCTGCGGCGATCGACTGGCTGGCCGGGCAGCGGGGCCGGGTCGATGCCACGATCAACCTCGGCGGGACCGAGACGCTCACGGTGCTCGAGATCGCGGACGCGGTCCAGCGTGCCGCCATCGAGCTCGGCCTCATCGAGCAGCCCCTTCCCGTCGAGACCGGCGCCCAGATGTACAGCCGGCCGTTCGACGACGGGTGGCATCGCGTTCCCGACATCCGAAGAGCCCGGGAGCTGTTCGGTTACGAGCCGCGGGTTCCCCTCGCGGAAGGGCTGCGCCGTACTCTCGCGATTCATCATCGATCGGCGGTCCACGAGTCGCGCTGAATGCCGGCGACAGACGTGGATGTCCTGGTGCTGGGCGCCGGCGCCGCAGGGCTCGCCTGCAGGTACGCGTTGTCCGGACGGAGAGACGTGGTCTGCCTCGAGGCGGCCGAAGAGGTCGGCGGCCTGCTACGGATGTTCCGTCATGGGGATTTCACCTTCGACACGACGCTGCACGTGCTCCCGTCGCGGAGCGCGATGGCGGGCACCATCCTCGAATCGCTGATCGGCGATGAAGCCCGCGCCTTCCCGAAGAGGAACCTGGTCTGGCAGCGCGGTCGCGTCATCGACTACCCCTATCAATTCAACTCCCACGCGCTTCCGCACGAGGTCCGCGAGGAGTGCCTCGCGGGGCTTCCGGCCGCACGGCGGGACGCTCCGTCCCCCGACCGGCGGAGCTTCGAGGTGTGGCTGCTCGACCAGTTCGGACCGGGCTTCTACCGTCATTTCTTCGAGCCATACAACCGGAAGCTCTACGGCGTCGATCCCTCCGAGCTGGAGGCGGCGCCGATGACCTGGACCATTCCCGCGGACAACCGCGAGGCCGCCTTGAGGGGCGCACGAGCACCGCACCCCGGCGGGGCGGTCGTGGAGTGCACGTACCCCACGGGCCTGGACGGCATTCACGTCGTTCCCAAACGCCTCGCCGAGCGCGGCACCGGCGAGATCCTCCTCGGGGAACGGGTGACCCGCGTCGACCTCGACGCACGGACCGCGTGGACGGCGCGCGGAAAGATTTTTCACTACCGCGACATGGTCAGCACGCTCCCTCTCCCGACGCTCCTCCGGTGCGTGGAGGGGCTGCCCGCTTCGATCGCGGATTGGAGCGTGAGGCTCCACGCGAGGCCGGTCACCAACATTCGCGTGGCGATCGCCCGATCGGGAGACGGACTACCCGGGCTGTGGACGTACTTCCCGGACCCGGAGATCCCGTTCTACCGGCTCTCGCGTCTCTCGAGCATCTCCCCCGACCTCATGCCGCCGGGCGCGGAGGCGTGCCTGCTCGAATGCGCGGGCGATGATCCGGTGAAGGAAGAGACGATCGTGGCCCTCTGTCGCGAGCTCGGCGTGGCCGGCGACGGCGACGTTCGCGTCGCCGGATCGCTCGTCATCCCTCACGCCTACGTTCTCTTCAAGCACGGGCACCGCGACGGAGCCGAGGCGGCGATCCGGTACCTCGCCGAGCGAGGAGTTCGAGTCGCGGGGCGTTACGGCTGCTGGGCGTACTCGAACATCGCCCAGACGCTCGACACCGGACTGCGAGCGGCCGCCGAGCTGATGTGATGCCGGCGGAGCGGCGCGTCATCGTCTCGGCGCCGGTCACCTCGGGCGGGCTCTACGCCCACATCCGCAATGTCCTCCCGCGCCTGCGCGCCCTTCGGCCCGACTGGCGCTTCGAAGTCTACGGGCCGCAGGAGGTCTTCCGCGACGCCTTCGGCCGTACCGACGAGCCTTGGATGCACGTCTGGGACAACGAAGGGCGCGGCGCCCGGCTGCGATGGGAATTCCTGCAGCTTCCGCGCCTCCTGCGCGCGGATCGCCAGGCGATGCTCCTCGCGATGTTCGGTCCGTTTCTGAATCTTCGCCTCGCGCGCCGGGCGGTCGTTCGCCTCGACAACCTCATCGTCCTGCTGAAGCCCTCCGAGCGCCGGATCGGCAAGGCCGACCGGAACCGGATCCGCATCCTCAGGCATGTCTATCTCGCCAACGCGAAGCGTGCGCTCCGGCCGGTGTGCGCGTCCCTTCACTCGCGGGCGCGTTATGTCGCTCAGACGGGTCAGCCCGCGTCGCGATTCGCCGTGGTGCCCCACGGCATCGACCCTTCGGCGTTTGCGCGGATCCGACCGAGTCCTGCCGTCGAAGAGCTGCAGCGCTCGGGCCCGTACGTGCTCACGATCGGCCAAGCGACGCCGTATCGCTGCACGCGCGAGCTGATCCTCGCGTACCGCCTCCTCTCCGAGCGCGGGACGGCCGGCCTCCCGCGTCTCGTCTGGGCGGGGAAGGCACGGCAGGAGGACGCGGGGTACGAGGCGGAGTGCCTCGAGCTCCTCGCGCCGCTCGCGCGCGCCGGCCTTGCGACTCATCTGGGTCACGTGTCGCACGAGGACGTGTACGCCCTCGACGCCGGCGCCCGGCTCTTCGTCCATCCCTCCGTGCACGAGGACTGCCCCAACACCATCTTCGAGGCCCTGGCCGCGGGCGTCCCCGTCCTCTGCTCCGACATCGCGGCGAACCGCGAGTTCGCCCGTGACGCGGTCTTCTACCTCGATGCGCCCACACCCGACGTCATCGCGTCGGCGATCGAAGCGCTGCTCTCCGACCCCCGACGCTGCGCGGAGCTACGGGAGCGCGGACCGATCCAGGCGCGGTCGCTGAGCTGGGACGACACGGCGCGCCGGCTCGCGGCCACCCTCGACGACGCGTTCGCGGCGCGCTCCTGATCTGGGCTCGCAACGAAGCCGCCTGAACGCCGTACGAATGGAGATTTTTCCGATTTCCTTACCGCCACTTGCTGCTACGCGATCGCCGTATGCTTTCCGCCGGCGCAGTCTGGAAGGGGGCTCCGATGAAGGCTCGACGATCGACGTTCGGGAGAAGTGTGTACCTCGTGTTGGCCGTCGCCGCTGCGACCGCCGCGGTGGGAAGCGCCATGGCCGGTGCCCCTCCGGCCGCGGCCAAGCCGGCCAAGCGGGTCAAGTCGAGACACACGAAAGATGCCCTGAACAAGTCGGTCCCTCCGCCGGGCGAGACGAACGAATCCGACGACATCCAGAACGGCGTCGCGTGGGGGTGGAAGCTCCTCACCTACCCGAAGACCACGATCCCGTCGCAGGCGTTCACGAAGGCGCGCGCGTGGATTGGCGCCAACGTCAAGGACGGCGCTCCGTGGCCCTACGCGACGAAAGGGCTGCCCGCGTCGCCCGGCACGAGCGAGGCCTCCGCACCCGTCGATTCCGGTGACTGGAGCTTTCTCGGCCCGAGGCCGATCGACGAATCGACCAAGCCGCCCGGCGGTTACACGTCCGGGCTCGTGTCGGGCCGCTTCAACGCGATCGCGCTCGACAAGCGGACGACCGGCTCGCCGGGCGCGATCGTCGCGTACGGCGCCGCGGCCTCGGGCGGCGTGTGGAAGTCGACCAACTGCTGCGGCTCGGCCTCGACGTGGTCGCCGCTGTGGGACGGCGGCGTCGCCGCGACGCAGGCGGCCGGCGCGATCGAGCTGGACCCGAACAACCAGAGCATCATCTATGCGGGCACCGGCGACTACGACGGCGCGGGGGGATCGAGCGGCGATCAGTTCGGCGAGGGCATCATGCGCTCGGGCGACGGCGGCGCGACGTGGGCGGAGCTGGCGCCCGCCGTGTTCACGCCGTTCGCCGCAGGGTCTCCGGTCTACGGCGACTCGAACATCACCGTCCTCCGTGTCGATCCGAACAACAGCCCGACCCTTCTCGCAGGGACCTCCCACGATCTCTACATCTCCCACGATTCGGCGGTGAGCTGGTCGATCTGCTCGTTCGGCGCAAGCCCGCTCAATCCGATGACGGGAACCGGCGGCGCCGCGAACCAAGTCACCGACATCCTCGTCGACTCGAGCACCAACCCCACGACCGTGTACGTCGCCGTCGGGTTCCGGTTCTCGAACTTGAACGGGGACAACGGCGTCTACAAGGGGACGATTCCCGCGAGCGGCTGCCCGACGCTCACGCTCATGGCGAACGGCTGGCCCGCGAACACCGGAAACGGCACGAGCGGCGCGACGAACGTCGGCCGCATCCGCCTCGCCGGCTCGCGCGGCAACGGAACGAGCTCGCTGACGATCTACGCGCAGGTCGCGGGCGTCGCGCCGGGGAACGCGCTCGGCACGTGGGTGACGACGAACGCCGGGACCTCGTGGGCCCTCCTCGGAGGAAGCGCCGACGCGAACTACAAGGACTGCGCCGCGGCGGCGACGAACGAGACCCAGGACTGGTACGACCTGTTCCTGCTCGCGGACCCCGGAAACGACAAGACGCTCTACGTCGGCCGCACGAGCCTCTACAAGGCGACGGTCGACGCGACCTACGCGAACATGACCATCCAGAATCTGGCCAACGTGTACTCGACGGCCTGTCCCGGCTACGGCGGGCTCCACTCCGACCAGCACGGTGCGGCGTGGATCTCCGGCACCGGAGGGTCGACTCAATTCCTCATCGGCAACGACGGCGGCATCTACGCGTCGAACGGCACGCCGACCGGGTTCCAGAACCTGAACCAGACGCTCAACGTCACACAGTTCTATGCGGGTCAATCCGGCCCGAATTTCGCCGGCGGCGGGACGCAGTTCATCTTCGCCGGTGCCCAGGACAACGGCCACGCGAGCTGGGACAGCTCGGAGCCCGCCGCGGTCTGGCAGTCGCGCACCACGACCGGCGACGGCTTTTTCACCGCGTTCGACCCGATCGCGGGCACGATCACGGCCGGCAACTGGTACGCCGAGGCTCCCAACGGAAACTTCGTGCGATCGACGGCCGGCGCTTCCGGGGCGTTCACGCTGGGGACGCTGCCCTGGATCACCGGCCACGACCGGCCGTCCTGGGCCTCTCCCTTCCGCGTGGACACGCTGCATTGCTCTACCACGAATTGCAACAACCTCGTCTTCGGCGCCGCCCACTTGTATTCGAGCGCGGACGGCGCGGCCACGTGGACCGCGGCGGGCAACGTCGACGTGACGAAGGGAAGCGGATCGATCATCGCCCTCGACGTCGCGAGGTCCGAGCCGACCTCGGTGGTGGTCGGGACGAGCGACGGCGAGGTCGACGTCGCGGTCGGGGTCTTCGCCGGCGCCAATTGCACGGCGGCCGCTGCGAACACCGCCTCGTTCGCATGCGCCGCGAACACCACGCCGTCGTGGTACTACGCGACCAACTTCAACAGTGTCCTGCCGAACCGCGCCATCCTCGGCGTGACGTTCGACCCCACGACGAACGGCCGGATCTACGCGGCGGTCGGCGGGTTCAACGAGAACACCCCGACGACGCCCGGTCACCTGTTCATGGCGGCGTACAACGGCAGCACGTTCGTATGGTCCGACAAGACCGGCAACCTCCCCGACATCCCGGCCACGAGCGTGGTGGTCAACCCGGCGAACGTCAACGAAGTGTTCGTCGGCATGTACATGGGCTTCTATTACACCGACAACATCAACGCGACGCCGCCCGTCTGGTACCGGTATCAGTACGGCATGCCGGACACGCGGGTGAACTACCTCGCGGTCGATCGCGGATCCCAGGCGACCCCGCTCGCCAGCACGACGCTGACGGCCTACACGTTCGGCCGCGGCGCTTACGGGATCCGCCTCCCCGGGACGACGGGATCGTTCCCGCCCCACGAGGTCCCGGCGACCATGACGGCGAAGCGGAACACGACGACGCCCGCGAACGTGGACGTCACCTGGGATCCGTCGAGCTGCCCGAACCCGGACCTCGATCTCTTCTGGGGCAGCTTCACCGGCTCGGCATCCGGGTTCGCGACGATCACCGGCGCAGCCTGCCACCTCGGGACCAGCGGCGTCGCCGCGAACGTGGCACTCCCGGCGCCGCCGCCGGGAAGCGGGATCTGGTTCGTTCTGGCCGGCACCGACGACATCCACGCCGCCATCTCGTCGTTCGGGAAGGTATCGAGCGGGCTCCCCGAATCGTTCACCGGTTGGAGCGGGCTCTGCACGGAAACCACGCAAAACACCTCGGGGAGCTGCCCCTGATTCGACGCGCCCCCCCCGTTTGCTCTACTATGCGGGTGTTCTTCCGCCTCGTGGTCTCCCGATGGGAACGTAGCCGGCACGTTGCGAGCTACGGAGATCGGGGGCCGGTTCCCAAGAGTCGAGCCCGCGACACCGGTTCCGGTGCGGGGCTGACGCGCGATCGGAGGTCATCCATGCCGAACAAGACCCGGTCGACCTTTCAAAAGCGACAGAAAGAGCTCGCCCGCCAGGCGCGGCGCAAGGAGAAGGAAGCCAAGCGGCAGGAGCAGGCGGCCGCGCCCGACGACGCCGTCGCCGACGCTTCCGACCCAACGGAAGATCCGGACCTGGCCGGAATCAAGCTGGGGCCGCAGCCTCGTATCTACGACGAAGAGGACGGCGAGCAGACGGCGTGACCGGACTCGCTTGACAGTCTCGGCTCACCCCTCTACCTTGAATGCAGTTCTGGTCGGCAACCTCTCGTACAGAAACGATAGATTGACGCGCCAAGGCGAACGCGTGCTCGAGCGCGTGTGACTGACTCATCGGATTGGGTCGGCGGCCAGAACCGAAGAACGGTCGCCCCATCGGGCACCAGGAGTTTCAGTATGGGTACCAGGCTCTATGTCGGAAACCTCCCTTTTTCGGCGGACGAAAACTCGATCCGCGAGCTCTTCTCGACGGGTGGTCGCACGGTCAGCGAGGTCAAGCTCGTGACCGATCGCGACACCGGCCGCCCGCGCGGATTCGGTTTCGTCGAGATGGGAAGCAGCCAGGACGCTGACGGCGCGATTCGTGACCTGAACGGTCGCGACTTCGGCGGACGTCCGCTCACGGTCAACGAGGCCAAGGAGCGGACCACCGGCGGTGGCGGAGGCGGATTCGGTGGCGGCGGTGGTTACGGCGGCGGCGGCGGACGTCGCAACCGCTACTAGTCCAACACATCGGACTCGACAAGGGCGCCTCGACCGAGGCGCCCTTTTTTTTGGGAGCGCCGGCCGCGAGCGCCGTCTCGCGCTACTGCTGAACCCCCAGCGGCCACTGGATGAACCGGCCGTTGGAGAAGCAGACGTCCTGATTGAACAGTGTGGTCACGGTCCCGACGACGCAGCCGCTGGCCACTCCATCCTTGCCCGGCGACGCGACGGTGTAGTCGTTGCCCGCGGACTCCACCAGGAAGGTGTGGGCCCAGCCATCTTCCGTCGGTACCTTCTTGACGTAGAACGGCGTGACGAGCGTCGCGAGCGTGGCCGCGGTATTCGCGGTCGGGTAGAAGTTCTGGTCCACCGCGTAAGACTCCACCGCGGTGCCGACCGATCGCAGCTCCGCCATCGTGCGCTTCTGCTTGCTCTGATCGATCGCATTCAAGAGGTTCGGAATGGCGATGGCGGCGAGCATGCCGATGATCGCCACCACGATGAGCAGCTCGATCAGTGTGAAACCGCTGGAATCCCGCTTCTTGGGCACGCCGCCTCCCTCGTCCAACGCTCCATTCCGCAATCCGAATGCCATGAGGTGTCCGAGGGACTGGCCGGGCGAGGAGAGTCGGCCGTTCGGGGCGATTTGCGCGATCGAGCGTTTGAGACCGTGCGGAGGCGAGCCGAGGAAGCCCGCGAACTGCCGCTTTTGGTCAGTCAGCGAGTGACGCCGCGTGTCACCGGATCGTCATGGACAGCTCGCGTGCGCCCGCGGGATGCCGCCGGAGGTGACGCCGAACCCGGAAGTGCCGCAGCCGTTCCGCGCCTGGATCACGTAGTAGGTGCCGCTCCCCACCGGAGGCACGACGGGATCCGTTCGCAGCGGCGTCGCGCTCGAGCTGCCGAGGCACACCGCCGAGGCGACGAGGCCGGTCGCGCGGAGGTTGGAGAGATCTCCGGCAATGACGTCGTACACGGTTGCGCTTCCACCGGCGGGGTCCGATACGCTCCACGTGATGGTCTGTTTGTCGGCCGAGAGCCCCAGCGCAGACGGCTCGGCCGGCGGGGCGAACACCCCCGCGTCCGACGGCGCGCAGTCGCAGGCATCGGCCACACCGTCGGCATCGGTGTCGGGCCCGAGATGGATCGCGTCGTAGGCGTCGATCAGCCCGAAGCCGAAGAGATTGTTGGGACGGTCGGAGCCGGACGTCCCGCCGCACGTTTGTGGAGTCGACTGCTGCACGTTGCCGCGCGCCGACTGGCTGATGAGACACCGCGTGGTCGCGACGAGCCCCTTGAGCGCCGGCTTGACCGACCACAAGAGCGCCGCCGCTCCGGCGACGTGCGGGCTCGCCATGCTCGTGCCGCTCAGGTGCGAATAGAAACCGCCGCGCACCGACGACCGCACGCCGACGCCGGGCGCCACGACATCCGGCCGCAGCCGGCCGCTTCCGTCGACGGTCACGGGTCCCCGGCCGGAGAACGACGCGAGGACTTCCGTCATGTCCGTCGCCCCCACGACGAACGCCTCGTCGTAGATCCCCGGCGGGTTCGACACGGAGCTGCAGTCCGGTCCGGAATTCGCTGCGCCGGCCACCGCGAGAATTCCGGCGGCGCGAAGGGCCGTGAAGCTCGCCTTCAGCACGTTGGCATCGCACCCTTCCGAAGGAGGACACTCCCACGAGTTGTTGACGATGTCGGGGGCCTTCGACGGATCGCCGTCGAGCTCCGGGTCGCCTCCGTGCGGGAAGGGCGCCAGGAAAAACTGATTGCACGCGATGTACGTCGAAGGCTGCCCGTCTCCGAAGTTCATGTTCCGGCAGGCGATCCACCGCGCGCCGGGCGCGACGCCGATCTGATTCCCCGCGCCGTCGTCCCCCACCATCGTGCCGGTCGTGTGCGAGCCGTGGTTGTTGTCGTCGAACGGCTCGGTGGTGTCCTCGATCGCATCGAACCAGTTGAAGTCATGGTTCGCCGTCGTGCCGTTCCACCCGCGGTACTTGCCCTTGAGGGCCGGGTGCGTCCATTCGACCCCGGTGTCACCCGAGGCGACGACCACCCCCTCACCGCGCTTCCCATCCAGGTTCCAAACCTTGTCGGCCTCGATCTGCGTGATGCCGAGCTCCGGTCCGACGTCGGGAGCGAGCGGCACCGGAGCGAGCAAGTCCGCGGTCACACCATGGACGACCGGATCGCCGACGATCCGCACGACCTCGGCGTGCGCCGCCAGCTTTCGCGCAAGAGTCAGGTTGCCACGAACCGCCAGGCCGTTGACCACGTAGAGGGGCCGGAAGGCGATCCCCGCTTGCGCGAGCTCCGCGCGCACGGCGGCCTGCGACGACCGCGCGCGCGCCACCAACGCCTGATAGACGCCGCGACCGCGCGCCGATCCGTGATCGGTGCCGGCGAGCGTGGCCTCGAGACTCTCCGGGTCGTCGAAGAGCACGAGGAACGACTCTTCATGGTCCACACTCAGGCGGCCCTCAAGCCACGGCGCGATCTTCGCGTCACCGCTCATGGCGGCGAGGAACAAGCCGGCGGCGAGCATGGAACTCAAGCGCTACTCCTAGGATTGGCGGTGCGAATGTCGAGGGATTCGATTCTCCTCGGTCCTATACGAAATAGAAGACGCTGGGTTCGGCTTGTAGGCCGCCCCCGATCAGCGTATACCACCGGTCAGCCAGGGGGGGTCTCTATGTCCATTCGCGCGATCCTCTCGCTTGCGTTGGTCGTGTTCGCCGGGCCGACCTTTGGTGGAGAGAGCGCGGGCCATCCGCGCACGTCTGCAGCCGAGCCACTCACCTTCGAGGATCGCGTCGCCCGTGAGCGCGCGATCGAGCACATCTACTATTCCCACCAGATCGGCGTGAGCGAGCCGTTCGAGAAGGCGGTGCCGGCGTCCGTGGCGGCGAGCAAGGTGCACGCCTACCTGCGTCAATCGGCGGCACTCGAACAGCTCTGGTCGGTCCCCATCACAGGCGACATGCTGCGCGGCGAAGTCGAGCGGATGACGCTCGGAACGCATGCGCCCGAGCGGCTCCTGGAGCTGTTCACGGCGCTCGATCGGGATCCGCTCCTCGTGCAGGAGTGCCTCGCCCGCCCTGCGCTCGTCGATCGTCTGGCGCGCCGCTACGTGGCCTCCGATGCGTCGATCCAGGCGGAGCGGCGGGCGGCGGCGCAGACGCTTCGTGAGGACTTGCTCTCCGGTCGTGTCGACGCCGGGAAGAGTGACACACGCCGCACGGTCGCCGAGATCACGGACGCCGATGCGCTCACCTACTGGCACGCGAAGCTCGGCGAGCGGACCGGAGAGCCTAGCGAGGTGGCCGAGGAGGCGGACGCGTTTCTCGTCCACGTCCCGCTGACGGACGAGCCGGGCCGCCTGGTGCTCGCAACCTACCGCGTGTCCAAACGGACGTGGGAGGAGTGGTCGAGCGACAACGTCGCGCGACTGGAAGAGTCTCTCGTGAAGCTCGTCGGCACCGCGGACTCGCCGCTACCGCACCTTGGTGCGGGAACGGACGCCGTCGATGCGTGCCCTCCCGACGATCTGTGGAACAACCAGGGGCTGGACGATGCGCCGGGGCGCCGGTCGGGGCTCACGGCCGTCTGGACCGGCAGCGTCATGATCCTCTGGGGCGGGACCGACTCGTATCTCGCGACCGGCTCCCGGTACGATCCGGCCACGGATACGTGGTCCTCGACGGCCACCGTGGGCGCTCCCCCCGGACGGCGCGATCACACGGCGGTCTGGACGGGGACGCAGATGATCGTCTGGGGAGGCAACGCGAACGGCACGTACACGAACACCGGCTCGCGGTATGACCCCGTCGCCGACGCCTGGACACCGGTGACGACCCTGAACGCTCCGAGCGCGCGCTTCTCCCACACGGCGGTCTGGTCGGGAAGTCGCATGATCGTCTGGGGCGGGTCGCCCGGGTTTGCGAACGTCTTGAATACCGGCGGGATCTACGACCCGGCGACGGACTCCTGGATCGCCACCAACACCAGCGGCGCCCCTGCCGCCCGCCTCGGGCACACCGCGGTCTGGTCCGGCAGCCGCGCATTGATCTGGGGCGGCTACGCGAGCCCCAACTATCTCGATTCCGGCGCGCAGTTCGACCCTTCGACGAACACGTGGACGGCGATGACGGGCACAAACGCTCCGGCGGCACGGCAGCGTCACGGCGCCGTCTGGACCGGGACGCTGATGGTCGTGTGGGGTGGTCTGTCGCCGGGAGACATCAACACGGGAGGACGCTACGACCCGGCCACCGACACGTGGTCCGCGACGTCTCTCACGAACGCGCCGTCCGCGAGGAGCGGCCCCGCAGCGGTGTGGAGCGGCTCCCGGATGCTGATCTGGGGTGGGGGCAACGTGGCGACCAACACGGGCGCCACGTATGACCCGGCCACGGACACGTGGACGGCGACGTCGACGACCGGCGCTCCGGCGGCGCGCAATGCCATGACGTCGGTCTGGAGCGGATCGCGGCTCCTCGTCTACGGCGGCAGGGACGTGAACAACACCGAGCTCGCGAACGGCGGCCGGTACGATCCGGGGGCCGACACGTGGACGTCGATGTCTCCGGGCGCGACGCCACCGCCGCGCAAGCAGCACACCGCCGTCTGGACAGGCACGCTGATGCTCGTCTGGGGCGGGGTCGAGGGGATCGGGAACGTCAACAGCGGCTACCGCTACGATCCCGCGCTCGATACGTGGACGCCGATGAGCGTCTCGGGCGCACCCACTGCCCGATCGTTCCACACCGCCGTCTGGACGGGCTCCCAGATGATCGTCTGGGGCGGTGCCGCGCCGAGCGAAACGAACACCGGCGGACGTTACGATCCGATCCTCGACAACTGGCTTGCGACGTCTCTCGCCGGAGCACCGACCGCTCGCTCCAGGCAGACGGCCGTCTGGACGGGATCCCGGATGATCGTCTGGGGCGGCTCCAACGGCGGCGGTTTCAACACCGGCGGACGCTACGATCCCGCGACGAACTCTTGGCTTCCGACCACGACGGCCGGCGCGCCGAGCGCGCGCTCGATGCACACCGCCGTGTGGACGGGGTCCCAGATGATCGTCTGGGGCGGAGGCAATTTCAGTTTCAACAACGATGGCGGGCGGTACGATCCGGTCGCGGATGCGTGGCTGCCGACGACGACCATCAACGCGCCGGCCGAGCGTCAGGGTCACGTCGCCGTCTGGACCGGCTCGCAGATGGTCGTGTGGGGCGGAAACACCTTGGGCGCGGGGGGGCGCTACGACCCACAAAACGACCTGTGGGCTCCGGTGACGACGGTCGGGGCTCCGCCGAACATTTCGAACGCGGCCGGCGTCTGGACCGGCTCGCTCATGGTCGTGTGGGGCAGCCGCTCGGCACGCTACAACCCGTTCATCGACGTGTGGAACCCGATCTCCACGGTGAACGCGCCGCCCGCCCGGGACGGCGCCACGGGGGTCTGGACGGGATCGGCGGTCTTGGTCTGGGGCGGCGGCGACGTCTACACGTTCGGCACCGGGGGCGCCTATGTCATGGGCTACGTCGACGCCGATCACGACGGCTACCCGGCGTGCCCGCTGGACTGCGATGACGGGAACCCGGCGGTCCACCCGAACGCCCAGGAGGTGTGCAACGGCATCGACGACAACTGCGACGGGAGAATCGACGAGGGGTTCGGCGACACCGACGGTGACGGCAGGGGCGATGCCTGCGACAACTGCCCCGCCGTAGCGAACCCGGATCAATCAGACGGGGACGCCGACGGCGCCGGCGACGCTTGCGACAACTGCCTCGGCCTGTACAACCCGTCGCAGAGCGATTTCAACCACGACGGCGTGGGCGACGCGTGCGATCTCGACGACGGACTCATCTACGTCACCGCCGGCGACATGACGCACGTGCGCTGGCAGCAAGAGAGCGGCCCGACGTCATGGAACCTCTACGAAGGCGACCTCTCCGTGCTTCGAGCCACGGGCAGCTACACCCAGCCGCCCGGCTCGAATGCGCTCGCCGCCAGGTTCTGCGGTTTGACCGACACATCCGTGGCCGACCCCAACACACCCCCCGCAGGCTCAGTGAGATTCTCGCTCGTCACCGGTGTCACCGGCGGCGTCGAAGGGAGCCTGGGGACGAACAGCGCCGGCATGCCGAGGCCGAATACGAACCCGTGTCCGTGAGCTCCCGGGATCCGGCGACGCACGTGTGACATAGAGAAGCGGTGTAGCGTACCGGCCGTGCGCCCGACCTGTGCCCAGTGCCACCGCCCGCTCGTCGCCTGGATTCCGTCCGCCGGAGGATCGACGAAGGTCGCGACCGCGGGCGTCTGCTTCTGCGACCGGGCGACGCTCCTGCCGACGCGGACCCGCATTCATCTTTTGCAGCATCCGCGCGAGGAGGACAAGGGAATCGGCACCGCGCGCATGGCGCATCTGGCACTCCCCAACTCGCGCCTCACGGTCGGCGTCGCCTTTTCGTCCGATCCGGAGATCGTGGCGGCGTCGCGGCGTGAGACGACCTATGTGCTCTTCCCCGGACCGGGTGCGGTCCCTGTGGAGCGTGTGCCCCTCGATCGGCCGATCGACCTGATCGTCGTCGACGGCACATGGCCACAGGCGAAGAAGCTCATCCGCACGAATCCGATCCTCGAACGCCTGCCCCGCCTCGGATTCACGCCGCGGCATGAGAGCGCCTACCTGATTCGCAAGGAGCCGGCCCCGGGCTGCGTCTCGACGATCGAGGCGCTCGTCGAGGTGTTGCGCGTGCTCGAGCGCGACGGCGAACGCTTCGAGCGGCTGCTTGCCCCGTTCCACGCGATGGTGGCGAGGCAGCAGTGGTTCCAGACGACCGTCGGCGTGCGCCGGCACCGCGGCCGGCATCGGAGTCACCGCGTCTCTCCGCGCGCGGCTCTCGCAGCTCATCTCTCGCGATACGGATCTCGCCTGATCTGCATCCACGGCGAAGCCAATTCCTGGCCCCGCATGCCGAAAGATATGCGCGAGCCCGAGCTCGTCCACTGGCTCGCCCATCGTCCCGCAACCTCCGAGACGTTCGAGAGGGTCATCGCACCCAGGTCGCCGCTCGCGCCCGGCACCTGCACGCACATCGACCTCGACGAAGACGTGCTACGTGAGGGCGGCAGCCTCGACTCCTGCCGGGATGCGTGGAATCGTTTCCTGCGGCCCGATGACGTGGTCGTTCTCTGGGGGACGTTCTACCGCGACCTCGCGGCGCGCGAAGGCCTCGCGATGCCGGAGCACGAGATCGAGCTTCGCGAGCATGCCTCGCGAATCTTCAAGCGGAAGATGGGCCCGCTCGACCGCTGCTCGGAGCTCGTCGGCTCGTCGCCCGCCCCGCTCGCGCTTCGAGGGCGCGGCGGACGCCGCCTCGCCGCGCTCGCCGGCGCGCTCGAGCGGCTCCGGGACGAGCGGGACTCTTACGATCCGTTGAGGACGATCCTGCCGCCGTGAAAGTACGCCAGGTCGTTGAGGCGTAGGAACCACCCTGGACGCCAGCGGACCTGCGCCCCCAGACCGTCGTCGGGCATCACCGCCGCGTCCCACCCGCTTTCCGTCGTGTTGGCAATCGCGCAGAGGAACCCGTCGCGGGCGTATTCGGTTCGGAACCTCGCGACAGCCCACGGGCGCCAGTCGATCGACTGGCCGCTCAGCACCGGCTTCCTCACGTACGCCATCTCCTCTGAAGCTACCACGCCCAGGCCGGGCGGGCGTAGAATCGCGGAATGGTCGACTACCTTGACCATGAAGGAGGAACGTGCATGCGTCGGAAGATCTTCGTCATGGCGATCGTCGCGGTCGCAACCGTCGGAATCGGGTCCTTGATGACGGCGTCACCCGCCGCGGCGAGCTCTTGCCCGAGGGGCTCGCACCTGATCACCTGCCCGAACGGGCATAGCTTCTGCTGTCCGAACAACGCCCTCTGCATCTGCTTCCCGTACTAGAGCTTTTCGATCGACAGGGTTCTCTAGTCCGAGGGGCGGCCCTCCACCGGCGGAGGGCCGCCCGCGTGCTCCTCGTGCGCGTATCCTTCGCGTCGCTGCCGCTGCGCGGCCGGCTGGGGAGGAGAACCGATGCACGACACCGCAACGCACGGGTTGACGATCTTCGACATCTATCAACCGTGGTGGGAGCTGATCCTGCGCGCCGCCGTGGTCTACGTCTTTCTCATCATCTTGTTGCGCATCACCGGCAAGCGGCAGGTCGGGCAGCTGGCTCCTTTCGACCTCGTGCTGCTGCTCGTCCTCTCGAACGCGGTCCAGAACGCGATGAACGCGGGGGACAATTCGCTGATCGGCGGCCTGCTCTCGGCCTCGACGCTGGTCGGTCTGAACTTCATCGTGGGTTACGGGACGTTCCGCAGCAAGCGCTTCGAACAATTGATCGAGGGGCAGCCGGAAATCCTGATCCACAACGGGAGGCTCTACAAGACGGTCATGGCCCGAGCGCAACTCACGCATCACGAGCTGGAGGCCGCGCTCCGTCAGGCCGGATGCAGCTCCGTCGACGAAGTGCATTGTGCCGTCCTCGAGAACAATGGATCGATCACCGTCGTCCAGCGGAAGGAGCCGTGAATCACCGCGCGGGGATAGAATCCGCGATCTAGTCGACCTGCCGGCGTGCATCAGCGACGCCAAGGCGATACTGTCCCGAACCATGCGGATCCTCGGTGTCTGCGGGAGCCTCCAGACGAGTTCCGGGAATCGGGAGCTCCTGCGAACTGCGGCAACGGTAGCGCCCGTGGGCGTCGAGGTGGTCGTTACGGACCTGCTTCGCGAGCTTCCGTTGTTCAACCCGGAGCTCGAGGAGAGCGGTGCACCGGCGCCTGTGGACGCCTGGCGCCGCGCGCTCGCCAATAGCGACGCGGTCTTGATCGCCTCGCCCGAGTACGGCCATAGCTTGTCTGGTGCACTGAAGAACGCCATCGATTGGGTCATCGGCTCGGGCGAGCTCGACAACAAAGTCGTGGCCACGACTGCCGTCGTCCCTCACGCTGACCGCGGTCGGCGCGGGCTCCAGGCGCTCGGGCAGACGCTGCGAGCGGTTCGGGCGGTCGTTGTCGGCGAGCAGCCGATCGTGCGCGGTCCAGAATTCGAGACCCACGTCCGCGCGCTGATGGCTGCTCTCGTGGACCGTGCGACGGAGATCAACGGTCGACGCTAATCGCCTGCGCGGGCGGCAGTTGGGAACCGTGCCTCACGGGGACGCGTATTCCCTCGGCGTGGAGAACCACGGCAGCACCAACTCGATCCACATCGGGCGATCGCGTGTCGTGAGTGGGCTCGAGCTGCTGCTGGCCGGCGCGATCGTCATCGGCCACAACGTCTACCACGTCGTGCCCAATGAAGTGCCGATTCTCGTCGTGCTGTGCTGGATCTCGGTCCGAGTGCGCGGGGGCGGGTGGAAAGACATCGGGCTCGAGTCGCCGCGTTCGTGGTGGAAGACCGTCGCGTACGCAATCCTGTCGGCGGCGGCGATCGTGGTGCTCTCCGACGTCGTCGTGGGACCCATTGCCGAAAGCTACTTGGGCGCCGAGCACGTCTCGAAAGCGTTCCAGAGCCCGACGCATGACTTGGGCTGGACGTTACGTTCGCTCGGTCTCGTCTGGACGCTCGCCGCCTTCGGCGAAGAGATCGCTTACCGTGGCTACCTGATCAATCGCGCGGCCGAAACCGGCGGTCGTACGCGACTCGCCTACGGCGCCGCGCTCGTGGTCGCGAGCGTGCTCTTCGGATATGGGCACTACTACAAAGGGCCTGCGGGAGTCATCGCGTCGACGGTCTCGGGCCTCGTGCTCGGAGCCACGTACCTCCTGGCGCGCCGCAACCTGTGGGTCACGATTCTCGCCCATGGGTTCCGAGACACGTTCGCAATCGTCGCGATGCTCGCCGGCTGGGGGACCTGAGAGAGCGCGAGGGCGAGACGGAAGTCCTCATCCGATTGGCGCGCGTCCGTCCGCTCGACCGTCCTCGAGATCGACGAGCTGGAGCTTGGCGCGAAACTCGTCAGGCGTGCAAAGTCCCTTCTCGACCATCATGCGCTGGAGCGTCTTGACGGCCAACGCCATCTCGCCCACAGCTCGCTCGAGCTTTTCCGCGTCGAGCGCGCCGTTCGGAGCACGCACGGTCATTTCGGCTCGAGTTTGCGCGGCATCCTTCTGAAGCTGATCGATCCGGTACTGCTGATAGAAGTCGAAGATCCAGTTGATCAAGCCCACGAGATCGTCCTCCCTACGGCGGGATGATACGCGCGCGCCTCGAGCGGGTTCCCGCTCGAGCGCGGCCTCCCGTCAGTGTCGCTGACACGGTTTCTTGCTGCCCAGTTTGTCCGTTGACCGCCATCGGGTCGTGAGCCATCCTTTCGCGCGGCGGAGAGCGACGAGCGCCGGTGACCGGGCGCTTCGCGCCGCCGATTGTCTCCTGGAGGTGCCCTGCATGACTCGTTCGACCTTGCCCCCGCCGTGGCGGGCCTTCGCCCGCGGCGGGCCAGCCGTTCTTCCGATGGCGGCGTTCCTCGCCGTCGTCGCCATCGGCCTGCCGGCGCGGGCGGACGATGCCCCCTCCACCGCCGGCGCGGGGAACGCTGCCACCGATGCCGCGGCCGCGCAGATCTCCGAGCGTGTCGAAGCTGCTGTGGTGAAAATCTTCGCCACGACCCGCCGGCCCGACCTCAATCATCCGTGGACCCGACAGTCGCCGGCCGAAATCACCGGGTCGGGCGTCGTCATCGAAGGTCATCGCATCCTGACGAACGCGCATGTCGTGGCCTATGCCGGGCAGCTACAGGTGCAGGCCGACCGCGAGGGAGACAAGTACGGTGCCAAGGTCGCGGCGGTGGCGCCCGGCATGGACCTCGCCGTGCTCACGCTGGACGACGACTCCTTTTTTGAGCGCCATGCGCCGCTCGAGCGATCGGCCTCGCTTCCGCAGATCAAAGATGCCGTGCTCGCCTACGGATTCCCGGTCGGCGGCAATTCGCTCTCGATCACCAAGGGCATCGTGTCGCGCATCGAGTTCGCCGCCTACAACGCGAATACCGCCGGCCTGCGGGTGCAGATCGACGCGGCGATCAATCCCGGCAACAGCGGCGGGCCGGCCACCGCCGGGGACCGCATGATCGGCCTCGCCTTCAGCTCGCTGGGCGGGACGCAGAACATCGCCTACATCATCCCGAACGAGGAGATCGAGCTGTTCCTGAGCGACCTCGCCGACGGGCATTACGACGGCAAGCCGCTCTTGCACGACGACTTGCAAACCCTCGAGAACCCGGCCTTGCGGGGGTTCCTCAAGCTCGATCCGTCGGTCCACGGAATCATCGTGCACCGGCCTTCGCGCCACGAGGCCGACTACCCCTTGCGCGAGTGGGACGTGATCACGGCGATCGGCGGCGTCGCCGTCGACGACCAGGGCATGATCCTGGCGAACGGCAACCTGCGCGTCGCCCTGCAGTACCAGATTCAACACTCCGCGCGCGACGGCCGCATCGGATTGAGCATCGTTCGCGACGGCAAGAAGCAATCGATCGAGGTTCCCCTGCAGGTCGAACGGCCGGCCCTGGTCAAGTCTCTCGACGGCCTCTATCCGTCGTACTTCATCTACGGACCGGTCGTGTTCTCCCGAGCCACCGTCGACCTCATGTCCGCATTGCGCGGCGCCGGCGCGTCGCCCACAGCCTCATGGTCCCTGATGACGCAGATGCTCGACGCACCGACCCCCGAGCGCGATGAGCTGGTCGTCATCCCGGCACCGCTGTTCCCGCACGCGATCTCGAAGGGCTACGGCAACGTCGCCAACGCCGTGGTGTCCTCGATCAACGGTGTCACCGTCCGAAACCTGCGCCACCTGGTGACGCTGCTCCGGAACTTGAAGGACGAGTTCGTCGTCATCGGGATCGAGGGCAAGCGCGAAGGTGAGAATCTGATCTTCCGCCGCAGCGAAATGCTCGCCGCCACCGAGGAGATACTCTCGGACAACGGCGTTCGCGAGCAGGGCTCCGCCGACATGATGGCGGTGTGGAACGGCAAGGAAGGCAGCTGAGCGCGCGCGGGCGGGTCGGGGGCCCACCCGCTCCGGGCCGCCTCTCGCTCAGTAACCCGACGTGCCCGACTTCGTGGACGCCGTCTTCGCCCCGACGGTCACGTGCGTCGCCCAGACCTTGCCATCCTTGTCCTTGGTGTACTTCACCGACGCGTGCTCGCCGACCTTCGGCGCGCCGGTGACCGCGGTCTTCTCGTTCCAGCCGAACGAATGCTCCTTGCCGGCGGAGTCTTTGACCGTCGCCTGCTTCGCAGCGTCATCCCAACTGGTGATCGTGCCGCTGAAGTGCGGTGTGGAGGATTTGTGGCCCTCGTGCGCCCTGGCGATGGCAGGCACGAGGAGAACGAAGGTAACGGCGAGGGCGAAGGCAATCAGTTTCTTCATGGCGGCTTCCTCATGTGATGTCACACGTGGCTCCGAACCAGGACTCCCTGAGGCCATGACCATTCTGCCTCAGCGTCACTAACTCATTCCGAACGGGAGCCGCCACCCGGGTTGAGGCGCCCTGTTTCTTTGACGCGTCAGCGCACCGCCGATAACCTGTGCGACGAAGCGATGCCGACCATGCCACCATCGTCGCAAGCGGGAAGACCGCGGTTGCCGTACGGGCCCCTGATCGCATGCTGCGCCTTGGCTGTCGGCGTCATCGCGTGGCAGCGCGTCATGTCGCTTCCCGATCCCGTCGTTCGCTCGAGCACGATCGCGGCGGCCGTCGATGTCGGCATCCTCGTCTTTCGCGAGGGGCTCGAATGCATCCTCGTGCTGACCGCCATCACGGTCAGTATGACCGGCGAGGCCCGCTCGTACCGGCGACCGGTCGCCCTTGGAGCCGCGCTCGCGTTTCTGGCCACGCTCCTGACCTGGCGGATCGCGGTCGCCATCGTGACCGACATCGGGCAGAGCATTTCGGCGCTGCAGCTCCAGGCTTTTACGGGATTGCTCGCGGTCGTCGTTCTGATCGTCATCATGAATTGGTTCTTCCACAAGGTCTATTGGACCGGCTGGATCAGCCTCCACACGGAACGCAAGCGACGGCTCCTCGACCCGGCCGACGGCGCATCTTCATCCCCGAGGAAATTGTTCTGGGGCCTGGCGTTCCTCGGATTCACCTCGCTCTATCGCGAAGGGTTCGAGGTCGTGCTGTTTCTCCAGAGCTATCGGCTCAAGCTGGGAAGCGGAGCCGTTGGGCTGGGAGTGCTGATCGGGCTGTCCCTGACCACGATCACCGGAGTCCTGGCGTTCGCCGGCCACCGACGGCTTCCCTACAAGCGCATGCTCGTGGTCACGGGAGTCATGCTCGGCGCCGTCCTCGTCGTCATGGTGGGCGAGCAAGCGCAGGAAATGCAGCTCGCCGGCTGGCTATCGACGACGCGCATCGAATGGCTGGGCGCCGTCCTGCCGTCCTGGGCTGGACTGTGGTTCTCGATCTTTCCGACCATGGAGACCCTGGCGGCCCAAGGGTTGGCCGTGCTCCTCGTTCTAGGCGCCTACATCGTAGCCGGATGGCGATCGACGTCGCGCCAGCGAGCTCCCGCCGGATCCGAACCGCGAACGCCTGCCGCCACGTCGTAGGCGACTCCCTCTTTCCGGAGACGAACAGGTCGAGACCGAGCGACTTCGCTTATGATCGGGGTCAGTCATTCTTCACATTAGGGAGAAGTCACGATGAAGACCATCAAAGTCCCAGGAAGGATCTTCCTCGCCGTGACGGTGTTCGCTGCCCTGACGGCCGGCTCCGCTTCGTTGTTCAGCGATGCGCGCGCTGCGGTACAGGGTTGCATTTGCCCTTATGTCTACGCCCCTGTGAAGTGCAGTAACGGGGTGACGTACACGAACGGGTGCTTCGCGAGCTGCGCGCATGCCACCGGCTGCGTTCCCGTCGGACCGGGACCCGTTCTCCTGTAGCCAAAGCCCCAGGGGTCGGTAATCGTCAGGACGTGGCGACGATCAGGAGCTACGCCTGGGGGAGATCTCGCGCCGGTCCCGAATCGGTCTGCGGCGTTGAAGACCCCGACCCACCGACAAAACTCTTCGTTCGAGCTTCCGTACTAACCAGTCGGACTGCCTGAACTGTTCAGTCCGCCTGCGTGCGCTCATCACTTTTCTGCGAGGACACACATGCACCGTCGCGTTCTTCCGCTGCTGTCGATCGCTTGTCTAATGACCGGTACGCTATGGGCAGCGGACAATCCCTTCGTGGGCCAATGGAGGGTGAATTCGTCCAAGAGCAAACTCGTCGACGAAATGAAGGTCGAGACTGCGGGCACCAACAGATACAAGCTCACCCTTGCGCCCGACGCAGTCGACACGATCGTGGCCGACGGAACCGACCAGCCGGCTCTGAGCGGCACCACGCTCTCCATCACGGTGAAAGGACCCAAGAGTTGGGAGGTCGTCCGGAAGATGAAGGGCCGCACGCTGCTCAAGGCGGAATGGACACTTTCCGAAGACGGCAGAACTCTGAACGACGCCTTCACCCAGTACCTTCCCGACGGGATGACGTTGTTCTCGCAACCTCTGCCCAATGGCTCGACCTTGTTCCTGCCCTACGAGTACGAGCGGACGGCGGGACAGTCAGGTTTTCCTGGCACGTGGGACAGCGAGAGCGCAAAGGTGAGGACGGGCATCGAGCTCAAGACCGCGGTCTACGAGGGTGACGGCCTGTCATTCAAGCGTTCCGATGAAGACACGGCCAAGACTATCAAGTTAGATGGTAAGGATTATCCAGACCTCGATACGAACGGGAAAGACCAAGGCACTGCACGTTCGGGCCGCCGCTTGAACGAGCGCGGCCTGGAGATCACACACAAGTCCAAAGGCGAAACAACGAGCACCCAGCAGATCGAGCTTTCCACTGATCTCAAGACCTTGACGATCACAGAGCGCCTGGTGAATCAAAGCGCGCCCAAGAGTGTTCTCGTGTTCGACCGGGAATAGACCGCACGCCTAATAGGTTTCGGTCTTGAACACCCGCGCCGGGTTCAACTCGCCTTCCGTGATCGTGAACCGCAGCCGCGCGATCTCGCGTCCGTCCCGGGTCTCCACGATGGCGCGCCAGGCACCTGGCGTGTAGTTCTCCTTCGTTGCCACGCCGCGGAAGCCCTCGTCGCGGCCGCCTGTGATGCGAATCGGAATGCGGTCGGAGTCCTTCCAGCTCGACGTGCGATCGAGGAACGACCAACGCACGAACACGGTGTCATCGAAACGTGTCGGTGCGAAGATCGCGAAGAACACGCTCACCACATCTCCGGGCTCGGCAACGAAACGCCGATCGTCGTACCGCCACGGCCTCGTCCACGACGATTCGTAGGACAGCCGGAACTGATCGCCCACGCGCTCGACGCGGTGGTAAACGCCCATCGTCCGTGCGGCGATCGGCACCGGCGGGATCAGCCCGACCCAGTACATCAGGAGGAAAAGAACGCTCACCGCGACGCCCGGGTTGACCAGGCGCCCCACGAGACGCGCCCGGCCGATCCGCGGCCTCAGCGCGGTCACGAAGCCCGCCAAGACCGCGAGCGTCGCGGCGAACGACAGCAAGAACGTCAGCCGGCTGATCGAGTGCAACAGGATGGGAATCAGGAGCGACCAGAAGCAGAACACACACAGGACGTAGAGCGCGACCTTGACGTCCAGCCCACGCCGGACGGTGTGCAGCTCGTTGAGCCAGATCGCGCCGAAAAGAATCGCGACGAACGCGCTCGACGAGAAGAGCGACGCGCTCATCAGGAAGAAGATCGAGTAGAGGTTCATGAGCGTGCCGAGGCAGAAATGGAAGACGAAGCTGCGGTACGCCCACGGCCGTTCGATCCACCGCGGCATCGGCAGCGCATCGGGCCGCTCTTCCCGGACGAAATCAACGTACAGGATGCCGCCGATGATCGCGAGATAGGCGATTTGCTGAACGATCAGCAGGGTGTGGTCCACGCCTGCACGCGTGGCCACGACGTCGAATGCGAACCCCGCGACGAAGAACACCAGGTTCCACTTGAAAATGGAGGCTGCGCCGCCACGGAGCCGTTCGCGCCAGTCGAAGCTGTGTTCCATGCCGGCAAGCTTATCTTCTGGAACCCGTCGGACCGGAAATGAAAACGGCGCCGAGATACTCGGCGCCGTCGTTGATCTCGTGTAGCGGTGGACCGCGTTACCGGTGCGAGGCCTCGTCGAGCGACGGGTCAAAACCGTGCGGAGGGGTCAGCCCGGTGAAGTCGCCGATCACTTTGGCGTCGTAGGGCCCGTTCATCCCTTGATTCGCATTCTGATTGCCGACGCCGGTGTTGAGTCCATCGTTGAGCGGCAGCCCGTAGACCGCCACGGTGTTGCAGGAGGCCGCATGATCGACGATCAGGACGCGATTGTTGTACTGGTCGCTGATGATTGTGTTCCCATCTTCAAGCCGAATCGCACGTGACGGTTGTGGATCCGGATTGCTGTTCGGATCGGCGTTCGTGACGCACTGCCACACGACATTGTCTCCTGTGTCGACCTCGACGGCGCGCGCATTCCCCGCGTCGGTCAGAAGAGTGTCGCCGTCATCGAGACGACTGGCGAAGGCGATCGCGCCCACGGTGCCGGTCGCGCTGAAGGTCGCCACGATGTGGTGGTCTCGATTCACCTCGATCGCTCGGTTGTTGTTTTCGTCCGCGATGAGGATGTCGCCGTTGGCGAGCAGCTCGGCGCTGTTCGGGTTGTTGAGGAGATTGTCGTCGGATCCGGTGACGCCGGTCTCTCCGTACTGCCAAGCGATACTCCCGTTCCGCCTGACCTCGATGACGCGCTCGTTGGCTTGGTCCGTGATGAGGACGTCGCCGTTCGGCAGATAGGTCGCTTGAACGGGGGTATTGAGCTGATTCCGGTCAGCGCCACTGACACCGAATTGACCGTACTGCCAGACGACCTTTCCCACGGGATCGACGAGCATCACACGATTGTCGGGACACGGTCCGGGGTTGCAGTCGCCGAAGCCGCCCGGATTTCCCGTTCCCGCGACGAGCGTGAGGTCGCCGACGCGCTGCGCGTCATTCACACCGACCGGAGACTTCCCGGACGTCAAGTCCGCAGGACCCTTGCCGAACGACCAGACGATCTTGCCCGACGCATCGATCTCGATGACACGGTTGTTGTACTGGTCTGAAATGAGGATGTTGCCCGCTCGATTGAAGTGGGAGCGGGACGCGGTGCCGTGAGCAAGCTCGGAACCCTCGCTCTCCGGACCCCTGCCCGCGCCTGCCGCGAATGTCCCGGTGCTCAGGATCATCGCCGCGAATCCGATGGCAGCCCATCGCCGTCCCACGCCCGTCATGGTGAGGTTCATTTGCATCTCCTTCGAGCTGCGAGAATCGTTCTCGCCCCGTGTGCGACCCCTCGGTCTGCACCGCGCCTGAACCGTCCATCAGACAAGTCGCCAGATCCGCGCCGGTCTGCATGGTGGGCCTGCACCAGGGCTCTCAGGCTCGGCGAGCCGAGAACAGAAGCCTACCCGCAGAGCTACGCACGCGCAAAAGGCCTCAGCGCGTCTCACGAGCGCGCGCTCGCCGACCATTACGGGTATGGAAGCGGCTCGGCTCGGTGGGACGATCGCGCCGACAACGCGAACAGAGCCGGAAACGTGGCGACACTCGGCTCCGGTTGGTGGTAGCGCCCACGAACGGCCCGTCGTATTTCCCGAATGAAGGAGTCCACCGTGCGCGCTCTCCTCGAACGTCGAGGCCTGGCGGCCGCCCTCGCCGCCTTCACCGGGATCGGCATCGCGGCGTACGCGGCCGGCGGCGAGACGCCGCATCGCGCGTCCTACGAATACGGCCGCGACCTCTTCTTTCACGAGACCTTCGACGGGAACGGGCGCACCTGCGCGACGTGCCACGACCCGCGCAACGAGTTCACGGTCTCGCCCGAGCTGGTCGAGCAGCGCTTCCAATCCGATCCCGCCCATCCCCTCTTCCGTCCCCAGGACAGCGACGACGGGGCCGGTCGCGACTACACCACCCTCCGGACGCTCGCCGTGTTCCGCGTGACCATTCCCCTGCACCCGAACGTGATCCTCCCCGAGAACCCGTCACAGCGCACGATCACCGTGTGGCGCGGGGTCCCGGGCGTGGCCAACGTGGAGCTGACCGCCCCCTACCTCCAGGATGGTCGCTCGCCGACGCTCCAGGGCCAAGCGCGGGGCGCGATCCTCGGGCACATGGCTCCGAAGCGTCCGCCGACCCCGAAGGAGCTCGACGCCCTCGCGGCGTTCGAAACGGAGCTCTACTACCCGTTGCGACTGCGCGCGGTGGAGGACGACACCGATCCCCTGCCGAAGCCGGCGGGGTTCTCGATCCCCGTCGTCAGCCCCGCCGCGCAGCGCGGCCAGGCCGTCTTCGACCTTCACTGCCGCACGTGCCACGACGGCGAGACGCTCTCGGTGCCCGCGGCGCCCGACACGCGCCGCTTCGCCAGCGTGTTCGTCAGCGAGCGAAACGCGCCGCGGTTCGCGATGCTGCATCTCGCGTTCCGCCAGCCCGACGGGTCGTACGTGGAAACCTACACGCCGGATCCCGGGCGCGCGGCGATCACGGGGGATCTCCAGGATCTCAATGCCTTCGACATCCCCTCGCTGCGCGGCTTGAAGCACACGGCGCCGTACTTCCACGACAACTCCGCCGCGACGCTCGGCGATGTGATCGACCACTACAACGACCACTTCCAGTTCCAGATCACGCCCGCCCAGCGGGACGACCTGCTCGCGTTTCTGGAGCTGCTGTGAGCTCCCGGAGACCGGCGATGCGGCGTCTGGGAATCTGCGCGGCCATGACCGTGGCGCTGGCCGCGGGTGCCGGAGCCCGCGCTCAGTGCGGAGGCAACGTCCCCCACGTGACCGGCACGTGGACGATCCTTCCCTACCAGATGCCGATCAATCCCATCGCGGCGACGCTACTCCGCTCGGGGAAGGTCCTGGTGATCGCGGGCTCGGAGAACGACGCGAGCAACAACTCCACCGGCTCCGAGAGCTACCGCGCCCTGTTGTGGGACCCCACCGCCCTCGACGCGACCGGCATCGTCGTCCAGAACCTGGAGTACGACGTCTTCTGCAGCGGCACCGCGCAGCTTCCCCACGGACGAACCCTCACCGTCGGCGGGACCTCGGACTATTCGTTCAAGGGGGACAAACGCGCATCGTTCTTCGATCCCGCGACCGGTGAGTTCAACCAGTCGCAGGACATGGCCGGCGGCCGGTGGTACGGGAGCGCGACGGCGCTGGGCGACGGCCGGATCATGGCGTTCTCGGGCCTGGGCCAGGGCGGGTCCACCAACACCACCGTCCAGATCTACGACCTGACCAACGCGGGGGCGGGCTGGGGCTCGACGGTCACCGACCCGTTCACGCCTCCGCTGTTTCCCCGCAACTTCCTCCTGCCCAGCGGCAAGACCTTCTTCACGGGGCACGGGTCCGGCGGCTCGATTTCGAACGGTTGGTTCTTCGACCCATCGGCGCGGACGTGGACGATCTCCGTGGCGACGACACGGGACCGGCAGTACGGCTCCGCGGTTCTGCTCCCGCTTTGGCCCCCGAGCTACACCCCGAAGGTCATGAATTTCGGCGGCGGCAATCCCGCGTCGAGGTCCACCGAGATCATCGATCTCTCCGCCGCATCGCCGTCGTGGACCGCCGGACCCAACATGTCCACGGGGCGGATCGAGATGAACGCGATCCTCCTCCCGAACGGCCAGGTTCTCGCGTCGGGCGGCTCCGTGAACAACGAGGCGCCGGACACACCGGGGAAGACCGCCGATCTGTACAACTCGGTCTCGGGCGCGATGACCTCCGGAGGGACCGCGTCGTATTCCCGCCTGTATCACTCCACAGCCGTGCTCCTGCCCGACGCCACGGTGGCCAGCCTCGGGAGCAATCCCGGCGACCGCGGAAAATACTTGGCGACGGTGGAGATCTACACGCCGCCGTACCTCTACGACGCGAACGACCACCTGATCACCTCGGGCCGCCCGCAGATCACGGGCGTTTCGCCCTCCGTCCTTGGCTACGGCGCTTCGTTCACCGTCGACTACACGGCGGCGTCCCCGATCTCCTCGGCAGTCCTCGTCCGCCCCGGCTCCACCACCCACGCCTTCGACATGGACCAGCGCGTCGTCGGCCTGTGCGGCCCGTCGCCGCAGCCGGCGTGCTCCGGCTCTGGAACGCTCAGCCTGACGACCCCGTCGAGCTCGAACGTGGCCCCTCCCGGCTACTACATGCTCTTCCTGCTGGACGGAGCGGGGGTTCCGTCGGTGGCGCGCTGGGTGGAATTGACACGCTACGCCACCCCCTCTCCGTCCGGCATCATCAGCTCTCCGGCGTCGGACACCACGATCAATGCCGGGCAGTCGGTGGCGTTCGGCACGACGACCACGGCCTCGAAGTACTCCTGGATCTTCCCGGGAGGAACGCCCGCGACCTCGACGGCGAAGACCCCCGGCAACGTGACGTTCAGCAACGCGGGAGAGTACGAAGTCTCGATGACGGTGCTGGATGCCTCCAACAACTCCGATCCCAGCCCGCCGACGCGGATGATCAAGGTCCTCCCCGCGTCCGCCGATTTCGACATCGCCGTGTCCCCGGCGTCGCAGACGGTCGTCCCCGGACAATCCGCGTCGTTCACAGTGACGGTGACGCCGCTCTCGGGGTTCGCGGGGACCGTTTCGCTTGCGGTCGGCACCGAGACGGGCCTTCCCGCCGGAGTGTCGAGCGGCGGGTTCAGTCCGCTGACGATCGCCGCATCGGGGACCTCCGTTCTCACGATGAGCACCACCACCGCGGCGGTCCCGTACGCGACGTCGCTCACGATCAGCGGGACCTCCGGCACGCTCTCCCACACGGCCTCGACGACACTCCTTGTGAATCTCGCCCCGCCCGATCCCGTCTCGGCCGTTCCGTCGGACGGCCAGGTGACGCTGTCCTGGCCGGCCTCGACCGTCGCCTCGAGCTACCGCGTCGGGCGGTCCCTCGTCGCCGGAGGTCCGTACGACGCGATCGCCTGCCCATCGGGCACCTCCTACTTCGACACCGGCTTGACCTCCGGCACCACGTACTACTACGCGGTGGCCGCGGTCTACACCGGAGGTCCGGACGCGGGCGGTGCGAGCGCGAACACCGCGGAGGTCTCGGCGACGCCGCCCTGCCCCGCCGTCGCGGCGTACGCTGGCTCGCTCGAAGCGTCGAAGTCCGTTACGGGCGACACCGTCTGGTCGTGGACCTCGGGAGGGGCGGCGGCGTTCGATCTGGTCCGCGGGGACCTCGGAACGTTGCGGTCGTCGGGAGGCGACTTCACCGCCGCGTTGAACGCGCTCCCCCCTGGCGAGAACGCGTGCCTCGCGAACGACACCGCGGCGCTTGCTTTCACCGATCCGTACGGCGCGCCCCCGGCCGGCGCGGGCACTTTCGCGCTCTTGCGCCCCGTGACCATGACATGCGTCGCCCACGGCACGTACGACGACACATCGCCGTCGCAGGCGGCGAGCCGCGATGCAGGAATCTCGGCGTCGGGGAGCGCCTGCCCGTAGTCGTTTTAGGGTTGACCCCGCCTTCCGACGAGCGTACGAAGGTTGGTACCAAGTCCGGAGGGCGAGCGCGCTACGCGCTCAGGCTGGGGGCATTCTTGAAACTACCACTGAAAACCTCGCCCTCTCCTGGGCGGCGAGAGCGGTGGAGCATGCTCGCGCTGCTTTTCCCCATAGCACTGCTCGTCGTGGTGCCAGCGTTGGTTCCGGTTGCTCGCGCGGAGGCACTCACCCCTGAACATCTCGTACCTGCGCAACCGGACGTCGTGGCTGACGGCTGGAGCATCGCGGCCATGGAGCCGCGGACCAACCATGCGATGGCGTTCGACTCCGTGCGCGGACGCGTTGTGCTTTTCGGAGGCTTCGGCGACCAGTACCTGGGTGACACCTGGGAATGGGACGGCACGTCTTGGACTCTGAGATCCTCTTCGGGGCCGTCGGCCAGGTATCGCCACGCGATGGCCTACGATTCCGCACGAGGACGTGTCGTGATGTTCGGCGGCTTGAACGGTGCGGGCCTCGGAGACACGTGGGAATGGGACGGCACCTCCTGGACGCAACGATCGTCCACTGGCCCGTCCGTACGAGACGGTCACGCGATGGCCTACGACTCCGTGCGCGGTCGCACGGTGCTCTTCGGCGGCCAAGGCCTGACGGATACGTGGGAGTGGGACGGCACGACGTGGACCCAGCGCGCGACGACCGGTCCTTCCTGGAGACAAGATCATGCCATGGCGTACGACGCGGCACACGGACGCGTCGTGCTCTTCGGCGGCCACAATGGCTCGAATCTCGGCGATACATGGGCCTGGGACGGGACGACATGGACGCAGGTGGCTTCCACGGGCCCCTCGGCGCGCTACGGTCACGCGATGACCTACGACTCGGCGCGCAGTCGCGTCCTGTTGTTCGGCGGGGACGGCGGAGGCTTTCTCGGCGACACGTGGGAATGGGACGGCACGACCTGGACGCAGCGAGCGACGACCGGCGCTCCGGGGCGGTACGCGCACGCGATGGCCTACGACTCCACGCGAAACCGCACCGTGCTGTTCGGCGGGTTCGGTGTTCCTGTCCCCGGCGCGTCCTTTGGCGACACCTGGGAGTGGGACGGTACGAGCTGGACGCAGCGGACCGATTATCCGGGCCAAAGAAACGCTTTCGGGATGGCCTACGACTCCGCGCGCAATCGCACCGTGCTCTTCGGCGGGGCGTTTTCCGTCAGTCCATCCATCGGGGACACGTGGGAGCTCAGCGGCATGAAATGGACGTTACGGGCCACCACCGGTCCTTCGGCGAGGTCCGGATGCGGAATGGCGTACGACTCCGCGCGCGGGCGCGTCGTGCTCTTCGGTGGATCCGTTTCCCCCGGATACCTCCAGGACACGTGGGAATGGGACGGCACGACGTGGACACAGCGGGCGTCCACCGGCCCGTCTGCGAGAGCGACGGCGATGGCGTACGACTCGGGACGTGGTCGGTTGGTTCTGTTCGGCGGCAACGACGCTTCCGGGAACTTGGGCGACACTTGGGAGTGGGATGGCACGACGTGGACACAGCGATCGACCACGGGCCCGCCCGCGAGGTCGGTTCACGCGATGGCGTACGACTCGGGACGGGGCCGTGTCGTGCTGTTCGGGGGTAACGGCAGCGCGGGCCGACTTGCGGACACGTGGGAATGGGACGGCACAAGCTGGTCTCAACGGGCTTCGACCGGGCCCGCTGCGAGGTCCGCGCCTGCAATGGCCTACGATTCCGCACGCGGCCGCACCGTGCTCTTCGGCGGCTCTCTCAATGGAAGCTCGACGGCTTTCGCCAATGATACCTGGGAGTGGGACGGCACGACGTGGACCCAGCGCGCGTCCTCCGGTCCTGCAGCGAGGTCGGGTCATGGAATGGTCTACGATTCGGCTCGTGCGGGAGTCGTTCTCTTCGGAGGCTCGCACTTCAACGGCGCATCGACTACGGGGTTCGCGGACACCTGGCAGTACGGCTGCGGCTCGGCGATCTGGTACCGCGATGCGGACGGTGACGGCTTCGGCAATGCGGCGGTGACGTCGTCGTTCTGCCAGATGCCGGCCGGATACGTGGCGAACTCGGCAGACTGCGACGACACGCGCGCTGTCGTTTACCCTGGCGCCCCGCAACTGTGCGACGGCATCAACGACAATTGCAGCGATCCCTCGTGGCCGACCGTTCCCGCCAACGAGGCGGATGGCGACCATGACGGCTACAGGATCTGTCAGGGCGACTGCGACGACACCCGCGCAACGGTTTACCCGGGCGCTTCGCAGCTCTGCGACGGGATCAACAACAACTGCAGCGATCCCTCGTGGCCCACGATTCCTTCGAACGAGGCCGATGCGGACGGCGACGGATACCGGATTTGCCAGGGCGATTGCAACGACACCAATGCTGCCGTGCACCCCGGCGCCCCCGAGATCTGCAACGGAATCGACGACAACTGCAATGGCCAGGTGGACGAAGACGCCTCGGGGGTGGACTCCGACGGTGACGGAATCCACAACGCGTGCGACAACTGCCCGTTGTCCCCGAATCCCACACAGCTCGACACCGACGGAGACCACGCCGGGAACGCCTGCGACAACTGCCCGTTCGTCTCGAACCCGAGCCAGGCCGACACCGACCATGACGGATTCGGCGACGCGTGCGATAACTGCCCGCTCAACTCGAATCCGACTCAGTCCGACATCGACGGCGACCGCGTTGGAGATGCCTGCGACAACTGTGGATTCGACTACAACCCGACGCAGTCCGACTCTGACTTCGACGGCATCGGCGATGTCTGCGATCTCGACGATGGGCTGATCTACGTCTTCGGCACCGACGACAAGAACTACATCGAGTGGCAGCAGGAATCCGGCCCGACAAGCTGGAATGTGTACGAAGGAGACTTGTCGGTACTTCGAAGCGGCGGCGTCTATACGCAGGCGCCCGGGTCGAACCCGCTGGCCGATCGCCAGTGCGGCGTGACCGACGTGTTCGCGCAGGATCTCGTCATTCCCGATCCCGGCAAGGTCCGGTTCAGCTTGGTGACGGGCGTCACTAGCGGTGTCGAAGGGAGCTTGGGCACGAACAGCGCAGGGGCGACGAGGGCGAACACGAACCCGTGCCCGTAAGACGCGCGGGATCGCCTTCCGTACGCACCGTCACTGCCTGCGCAGGACAAACTCGCGGACCGTCCCTGTCCGCTTGTCCTCCATGGCGACGGTCATCGTCTTCCGGTCGACTGTGGGCGCGAATCGCGTGACCTCGACCACCCTTCCGTCTCGTTTGTCGGTTTCCTCGATCGACCCGTCCTTCAAGCGTTTCACGGAGACATTGGTCTTGTTGAGATCCCCCCTGAAGGGTGTCTCCGTTCCGTCCAGCTTCGCCGCGTAGCTTTGCCCGGATGGGTCGCTGAAGCTGAACGTATTGCCCTCGAGCTTGAGCGTCACGACGAGCGCGCTCTCGGATCGATTCTCGCGCTTCAGGATGCGCCAAGCCCCCGATATCGCGTGCGAGCCGGGCGGACCCTCAGACACGCGGCTCAGGACATCCTTCCCCGAGATCGCCTCACGATTGGCGTTGCAGCTTTCCATCCAATCGACCGTGGCGGAATTCCCATCGGCTGTCACCGTCATCTCGGAAGTCCCGACAGTTCGACCACCCTTCTTGTCCGTTTCGAGGATCGTCCGATCGTTCACCACATCGATGCGGGCGGTGTCGCTGCACGGGTTCCCGGCGACCGCATGGTCCCGTCCATCTGCCGGAAGCACGAGGGTGGGATCGCACGTCATGCAACGGTACACGCCACCCTGCAACGAGTAGGCGTAGGGCGTCGTCGGAGCGGGAGACTCGGCGAGATCGATCTTCCAGGTACCGTCAAAAGGGCTCTGGGCGCGCACGAACGGCGATGGCAACGCGAGCAGGACGCAGCAGACCAACCCCTTCATGATCGATCTCCCGAGGCACAAGCGATCTTGGTCGGACCGCGGCCCATGGTCGGCGCCAGAACGTAACAAGTACTCTCGGTCGGTCGGCGATGTCAGGCGGCGGCCCCGACGAGTCGCTTACGGACAGGTCGTCGTGACGCGCGGCCCGCTCGTCGCGTTCCCCCACGTCCCGTTGCCGCAAGCGCTCTCTCCCCGCGAGAGATACCAGAACCCGGTGCCGACAGCTGGAACTGCTGGGTCGTTGAGCGTCGTGCCGGGCAGGTTGTCGAAGCACACTTCGTCGCCACCGCCCGGACCGACTGGGAACGCTCCCGTGCTGCCGCGCACGACGTCGTAGCGCGTGGCGGACGCCGCCGCGGACCAGTTGTACGTCGCCTTGTCGGCGGCCACCGTCACGCTCTGGACCTCGGGAGGAGCGGCGACCGGCGTTCCGGTGCAGATGCCGGCGGCACAACTGTCGCCGGTCGTGCAAGCGTTCGCGTCGTCGCACGGGCCCGGGGCGTTGGTGTAGACGCAGCCTGTTGCCGGATTGAACGCGTCGGCGGTGCACACGTTGCTGTCGTTGCAGCCGGCCGCCGAACCAGGGGCGACCGTCGTCGGGTCGCTGGCGGAGTCGTTCGCCGCGTTGAGCTCATCGCCACCCGAAACGCTCGCCGAGTTCGTGACGGACGCGGGGGCGTTCGGAGCGACCGTGACCGTCGCCGTGATGTCCGGGTAGCTCGCGTTCGCAAGGAGCGTGTCGGACCGGGTGCAGGTGGTTCCCCCGCAGGTCCAGCCGCTGCCGCTGAGGCCGGTCAACGTCAGGCCGGCGGGGACCGACTCGGTCACCGTGACCGGGCCGCAGGTCGTCCCGGCGGTGGCGTTGCCGACGGTGATCTTGTAGTGGTCGCCGATCTGCCCTTGCGCGAAGTTGCCTGTGTGGCTGAGGGAGATCGTGAGGTCCGGAACGGCCGTGGAATCGCTGACCACGCATCCGTTCGGCGGCGACACGTACGCGGCGTTGGAGAAGATGGATGACATCGGCCATCGATTGGGGCACTGCGGCGAGCCGGAACTGGACGTGCGACGCGGCACGAAGAACTTGCTCTCGTCGCACACGTCGGCGACTTCCTCCTGCCCGCCAGTGCAATCATTCTCCCAGCCGTTCGGGAGCCACGGATCGGTCACGGTCTCGAACAGCTCGTGGGACAGCGTTTGCATGTAGCGATCGAACACAGTCCCGAGACCACAGCCCGAAGCGCAGGTGGCGTTTTGCGTGAAATCAGGGTGCACGCTGAAGGTGAACGCTAGTTGGAAGTTCACCACATAGAAGTCGTGGTACGCACAGAATTGCACGCACGACTCCCCTATTCCGCCCGGGTCGATGATGGTGACGCCCGGCGGGAAATGGACCACGTAGATGGTGTTCCCACCGGCGGCGTATGCGGGCAGCACTCCAGCCTGCACCTGCGCGACGAGCTCCGGGGCTATCGTGTTGCGGTCAACCGTGGCGCTCGGCGTGAGGGTCAGCAGCGTCGTGATGTCAACGCTCGATTGGTAATTCCCGTGAGCGGTCCCGACGTACTGCGGCATCGTCGCGTTCCAGTAGGGGCCGTTGAACAGGTCCGTGACGAAATCTCCGAAAAGCGCGCGCACCTGCGGATCCGTTCCAGGCCCCCCTGATGGGGCCGGCCAGTAGACGCCCACCACGGTGGGGGCGGTCATGACGGTGCCCGAATTGGACTGCATCCGAATGTCTGGCCATAATACCGGCGCGGAGTAGCAGTTGCTCGTCGTCGCGGGGTAGACCCCGTTACCGACGAACTGAGTCGAGTCGGGCGATTCGGGCCGCCTGACCGGCGAGAGCGCGTGTGCCTCGGGGCGCGCGACCAGCCATACGCCGAGCGCGATGCCGGTCCACTTGAGACTACGACTCCCCATCCCGTCTCGTTTCGGGTGCGCGCGCATGGTATCCCCCACTTCGGCCTCGGCCGACGTACCGGAAGTACGGTGGGCGAGGAGTCGCGGCCACGGTTATCAGCAGACGCCGCGACCTGGTTCAGTGCTTGAAGTCGCCGTGCGACGCCGTCGGCTTGTCTCCGCCATGGAGGAGGTTGTGGGCATGCCCTGTCTGGTCGGCGAGGAAGGTCGCCATGGCGCAGAACTCGCCAGCCTTTCGGTCTGCGTTGAAATGCACGGCCTTGTGGATGAGGGCACGGACCAAGGCCCAGTCGCTGTCCCGGCTTTGGCCGCCAATTGCTCGCAGTAGCTCGTCCAGTCTTGCTTCATGCTTCTTTTGCAGCTCGTCGACCGTCGCCATCGCACGCCCTCCGTCTTCCACCGTTGTCCGCCAAGTGTATTCGACGGCGTCATCATCGCGCCGAGAACGAGCTAGCACATCGCCGCGAGGACGTCGTCCACCGGCACCGTCGCGAACGTCGTGGCGTAGTCGGACATCGCGAACGGAATGACGAGCAGCTTCCCATGGAGGAGGCTGCCACAGGAATAGACGACGTTGGGAACGTAGCCCTCTCGCTCGTTCTCGGTCGGCGCGATCAGAGGTTCGCTCAGGCGGCCGAGGACGCGGGTCGGGTCGTCGCGATCGAGCAGAAACGCCCCGATGCAGTATTTCCGCATCGGCCCGACGCCGTGGCTGAGCACGAGCCACCCGGCATCGGTTTCGATCGGTGAGCCGCAGTTGCCGATCTGGATGAACTCCCAGGGAAACTTCGGCTTCAAGACGAGCTTCGCGGTGTTCCAGAAATGCAGATGATCCGAGAACATCACATAGATGCTCTCGTAGTCCTGCCGGCTCAGCATCGTGTACGCGCCGTCGATCTTTCGCGGGAAGAGGGCCATGCCCTTGTTCCGCGCCGCCGGTCCGTTCAAGGTGATGAACTTGAAGTGGAGGAAGTCGTGCGTCTCGATGAATTGGGGCAGGATCAGCTTGCCGTCGTACGCGGTGTACGTGGCGTAGTACGTCGGCGTGCCGTCCTCGTGCACGAAACGCACAAAGCGGGCGTCTTCGATGCCGTTGCGCTGCGAGGGCGTCACCGGAAACAAGACGCGCTCCGACAGACGCGTGCCGGGGTCGAATTGAACCTCGTAGTTCGACACGGCCAAGGTCAGGATCTTCCTGGCCAACGCGGCATGCTCGCTCGAGGGACGAAGCCTGTCGCGGAGCTGCTCGAGCGTGAACGTGTCATCCAGCCCACCGAGTACGCCACGAGCGAATTCCCCGTCGAGACCGAGCTCCTGGAGCGTCCGCGCGAACAGTGCGTTGTCGTAGGACGCGTTGGGGACTTGCGCGGGCTCGAGGCTGTAGCGCGTGGGCGCTTGAATCGTGATGGCGCCCTGGTCGTCCAGGAATCCCGTCCGGAACGTGATCGACGAGATGTGGCCCTCGCCGGTGGCCCTCAGGCTCAAGATGAAGCGCAGGGTGCCCGGCGGGGCATCCGATTGATCCGGATGGCGCACGATCGACGGGTTGAACAACGCCGCCGCCTCGAGAGAGTATTCGTGCGTGAAGTAGGCACCCACGAGCAGCTGCCGCTCGTGGGACAACTGGTTGACGGAGCGCAGCAGCGGCCGCACGTCCTCGAAGCGCCGTCTCAGGAAGTCCCGGACCCTCACGTGCCGCTCACCGAAGTCGGCTTCGATTTCCGCAACGAGCCTCGCGACCTCGCTCTCGGGAAGGGCCATGACGAGGCCGCAGATGTTGGCGGCGCGCAGCCGATTCGACGGTTGGAACGGCCTGACCAGGACCCTCGTGCGATCCGGATGTAGGACGAGATCACTCCGCGTGACCCGGACGGACTTCACGTGGGCGGTCAAGATTGCGGCGCCGGCTCGTTGAACACGGTCACGGCGTTTTCCATCATTCGCATCTCCGCCAAAGCGAGCAAGAAGGCCAGAGTCGATTCCGCGCCCTCGTTGCCGTTCACCCGGTCGACGTGCAACGCGTCACGACACCCGCCGGTGCTGGGGGAGTACAGCTCCAGACCGAGGTCGTTCCAACCGAGAAACCAGTCGAAGGCGCGATGCGCCTGACCATACCAGAAGGGATCAGACGTCACGCGGTAGGCTTCGAGACACGCCGAGACCATGGCGTGAGCCTCGATGGGCTGTTGATCGAACAGGGCGCGGGCACCCCCACGCCGGTAGAAGCCGTTGCTTCCGATGGGCCGGAAGTGACCGTTCTCTGAGGTCTGCACCTCTCCCAGCCAGCGCAGCGCGTCTAGGCCTCGCGTAACCAACGCATCCTGTCCCATCGCGTGGCCGGTCAGGATGAGCGCGTGGGCGAGCTTGGCGTTGTCGTAGCTCAGCGAGTCCTCGAACCATGGCCACTCCTTCCGCGCGGTCCGATCGAGAAGCTCCGAGAGCCGGGAGGTCAGCGCATCGCGACTCTGCTGGACCTGGCGGTCGCCGCTCATCCGCCGCAAGTAGTCGTGAATGCCGAGGAGAGTGAACGCCCACGCCCTCGGGGACGTGAACTCCGTCACCATCACCAGCCCTTGCGTGAACAGCTGGCCGGCCAGCACCCGGAAGCTCCGGTGAGGTGAGCGTCCCGCGGCGACGCCGAGGGCCCAGAGGGCCCGGCCGTGGCAATCCTCCGAGCCCTGCGGATCGAGCCAGCGGCGGTCGAAGCTCAAGTGATTGTGGAAGCGCGTCGTCGTGGCATCGAACGCGTGGTTGAGAAAGGCGGCATACGTGGTGCCGAGCGTCTGGACGCGGGCCGGCTCCTCCTTCAGCTCGTCGAGGAGCACCGTCAAGATGAATGCGCGGGCGTTGTCGTCCGTGCAATACCCTTCGGAGAAATTCGGCACCGTGAGGACGGCGTGCTGGAACATCCCGGTCGAGTCCGTCATCCGGGAGAGATGGTCGAGAATCATGGCGGGCAGCTCGCGAGGCTGCTCGGCCAGCGTCTTCGTCGCGAACGACTTGCGCGTGATCGCGGCCTTCTCGAGACGCGCCAGCTCGAACGAGCGCCAGTACCGCCGCGCGGTATTGCTCCAAACCATCTCGCGCCCCAGCTTGTACGCGTTCTTGCGCATGGCGTGACGGCGCGTGTCGTCGCGCAAGAGTCCCGTCACCGCGTCCGAGATGGCCCGAGGGTCGCCGAACGGCACGAGCACGCCTCGGTCGTCCGCCAAGAGCTCGGCGGCATGCCAGTACGGCGTCGAGACGACGGCCTTGCCCGAGCCGAAAGCGTAGGCCAGCGTCCCCGACGTGATCTGCCCCTCATTGAGGTACGGCGTGACGTAGAGATCCGCCGCGCCGATGAACTCCTGCAGCTCCTCGAGCGCGACGAAACGATTGTAGAAGATGACGTTGCCGTCAACCTTGTTCTTCTTGGCCAACCTCTCCAGGCCGAGCCGGTACGATTCACCGTTCCCGCGCAGCTCGTGGGGATGAGTGGCCCCTACGACAACGTAGACGACGTCGGGAAACTCCGCGAGAACGGCGGGAAGGGCGTTCAAGACGTGCTCGATGCCTTTGTTCGGCGAGAGGAGTCCGAACGTCAGCAGCACCATCCTCCCTTCCACGCCGAACTGGTCCTTGTAGTAGTTCGGGTCGACGTACGGGATGTCGTGAATGCCGTGCGGGATGAGATCGATCTGGGCCGGCGGCGCGTCGTAAACCTCCTGCAACATCCGTTGCCCGCGCTCCGCCATGACCACGAGTCGGGTGGAGCGTGCGATGAGCTCGCGCATGACGCGCCGCTGGTCGAGGTCGGGCTCCGCAAGCACGGTGTGAAGGGTGGTGACCACGGGCATTCTCAGCTCGCGCAGCAGCGCCAGGAGATTGCGCCCGGCAGGGCCGCCGTAGATTCCGAATTCGTGCTGCACGCTGACGATGTCCACGTTCCCGATGTTGAGGAAATCCGCGGCGCGCTGGTAGGACGTCAGATCCTGCTCCTCGATCTCGAACCGGACGACGTCGGGATAGTCGTAGCCTCCCTCGATGTCGTTGACCGGCACCGCGAAGCATTCGCATCGAGGGTATTCGGCGGCGATGCCGGTCAGCAGATCCGCGGTGAACGTAGCGATGCCGCACATGCGCGGCAGGTAGTCACCCACGAACGCGATGCGCCGAATCTCCGAGCGTGCTTCGTGCATCAGGCCATTAGATACCTCTTTCACCTCGCGCCGCCGGAAACTACCCACCCTGCCCAGAGTGCAGGCGCTCGCGCGGGCCCCTGAATGCCCAGCTCCCCAACCCGATCGGGGATAAGCTCTCCGCTCGGAAGCAAGAACGACAACGAAAGGGAGGGGGCGACGCATGGAACGACCGGCATTGCGAGCCACAACTGCCAAGGACGAGAACTTCGCGGGGGTGACGTATCACGTCGAAGGCGAACTGGTGCCAGCGTTGACCGTGGAGCTCAATTCAGAAGTACCAGTCTACTTTGAGCATCACATTCTGCTGTGGAAGCATCCGACCGTTGAGATCAGCATCAGACCGATGAAGGGCGCGCTCAAACGGATGATGGCCGGGATGCAGGTCTTCGTGACGGAGGCTACCGGGCGCGGCCAGATTGCATTCAGTCGCGACGGAGCAGGCCACATTTTCGCCCTTCACCTCAAGCAAGGGGAGGGGGTGCATGTCCGCGAGCACCAGTTCCTCGCCGCGACAGGCAACGTCGACTACACCTTCGAGCGCGTGAAGGGTGTCGCGAACATGCTCTTCGGCGGAACCGGGTTTTTCATCGACAAATTCCACGGCGCTCACGGCGACGGCATCCTCTGGCTTCATGGTTACGGCAACGTCTTCGAGAAGATCCTCGCTCCGGGCGAACAGATCGACGTAGAGCCGGGAGGCTGGTTGTACAAGGACCCCGGTGTCGGGATGGAGACGAACATGCAGCGGCTCGCCACTGGGATGCTGTCCAGCATGAACCTCATCATGAACCGGTTCACCGGTCCGGGTCGGCTCGGTTTGCAATCCATGTACCTCCATATGCCGAGCGGCGAATAAGCGGAACGACGGCCGTCTTCCAGAGTGATGCCGGCTTGCTACCGCACGCGATCGCCCTAGCGCGCGAGTCGTTTCGCCAATCTAATCCCCGCCTCGATCCTCCGGGTCTCCTTGACCGCCCTGACTCGCGTCTGTTGCCTGGGCCCAAGTGGTAACCTGAAGTGCTTTCCTAGCGAAGGAGGTTCCGCCATGGGTCTCACGGAAGAACAGATGCTCGTGACCATCAAGGATGCCATTGAGAAGAACAAGATCGCGGTCTTCATGAAAGGCACGCCGGCCCAGCCGAAGTGTGGCTTCTCGGCCGCGGTCGTGGACATCCTCAACAAGATGAACGTTCCCTACGTGGGCGTCGACGCGATCGCGGACGCCAGATTCCGGCATGTGCTCTCGGCTCATACAGAGTGGCCGACGCTGCCCCAGGTGTTCGTTGGCGGCAAGCTCATCGGCGGCTGCGACATCGTCCGCGAAATGAAGGCCTCCGGCGAGTTCGACAGGTTGGTTGCGGAAGCGATCAAGTAAATGGCAAGTCTGGAGGAGGTCAAGTCCCTCATCGAGCAGGCGCTGCCTGGTTCCGACGTCGTCGTCACCGACCTCACGGGCGGCGGCGATCATCTCTCCGTCATCGTGGCCGCACCGCAATTTGCGGGCAAGGGGCTCATCGTCCAACACCAGATGATCCACGCCGCGCTGAGACACAAGATGGCCCCGCTCAGCCAGGAGATTCACGCACTCCAGATCAAGACGTCGGTTCCTGGATCGCGAGGCTGACGGCATCCGTCGGCGGCGCCAAACGCTTCAGCGCGTGGCCAGCCGCTTCGCGACTCGTATCGCCGCTTCGAATCCCCTCTTCTCCTTCACAGCCTTGACCCGCGCCTTCTGCGCCGGCTTCAGCGGCCGCATGTAGCCCATGTAGGCGCCCTGGAGCTTGAGCTGGGCGCGGCGCTTGGGCGTGAGGCGGAGGGTGCGGCGGTTACGTGCTCCGGGCTTCGCGGAGCGAGCGGCGGAGCGGGCGGCTTGGCGAGCTCGCTTCGTGAGCCGCGCGAGCTGGCGCTCGAGGTCGGCAAAGGCGCGCTCGATGGCGGTGAGTGAGCGTTTCAATGAGGAGCGGCGGGGCATGCGCGAAGCCTAACACGTCCGGTCCCATTGTTGGCCCTTTGTCGCCGCCTAGACGTTGCCGCCGAGAAGCGTGACGTTCACGAAATCGCTCCCCTTGAGCTCGTCCGCCAGAGTTCGGTGCCCGTCGTGGTATCGAGCGCAACCACAGCCCCACAGATGCCGCTAATTACAGCGAGGCTCACGCCGAATGAAGCGGACTCACGGTCGCGTGTCTCGACGTCTGCAGAGTTGGCACACACCGGTGCCTTCACAAGCCACGCAAGCGGACGTTCGAATGCGGTGGAGGAAGCGTGTCTTCCGGACGCGCTTGCCGGATCCGCTGCACGTCGCGCACCGATGGGTCTCCTGACACCACGGGCAGATCTTCGCACTGGCGTATTGCTCCCTCGTCAAGTCCACGTTGACCTCCCCGCGAGAGGCCACTCCTCGGGCGTGCTCAGGAACTTGCGATTGCGTTCCGCTGCCGTGCACGTCAAATACCGTGCGCTGGTCGAACGACCAAGATCTTCCCTTCGCGTCCGTCCGCGACGTAGGCCGTGCCGTCCTCGCTGACGACGGCGTTTCTGGCACCCGTCGCGGTCGTGACCATGGCGGCGCTCTGAAGAACACCTTTCTCATCGATGCGAGCGACGGTGAGCTTCGCCGCACGACCGGCCGCGACGTACAACGCGCGCTTCGCGGGCAGGTAATCGATATTGTCGACGCCTTCACCGGTGTCGAGCTTCGAAAGGATGGCACCGTCCTTACCAGCGTCCAGGACCTCGACGTGCTCCGGGCAAGCGACCATCAAGAGCTGGCCCTTGGGTTCGATGGCGAGCCCCTTCGGACCGTCTTCTCCGCAGGCGGGCATCCACGTCGCCGTCACCTTGCGCGTCGCGACATCGATCTTGAGAGTCCGGTCCTTGTCTTCGAGGTTCGTGTAGAAGAGCCCGTGGACGTCATCCACGGCGTAGCCTTCCGGATCGCCTTCCAACTTGAAGGTGCCGGACACCTTCGGCGTTCCAGGCTTGGAGACATCCAGGACCACGATCGCCTGGTCATGTGGCGTGGTGACCCAGACTTCTTTCGTGCGCGCGATGTACGCCAAGCCGTCGGGCGACCCCGTGAGCGTCACGCAGTCGCGGCGTTCGAGTGTTTTCGCGTCCACGGCGCAAATGCTGGAGTCGGCACGGTTGCCGACATAGACGACGCCGTCACCGACCGTCGCCGAGCTGAGCCCCACCATCCGCTTTTGCCCACGGCGCTCGACCTCCTTGGTCGCGAACTTCTCCACCGTCCGGACGTCTTTGGTCTTCGTGTCGATGACAACCGCGTTGCCGGTCCCTCCTGCGGGAACCCAGACACGATTCCTGCCACGGTCGACGGTCAGGTAATCGAGCATGACGCCGTCTGCGGGCGCGCCCGGCAACGCGAGAAGCGTGAGTTCGGAGCTTGCGACGGCCGGCGTTGGAGCGATGGCCGCTGCCGGGGTCGGCTTGGCAGCCTCGGTCGCGGCCGGCGGAACCGCCGCGGGCTCAGCGGCCTCTGCGACTATGGCGGTGGACGCGATCAGCACACCGAAGCTCATGACGATGGTGGGACACAGGCATCGAGACATCTCTTACTCCTCTTCGACGAAGGTGCCATCGGAGCCGAACGTTGCTTCCTTCTTCTTGGTGCCGGCGGCGAACGCGAGTTCGTAAGTCACCTTCCCGTCGGCGGCGGTCTGCATCTCGGCCCGGGTCGGATTCGCGGCGCCGTATTTCGCAGCGAAAGCCTTCATGACCGCGGGCGGGACGTCACTCAGTGCAACGTATTGTTCGGTCAAGAGGATGGTCCCGTCTGGACTGACGTCGAGCGACATCCCCTTCCCGGTCGTTGCCGCGAGCGTGACTTCGAATTGGGTCTTACCGTTCTCCCGCTCCTGCTTGCAGGACGCGATGGTCGCGCCGGCGTGCGCCTTCTCCACGGCCGCCTTCACCGCCGGCGGACATTCAGCCGCCAGGAGCGGAACGAGGGCCGCGTGGACGATCGCCAGTCCGGCCGCTCGCGCAATGGCATTGGAATGATGCATAGGGATTCCTCCTGGTTCGGGGAGGCGGAGAGCCTACACCCGATCGACGTGGCCGCGCTTCGGCCACCCTGCTTGCCGCGCGTGCAGACCCTATCCCACGCGCGGAGTGGAATCAGCTCTCTCCCATTCTTGGAGCATGTCGGCAAAGCAACCGTAATGCGCGATCGAGGTTGCTGAACGTCCGGTCCAGACTTGACATCGCGTCGTCGTCGGTATCACCCCAAGCCCAAAACGAGATACAGAGCTGGAAGCCTTCAGGGGCAAAGGGAAGGGTGTGGTAGCCGACTTTCGCTAACGTGGTCCCTACGGCACCCCACTCGAAATCGGTGTCGAGACTCTGGAGCTCCACGAGCACGCGTTCCTCGAGGTCGGCGACGACTGGATAGGTCACATTCATCTCCAGGCGTCGCATGAGGATCATGAGTCTCCCAGTACACTCGCGTGCCTTGGGAAATTCACGGGATTCATTTGCTCGAGGTCCTCGGAACGCGCAGTCGTTTGACTCCACGAGGGACTCGGGACCATTGATCCAGCGAAGCAACTCGTAAAAGGTCGCGATCGCGGGGTAGCGGGACCACGGCTTGAAGTCTTCGAGGACTTCCGCGATCAAGTCCGAGTGTTCTTTGAAGTCGTAGTACCGCTCGTCGGCATTGTCGATCGCTGTGTCCCAAGGATGATCCCGGGGCGTTTCGAGGACGCGCTCGACATTGCGGTAGACCTTCATCTCATACTCTCGGCCGGGCGCGACGGTCTCGACGAACGCCACCGCTCGTGGGTTTCTATTTCTTGGCGGGCGCGCCGGCGGCGGGCGCCGCGGCGATGAAGTCACCCTTGCCGTGCTGGTGGACGAAGATGATGCAGTCCGTCGTCCCCTTGCACTCGTCGTCGTGCATCTGCTTGCCCGGTTGGAAGACGTAGCTGCCCGGCGTGAGCTCCTTCGGCTGTCCGCCCTCGAAGGTGTGGACCCAGTTGCCCTGGACCGCGATCGCGTAGTAGTCGGACGTGTGGGCGTGGATCCCGGCGTGCGCGCCCGCGGGGAGCTTGAGCAGCATCCCGTAGTCGGAACCCGTGTCGCGGTCGCCCCACAACGCGACCTTCGACAGCGGACTGTCCTTGGTCAGCGGCACCCACTTCTCCTCGGAGGCGGCCCACATCACGCCCTGTTTTTTGGCGGTGGCGCCGGCGGCGAATCCCAGTGCGGCGGTGGCGACGAAAGCGAGACCAATCCCAAGCGTCTTTATGCGCATGAAAGCCTCCTTGAGCGGAGGCCTATCTTAGGTCGGCTTGACGGTGCCGGATACCGTGCCTCGAAGGATCTGTTCCGGTTGGTCCCAGGCGCGTATCGGGAGAGGCGTTGCGCGACCAACGCCATGGTGAGCCCTGAGGAAAACTCTTGCCCTATCCGCTCCCCCAGGAGTACAAAGTCACGTCGATGGCGAGATTCCTTATCGAATTCCCACACGAGGCCGACGGAAGGGCGTGCGTCACCTTCGTCAGGTTGGCACTGAAGTCCGGCTCGCACTTCCTGACGCAGGCCGACTGGGGATGCAAGGACGGCGTGCACAGCGGGTGGGTCGTCATCGACGCGGACAGCAAGGAAGAAGCGCAGCTGGTGCTGCCGCCACCTTTCCGCGCGAAGGCCAAGATCATCGCGCTGACCACCTTCACTTTGGCCGACTTCGACGAGGCCACCGGCCGTCAGATCTAGACTGGGTCACCCCGCCGCCCTCCGGCGTCGCGGCGAGTGCGCACCTCGCCAGCGGGAGACCTGGGCTTTGACGCGTATGATGCCGCCCTTGGGCGTGCGAGATGTCGCTAGAGGGGCTATCCTCGCAACGGGAAGCGAGAAGCAACTTTCCACGCTTCCCTCTAAGGCCCTAAATGCCAAAGGCCCCTAGTCCCTTTTCCGAAGGTCATCGTGTCAACAATCCCACCTACGGGTTGGGAACGATCAAGGACGCCAATGACCAGTACACGACTATTGTGTTCGACGACCATGGAACAAGAAAGTTCTTGAGCGCCATGGTCCAACTTGAACACACGGATGACCCGGCTCCGCGGCGCCCTGCGCGGCGTGGAGATCGCGCCGTGGTCCGCCCGAGCGTGCCCGTTCCCGTCGAGCAACGCCGCCGCGTTCGCCACAAGAGTCACTCTGGGACCACCGCTGAGATCGCGAGCATCGTGCCTGAGCTCGACACGCTTGCTCCGAATGATCAGAATTCGCCCGACGATGCGGCGCACGAATCACCGACGCGCCCGGACTCGACACTTGACCGGTCGGCGCGTAAACGCGAACACGCAGTGCAAGACCCCGCTGAAGTTCGCGCGGCGATCGCGGAGATGAATGCGACACATTACGCGACGTGGCCGGACGCTCCTCTTCCGGCATTGGACGGACAGACGCCGCGAACGGCCCTGCAAACCGAAGACGGTCGACAGCGTGTCGAGGCATTGCTGACCGCCTTCGAGGAGAGCCAAGGCAGCGACCGCCCACGAGCTCCTGACTACGACTTCAATCAGCTCCGCGCGGCGCTCGGTTTGCCGTTACGGTCGCGCACTTAAGAATACGCGTCGGGCGCAGCCGGACGCGTGATCAGCGTCTGCTTGGCCTCTCGTCCCATCCGCCGCAACGCCGCCTCCCGTCTGAGCGCGCTGGAGCGATTGGGGTGACGCTCGTGGTAGACGAGCGTGACTGGTAGCCGACTGCGGGTGTACTTCGCACCGACGCCGGTCTGATGCGCGACCAAGCGCCTTGCGACATCGACGGTGGTGCCGGTGTACAGCGTCCCGTCGCAACACCGGAGGATGTAGACGAACCAACCCTTCACCGGACGATCATATCAATGCGGCGCGGGTGGGAACGGAACCGCGCGCGTACACACGATGGCCACCGCCGGTGCGGAATCGGCGCGAGACATCTTCTTCCCTTCCCATTGCACGTACCTTGCAGCTCCAATCACGACGCTGTCGGACGTGACGTTCAACTCCGTGGGTTGAGCCACCTTGAGATGCATACGTGCACGCCCTTCGGCGCTGAAGAATACGTGGACACCTGCGCCCAGCGCGTTCACGGAGCTCACAATCAACGCGTCGCCGGACGAAGCAGGAGGCGGGGCTCCCCAGATGCGGACCTCGACTGGTTGATTCCTGAAGCGTTGAATCGCACGCGTGATGGGGCGACGACCCGTGGCGAGGCTCGTCGCAAGCAGAACGCCGGCGACAAGCGCGAGGACGACGAAGATGGGCTTCGACGTCAGGACGCCGGCGACAAGCGCGCCGACCATGACAGTGGACAGCAGAAGGCGGGCGGGTATGGGACGCATCCTGACGAGAATAGCTCGCGTTGGCCGGAATCTCAGATCGGCCTCCCCATGGGGTTGCGGGGATGGGAACACCGATCGATAGCTCGGCGGTGTTTCTCGACGTATCATTCCTCGAAATTTCAAGCATGGGTTGGGGAGTCTCGCCTCCGCACGGAGCGCATCGAGGGGTGGCAACCTTGAAGAAGCTCGCGGTCTGCCTCGCTCTCACGATCACGACAACGTTTGGTCCGACGCTCGCGGCGACGATCACCCGCCTCGTCCCGTTCACCGCGACCACGGGAGGGGACCCGCTCGCGCCGCTCCTCCAAGCGTCCGACGGCAACTTCTACGGCACAACGGCGCAGGGAGGAGACGACGGTCTCGGCTGCGCTCAACCGTGCAACGGGACCGTCTTCAAGCTCACGCCGCAGGGACAGCTCACGGTCCTTCACACGTTCGCTTACGAAAGCTCCGCAGCGCCGTACGGAAACGGCAGCGAGCCGGAGGGCGGTCTCGTCGAGGGGCCGGACGGTTGGCTCTACGGTACGACGTACATGGGCGGCGTCCCACACAGCGACGGCATCGTCTACAAGATCAGCAAGACCGGTCAGTTCCAAAAGCTCTACGATTTCTGTTCGACGACGCCCTGCTCCGACGGCGCGAACCCGCAGGGTAGCCTCGCGTTCGGCGCCGACGGCTACCTCTACGGCGTCACGACGAGCCCGATCATCAACCCGTACCTCTTCCGGATCAGCACGAGCGGGGCTTATACCGCGCTGTACGGGCTCTACAACACCGGGCTCGGCACGCCCTCGAACGGTCTGATCCTGGGTTCCGACAGGAACCTCTATGGTCTTGCGGCGGGAGGCGTCTACGAGATTACGCGTGGAGGAGCTTTACAGATCGTGCACCTCTTCGGCACCGGCGAGGGGTTCTACGGAACCGGTCCACTCATCGAGGGGGTCGACGGCAGGTTGTACGGCGCGACCTACCAGGGCGGCGCGGCCAACGTGGGAATCATCTTCGCGGTGGATCGGGACGGCAACAACTACCAGAGGATCCTCGACCTCACGACAGCAGCGGAAGGCCAGCGCCCAAACGGAGTGGTGCAGACGGCCGACCAGAATCTGTGGGACACGACGACCGGCGGGGGAACACAGTCCGGCGGGATGGTCTTCTCGATCAACACGAGCGGGACGCTCCTGCAATCCGCTTCCTTCACGGTGGACACGGGCAAGTTCGTGATGGACAGTCTCGTGCAGGCGAGCGACGGCAAGCTCTACGGCACCGCGTCAAGCAGCGGACCCAGCGGGTACGGCACTGTGTTCATCGTCGACGGCGGCCTGACTCCCCCCGCACCGGGAGAGGCGGCGGTCTCGGAAGCGATGATTGTCACCGCGTACAACAAGGCCACGGGCGACATCACCGTGAGCTACGGGTCCGCCTGCTTCGCCACCGACCATCACATCGTGTACGGGCCGCTGTCGAGCGTCTCCACGTATGGGTACAGTGGGCAAGCCTGCGGCGTCGGGAACCACGGCACGGCGACATTCAATCCAGGGGCGGGGAGCTTCTTCTGGGTGATCGTCGGGAACACTCCGACGCTGGAGGGATCGTACGGGAAGGCCTCTGGAGGGGGCGAGCGCCCCGAGGCGATCGGACTGCCGGGGTGTGACTACCCGCAGAACCTGTCGGGAGGCTGTCCGTAAATTCGTCCAGGGCGGGCCTTGACTTCCTCCCCCACCTCGGCCCTCCTGTCCGAGATGCCGCATCTGTCCGCCGCCACGCTCACGCTCGCCGCGGCACTGGGCGCGTGGACTGCGCGCCACGTTAGGCGGCTCCCGCAGGCCACGCATCGGAGATCCTGATGTTTGTTGGTCACTACGGCCCCGCGTTTGTGGCGAAGCGCCTTGAACCATCGATCCCTCTCTGGCTGCTCTTCATCGCGGTCCAGTTCCTAGACGTTCTCTGGGCGCCCTTGGTCTTGCTTGGAATCGAGAGAGTTAGGATCGTGCCCCACTTCACTGGCTCCAACGCGCTTGATCTCTACTACATGCCGTTCACACACGGGCTACTGACCGCGCTCGCTTGGGCACTCCTGGTTGCGGTTCTCTACCGAGCGATCATCCACCCTGCGCGGTGGCAAGCAGGCGTCGTGCTTGGGGCCGCGGTGTTCTCACACTGGGCCCTCGATCTTGTCGTCCATGTCGCGGACTTGCCGCTTTACGCGAATACTGCCAAGGTCGGCTTTGGCCTCTGGAACGCCCCCTTGATCGCGTTCGCCGTCGAAGCTCTCATACTTGGTGGCGGGCTCTCGTATTACCTGCGCGGCGGCGCCCGCCGCCCGGTCGGAACCGTTGTGTTCGGCACGACGCTGCTGCTCATTCAGGCATTCACGACCTTCGTCTCACCGCCCCCAAGGTCAGATCGTGCGTTCGCCTACACTGCACTGACCGCCTACGTGCTCTTTGCGCTGGTGATCTGGTGGATAGCTGATCGCCGCCCCCGCGACGTCAGAGGCTCGACCGCGACCACGCCTTGACTTCCTCCCCCACCGGGCTGGGCACGTCGATTGCTTCGGCCACCGTCGGTAGAAAGCACGACGCTCACCCGGCCTAGGATGGTAAGTTCCGCACCGAGGAGGTGGATAATGAATAAGAAGGCAAGGTTGGTAACTTCGGTTCTGATTGCCGCCGTCGTCGCCACGGGAATTGCGGCACTGTTAGCCTCGCCGACGGCCTCCGCCGGGTCGTGCTGGAAGGTCGACTGCAACACCTGTTGTCAGGTCGGCGGCAAAGTCATCTGCACGCAGCGCCTTTGCTCGTAGTTCAGACCTGCGCTGCCGGCAACACGCCCCGCGCGACCGCTTGACGCGTTCTTAGTTCGGGGGTAATGGTGAACGCACCCGCGCTCCGATCCCGAAGATCGCCGGCGTTCGATGGTCGACGCTGCATTACCAGGCGCGGGCGAGGAGAAACTCATGAAGGAGAACATGCAGGCCCTGGACCTCGAGGTGGAGGAGATCGAATCCCGCGAGCGCAGTGGAGGGTGCAACACGTCGTCGTCTACGAGCCGGCTTTGTACCTGTCCGTGCTTCAATACGACACTCCGACTCGCCACCACCAAGAAGTAAGTCGACGGGGCAGAGGCCGAGGGAAGGGTGGTTCCCCCGGCCTGTTCGACGCAGGGATACAAACTGCGGCCTAGGGCGATTCCCGGCCGTCGAGGCCACGGATGGACGCCATGTCCCAGGGGTCGTAGTAGCCGGGGACGACGTGCCACCGCTGGCCGAACTCGGAGTGGCACGCGCCTCGCCGCCGGGCGCGCGGGCGACGCGCGACGTTAAACCGATCTGATGAACACTGACCAGATGCGCCGAATACTCATTGTCGCGTCGGCGTTCGTGTTGTGCACCACTGCCGTCATTGCCTGGGAAGATCCCCCCGACGGGGTCACTCCTCCTGTACGACTAAACCCGACCGAACTCCCACCGCCCAAGGTGCTGGAGAACGCTCGATTCCGAGTGAAACTGCTCTACCGCGTACACATCGAACCGGACGGGTCGGTAGGCGTGATTGAACTCTTGTTGTGCGGCACGCGGAACGAGGGCGAGAGCGAGCTTAGCAAGGCTTCGAAGGAGATCTGTGATCCGATCGACCAGGAAATTCGCGGCGGAGTGTCCAAGTGGAAATATCAACCGGCGGTCAAAGACGACAAGGCCATCGCGTTCGACTCGGTAGTGAAGGTCGATATCGTTCCCTCGGGCTCGAAGTGAAACGCGCTGACGGTCTAACAATGCTGAGGCGAAGGCAAGCGGCTCGCCGCGGGGTGCGCGGGCTAGCGAGCTGCTTTGGGCTTGCACCACTGGCCATGCTTCTCGCCGGATTCGCAACGACGAGCTCGCCACCGGCTGCGGCGGGCGGCGACTCGACCAAGGCGCAGATCACCATTCTCTACGACGCCTTCGGCAAGTCTTCCGCCATGCAGAAGGACTGGGGGTATGCCGCACTCATCGAATATGGTGGCAAGCGCATCCTCTTCGACACAGGCAACAACTCCGACATCCTGGCCCAGAACGCGAAGGCAAAAGGCATCGATCTATCCAAGCTCGACTTCGTCGTCATGTCCCACCGCCATGGCGATCACATGGGAGGCATGGCCTATGTCCTGAGTGTGAATCCCAAGGTGAAGATCTACGCGCCCAAGGAGGGTTTCGGCGTGTATGGCAGCGACCTGCCGAGCACCTTCTATCGCAAGGATGCCTCTCTGCCCCCTGAGCAACGCTACTACGACGGCGCGCCACCCGCAGTGATGCGGTTCGGAGCCGCCTGGCCCGGCGTCAACTTCGAGTTGATCGACAAGACCACGGAGGTTGCCCCCGGCATCCATCTGATCGCGCTGGTCTCGGACAAACCGGGGACGCTAGAGTTGCGCGAGCTGTCGCTCGCGATCAACACGCCCGACGGCATAGTGATCGTGGTGGGCTGCTCGCATCCGGGCATCGACAACATCGTCGCAGCCGCGGCCGCGATCAACCCACGAATCCACTTCCTAGCTGGCGGTTTCCATATGGTGGTATCCAACGACCAGGAAATCGAGAAGATCGTCGCGACTCTGCGCGATACTTTCAAAGTGGCCTTCATCGCACCTGGCCACTGCACTGGCGAGCCGACTTTCACCGCACTCAAGAAAGCATTTGGTGATCGTTATCTTTTTGCTGGGCTAGGTACAACCTTCGCGCTGGGTGCCACGCCACGCTCGATTTCCGACGCTGGTCACAGTTGAATCGCCCGGCGTTTCTCTGAGACCGTTCGTGTTGAGTCGCCCACGCACGGCACAATTGCTCTCCTTGACTTCCTCCCCCACCGAGCGAACCTGTGCGGGTGCCGCACCCTCGCGCTACCAGCAGGAGCAGCGACCATGAAATCGACCTTGGCGTGCGTCTCGATGATCATCGCGAGCGTTACCACAGCGCCCGCTCACGCACAGTTCGGTGTGCCGTGGCGTCACAGCCCAAAGATCGTGGTCATCGGTGCCGAAGGCGACCCTCGTCTGAAGCTCGTCGATGAAGCCGTGTCGTTCTGGAATCAGACGCTGGAAGACCTTGGCTCGGGTTTCAGGCTCGGGCCCGTCCAACGACTCGTGCGCCCGGTGCCGGAAGAAGCATTGCAGTCGCTAAGCCATTCCGTGGTCGGCGCCTCGAACGGACGCGTGGACATCCCCCCGGCACTCCGAGACCTACCCGGCGATCTCACGATTCTGCTTGGGCAATCTGAGTTTGTCTCGTTCACAGGACCGTTTGATGCGGCTTCGAAACGCGTCATCGGCATTCGCGGGCCTGACTTTCCTCCGATCAACCTCCCGAACGTGGCGCTCAACGTGATCACTCACGAACTGGGTCACGCCATCGGCCTGGGGCACAACAGCGACCCCACCATGCCGATGTGCGGCCGTCCTGCTCCCTGTCGGCCCAGCTTGTTTCGCTCGGACGAGCGTCGAATCTTTCCGCTCATGGACGACGAAAAGCGTCAGCTCCTCAGACTTTACCCGGCGAATGGAAAGTCTCGATCGCCGTAGTGGCGCTGCGACTCCCCCAACATCGTCCCCGTTGGTGCCTCGCCCGCCACTCGTCGCCTCTTACAACGACGGTCTAGACCCACCTAGTGACCAGAAGACAGCCGCGAAGTTGCGAAACCTTGCGTGCTGCACCTGGTTACCTGCGGGGACGGGCATAGCTTCTGCTGCCCGAACAACGCGCTCTGCATCCGTTGGGCGGGGTAGAACTCTCCGGTCCCCGGCCGAGCTTGCGGCCGGGGACCTCTTACCTGTCGAGAATGCGAGCGAGTCAGCCTCGTGACCGCTCGTGACCTACCGCTGCTGTGCGGGGCGCACCCTTCGCATCAGCGATCTTCCCCGCGCCATTGCGAGCTAGTGTTTGCAGCCCGGGGTCGGCACGCAGTACGGACACCTGAAGCAGCTCCCGCCGCCCAGATGAGTGCACGGCGGACAGTCGGCGGGCGGCACGCAAAACAAGCATGCGTTGCTGATCGGGGTTGGAATCACCACGGCGAGCGTGCCCAACGCGATCACGACGAGAAGAGCGGAGCCGAACAGTTTCTTCATGCCGAGGCCTCCTCTTGGCTCTCCCCTCAGGGAGTGCAACCGGGAATGGGCTGACAGGTCGGACACTTGAAGCAGCTGCCTCCGCCGAGACGGGTGCACGGCGGACATCGGATGGCGGTGCAGTGGAGACATGCAATCGCGTCGGGGACGGGGAGCGCGATCGCGATCGTCCCGAGAGCGACGACGATCAGGAGCGCCGTGCCGAAGAGCTTCTTCATGACGTCGTACCTCCTGGTGCGATTATTGATTTGGGGCATGCTACGCCGGTCCGATGAGGGCGTTTTCCAGAATCTCCCTATCGGGGTGCACCCGTTTAGCCTTCGTTAGGCCACGCGATGTCACGAACGTGTTGCGGTGTATCCGCTCGCCGCGCGGCCGCCCTCGGCGGTCGCACCCCGCTCGCCTACGGCAATCGAATGCGACCGGCTTTGATCACTCCAAGCCTGGCAAGTCGAGCGGGTGATCGATGCCGAGAAACTCGAGCGCCGCATCCATGGTCCGGAACACGCCGACGTTCTTGGTGCTCCCGGGTTCGACCCGCCGATGGATCTGGAATATGCGGCCCAACCCGAACGCGAACTCGCCCGGCGCGACGATGGCCAGCTTCGCTGGTCCATGGAAGGCGTCCCTCGCAGCGGCCTCGGCCGCGAGATTTTCCATGCGCTCCTCCGAGGCGACGTCGATGTCGGTCACCGAGGACACGTCGATCAACTCGTCGTAACCGATCATGTCGGATCGCGCACCGGTCTCCCGCTCGTATCTGAAGAGGTCGGCGTCGGTGAGCGTCCCGTACCCCGCCGCCACGACGAGCTTGGCGTTTCGATCGATCCGGTACACCAGCGCCACAAGGTGATCCTACCTCCCTTTTGGCGCGATTCTCCGGACGGCGGCGGTTGCAATCTGCGGACGCGACGACATACAAGTGTCGGCGGCCGTTAATCCTTCCAAACTGGTTCGCCCCCGGGTTTCTTAGAATGCACCTCGGAAGGCGCTCCAACATTTGATGAGTACTTCCTCGCCCGCGACCGCTCATTCGCGCGTTCCGGCGGAAATGGGCGCACGAAAATAGGCGGGGAACGTCGCCGCGTACCACGATCGTGTACACCCATCCTTCGGACCAGGAAATGGCCGGGAGGCTGCGCGGGCTGACCTGCTGAGCCCCACGCTCCGTACTAATTGCCCGAGCAAGACGCGCTCGCGATCGGCACGAGAGCTGGTCGACGGGACGCGCACCCGGCCGCCAGCGCGGCCGGGGATCAGGACAGAGCTAGTTCAGGCAAAAGATGCAGAGCGCGTTGTTCGGACAACAGAAGTGGCGTCCATCCGCGCAGGTGATCAAGTGGGAGCCCTTCGGGCACGAGCTCGCTGCAGCGGCCGGAGTCGTCAGAACAGAGGCGATTCCGAAGATAGCGGACGCTACAAGCAAAGTGACCAAGAGTTTTCTGCGCATGAGCGTTCCTCCTGTTAACTTACGCCAAACGACCGTCGCCGATTTTACTCCCACGCGGGAAGCTCCGGCCGCAAGAGTGAGGGCACCCACCGATTCCGGTCCGCCTTCGAAACAAAGTGCCTGTTCGGGATCTCCGCAATCGACACGCGTGCTCGGTCCGCCCGGTGACCGGAGCCGGACGGTCGTCTCGCAGGAAAACCGCTCAAATGTCTCCGCTGCGCACGCAGCCGGTCGCGTGGGCGCAGCCGGCCAGGCAGGAATTTGCATACGTGACACCGTTTGAGCACGTCACAGGGGCATAGTTGTCGGGGCAGATGCAGTGCCCGAAGAAGGCCTGAGCGGGGGTGGCGAAAACCGAAACACCGACGACGAAGGCAGTTACGAGCGCGGCGCCGAAGATGAACTGCATTGCTCGACGAATCATGGTTTCCTCCTCGAAAGAGAGACGGGGTTCCGCCCGTACGGATTCGACGACGGATGTTACACGACCGGCGACGTGGAGCAGCCAAGGTGCAGCGGAACTCTGACCGCCGAGATTCATGAACGCATTTCACGAACGTCCGCGACATGTCGTCTTACGGTTAAACCACGACACGCGACGCGCGTTGGGGACATCGAACGGCTCACATGTGTCCTGCGAGCGTGTCTAACTCGGCCGGCGTAAGAAGAAGGGGCACAGCCGAAGCTGTGCCCCCAATGAAATCGTCAAATTGACTACAAAGACTAGTAGCGACGATTCTCACCGCGACCGCCACCGCCGCCGTTACCCCCGCCGAATCCGCCACCGCCAGGCGTGCGCTCTTTCGCCTCGTTCACCGTCAGGGCCCGGCCGCCGAAATCTTGGCCGTTCAGATCGCGGATCGCGCCGTCGGCGTCGGCGGAATTACCCATCTCGACGAAGCCGAAGCCGCGGGGGCGGCCAGTATCCCGGTCGGTCACCAGCTTGACCTCGGTGACCGTGCGTCCGCCCTGGGAAAAGAGTTCGCGGACTTGTGAGTCGTCCGCCGTGAAAGGAAGATTGCCGACATACAGTCTGCTGCCCATGCTGAAACTCCTGGCGACCTCAATTGGGACGCCTCTCCTCGGGTTCTAGCCATCCACCCGATCCGTCGGGTCAAACAGAAACGCCTAGCGTTCAACACGCTTCGGCGCACCGCACTTTCGTTTCAGTACGAGAAGATGCGGGCCAGAACCCAGACTTACCGTACACCTCCCACACCGGCGCTGTGTATGGGGCGATACCCTACCGAGCCCTTGACCCGACTCCGAGCGCGGCAGCGGGGGTTTGCCGAGGAAGTACACGCCGCAGTCGCGGTCGGTGATGCCCTGCCACATCTCCGGGCTCGATCTGCTCACATCCGCGTTACACCGATCCCTTGGACCAGGATCTGGCCGGTAAGGTAGCCGGATAAGGCCCGTTTCCCGATTGGCTCGTCAGGGAGTTGAGGCATGGCAGCCTCCCGCGCTGCGATCGAAGCCGGCGTCACATGCCCAGTCGTTTCCCGAGTAATCGAGATGCGCATTCGGCGGCGTTGTCAGGGTGGCGCAGAAGTCGCCATCTCTCCGGTAGCCCCGATCGCAGTCCCAGTCGTTCCCCGAGCGCACGAGGTAGCCATGCTGCGGGACCTTGAGTGCTTCACACGATTCGCCGACTTTGCGAAAGCCGCGGCCGCACTCCCAATCATCGCTGGAACACGCCAGGTAAGCGTTCGCGGGCACCATGACGGCCACGCACGACTGGTCGATCATCCGGTAGCCCCGGTCGCAATTCCAACGGGCGCCGTCGGAGGCCAGATAGGCGTTCGCGGGGACCACGACGGCGCTGCAGGCGTCGCGGAGCTCGTGATAACCCCGATCGCATTGCCATCCGCGACCGCGCGAATCGAGGTACGCGTGCGGCGGCACCTGAATCGCCTCGCACACGCCCGCGACGCTACGATAGCCTCGGTCGCAGTCCCATCCATTCCCGCTGGAATCCAGGCGAGCATTCACCGGCACCATGACGGCCGCGCACGAGTTCTCATTCATCTGGTAGCCGCGGTCGCACTCCCACCCGCTGCCATAGCTTTTCGCGTGCGAATGCGGAGGGGATGGAGCCGCCGGAGTCGATGCGACGGCGGAGAGACTCGTCAAAAGGAGCAAGAGGAGAACTCCGGTTCCAGTCTTCATGCCCGACCCGACCGCGATCACTTTCCCCTCCATCAGCTTCTCCTTCGCCGAGTCCGGGACGATGATGTTGCCGTGCTTCTGTTCCTTTACGTCGATCCGCTGAACGAGGATTCGGTCTTCGAGCGCCCGGAACTTCATATGCTCCACCTCCATGGTCTTGAGAATCATGTCGGCCAACAGAGTTGGAGAGCCCCGATAGCACTCGCTCATGCCGAGTGTTATCGCTATGGAACTCGCCAAGGCAGCTGTCAAGGCCCGCGCGCGGAGTCGTTCGACAATGAGCGGCGAGTCCCCCGGTTCCTGGCGCAGAGGTTTGCGATCGAGCGCGGAGCAGGGTCGTCGCAGTACGACTTCGCAAGCAGGCTTGACTCCTACGATCCGCGTCTTATCTCAGGGGATGTCGCAGCCCACCCTGCATCGCGACCCCAAAGAGGATTACGTCATGAGACTCGTTCGCTTGGATCCGGTACGCGAGTACCTCGCAAGAAACCAGGAGATCGACCCTGCCGCCGTCGGCAACAACCACGCTCCGCGTGTCAAAGAGTCAGTTGATACGTGGGCCCCGCCCGTCGACATCTTCGAAACCCAAGAACAACTCGTCATTCGTGCCGAGGTCCCGGGCGTCCGGAAGGACGACATGGACGTCCAGATCGAGAACGGCGTGCTGACCCTCCACGGGCGGCGCGAGCGCGACACCGATGTCCAAGAAGAGAGCGCGTACAGGCTGGAGAGGGTGTATGGGGCGTTCACCCGGAGCTTCTCGCTTCCCACCACGGTCGATGCCGCGAGGATCGCCGCGACCTACAAGGACGGCGTGCTCGAGGTGATCGTGCCCAAGGCCGAGATGGCGAAGCCCAAGCGGGTCGAGATCAACGCCGCCTGATCGCTCGAAGTCCCCACCGGCGTCACGCGACGCCTTGATCCGGGTTCCCCCCTGGTCCAGTCGCAGCCACCTTCGCAAACCTTGTGCGGGGGATGCTCCGGGAATCCATGCATTCCGCACCTACAAGGACGAAGGGAGCTTTACCATGAGTTTCGGTCGCAACGTTCAGTTCACGGTCAAGGCCGGCAAAGTCGACGAGTTCAAGCGTCTCATGAACACGGACGTCTTACCGGTCATGAAGAAGGAGAAGGGGTTCCGCCAGATCGTCACGGTCGTGGAGAAGAACACGGGCTTGAGCCTCTCGGTGTGGGACGATCGCGCCTGTGCTGAGACCTACAACACGAAGACCTTCCCCGAGGTCCTCAAGAAGCTCAACGCCGTCCTCGAAGGAACGCCGACCGTCCACATGTACGAGACGGTCCTCGCGCTGACCCCCGACGTCGTCCACGCCTGACCTGTGGCCTGGCGGCTCGCTCCCGGAACGGCCGGGAGCGAGTCGAGTTGGTTCCGCTACTGGGCGCAAAGGGCTGGCCGACCGTCTGGACGTGCTGCTCCGTGACCCCTCATTCGCCGCGAAGTCGATCCGGAACGAGATCGTCGTGCCGCACGCGAGCGACGTCGACAGCTTCGCGTGAAGTGGTGCGCGATCGAGTCCGCGTTCGCTCCCGCGGCCATCGACGGGTAGCTCAAGGTGCAGCGGAACTCTGACCGCCGAGATTCATGAACGCATTTCACGAACGTCCGCGACATGTCGTCTTACGGTTCAACCACGACACGCGGCACGTGTTCGAGACAGCGAACGGCTCATCTTCGAGGCTTATCGGACTAAACGGCGAGATAACGGCGTCGTCACTGAATCGCTCGCGTCCCTTCCAATCAAGATGACGGACTTCGAGCTAGTCTCCCTGTTGGTACCACTGAAACTGATTGCCGTTCCAGAGCACGAGCGCGCTAGCGGACTCCTCCCATCTGAGAAGAATCGCATCGCCGATGAGCTTGGGGAGTTTGGCCTCCCCTACTCCGCGCTGGACAGGTTGTCGCTTGGAATGAAACGTCCAACCGGCGAAATCGAGATCGCTCATCCCGTGGAACGTCGAGCCGGCTCCAAGGACCACGTGACTTCCATCAGCCCAACAGACTGCTATGCCTCGCGATCTCGCATGACGAATCGCAACCGCGTAATCCGTTCGACCGTCACCGTTGAAGTCGCCGCCCAGGTAGAACGGATTCACGTCGGCGTTGACTTGGAAATCGTTGCCAAGTCGTGCAAGACAACTCGCGACCTCCGCTGAGGTGGAGTACTTAATGGACGTAGCGATATCGGCCCTCGCCTCCCCCATTAGAAGGCCACCGCAAAGCAGGACTGCCTGACCGATCCGAGAGCGTGCGCGCACTGAAGAGGGCCTGGTTTCTATTGGTCTAGCAGAAATAGCAAGACTTTGATTGCGAACAACCAACCGCCGATACCAATTATAAAGCCCGCGTTGCGAGCGTACCCCTGCAGCGCCCTTACTCGCGGATCCTCGCTGTCAACTTTTGTTGTAATCCCCATGTGAAGAGCGAGGACATTCATGACAACGATGGCGATCAACCACCACCACGAAAGCTGTTTCATCCCAATCTTCTCAGGAAGCCGAGCAGAATCACCCCAAAGCTCGCCGCGACAAGTCCGATCCAGCGGCGGAGTCGATCGCCCATAGGCAGTCTCCTAGCGCGAGTTTTTAGATCCTACTGGCAAGTGCCGTTTCGGTGTATTGCTGATTGTCACCGCCGCGTGTTGCCGGCCGGCAACCCAACTCGCCGTGAGATGTGGACTCCAAGCCAGGGTCCGCGTACTTCATCGCAGGCGAGCGCCCAGCCCCACCACCCTCGTGCTTTCCCCCAATTTGGTGCGAGCGAGGAGGTTGGGCGCTCGAACCGACTACCGTTCGATCAACGCGAGCTTGGCCTCACGTCCCATCCGTCGCAGCTCCGCCTCGCGCCTGAGCGCGCTGGAGCGACTGGGCTGATGCTCGTGGTAGACGAGGACGACCGGTAGCCGGCTGCGGGTGTACTTCGCGCCGGTCCCGGCCTCATGCTCAACTAGGCGCCTTGGAACATCGACGGTAACACCGGTATAGAGCGTGGCATCGCGACACCGCAGGACGTAGACATGCCAGCCGTTCATCCTGCCAAGATATCAATGTGGTAGATCGCGGTAAGATCAACTCACGATCGGGTGTCCGTGACGCAACCAGCCGAGCGAGCGACAGGAAGGGCGAGGAGAACCGATGACAGAAAGCACGGGATCACCCATGCCGCTCGCCATGACCTTGGTCCGGCTAATCGCAGCGGTGGCCATCAGAAGCGTGATTGGGCTCGATCGTGAGCTCCGCCACAAGCCGGCAGGGCTGCGGACGCACGGGCTCGTGGGTCTCGGGGCCGCGGCGATCACCTTGACGAGCGTCCAGCTTTCGGGCGCAGGCGATCCCGGCGGCGTGCTCAGGGCTGTGCAGGGGATCATCACCGGGATCGGGTTCCTCGGTGCGGGCGTCATTCTTCACCCCGCGAACCAGGGAAGCGTTCTCGGCTTGACGACCGCCGCAAGCCTCTGGGTCGTTGCTCAGGCCGCGCCTGATGCGCGCTAGACTTCCCCGGAGAAGAAGGGAGAAGGAGCGCGGACCATGGGGCGTGTGAGCCCTGCAAGTACTCACGCCGCTGGAGAGGTTCCTGGCGGGGGTGCGTAGGGCAGCCTAGCGCCCTCGAGCGCAGGAATCGAACTCGTTCCCTGAACCAAGACAGAACAGCGATGGGAATCGCCGTTTGACGACGTGGCGTCATTTCTCGTCGGTTCGATCATCGATCAACTGCCCAGGAGTCCGCTGGAATCCGCTCAATTCGGGGCAGCCGTAGAGACATCCTGGAGACGCTCTCAGGGGTCGACCCGAGTGCCCTTGCTCGCGCCGGCCCTAGTTCGAGGTTGACGCAGTCCCGTCGAGACCGTACCCGATCGGAAGGGCTTTTCGGGCCTGCGTGGGGGTGTCAGCATGGGCGCTTCGACACGACGCGGATTCCGATCGTCGTTCTCGACTCTCTTTTTCCTCGTCATCGCCAACTTCGCCACGCCGCCTCCAGTGATGGCGGTCGAGCAGGTGCTGGATCCCGGCGGGGTGCACGTCGTCCCGGCGGCGGCGGCGTCCTGCTTCACTGCCATCAATATCCCGAATTCCGTTCCGAGCGGAGGAATCCGCCTCACCACGGCCAAAGCGTCGTGCGATGGCGGTCGACTTCGCGTCGAGCTCGACAGCGGCGAGTCCACACTCCCCAAGCCCGTGGATGCCACCGCCACCGCCAGGTTCGTGACTGAGTTCCGAGTCCCCGCGGTCGCCGGGGCCACCGCGCCCAGCTTCGTTCCGGTCACGGTCACTGTGCCCGTGAGCTGGGCGGGCCTGCTGTTCAACGACAATCTGGTCCCCGGCAGCTTCTTCGCCTGGGCCAACGACAACATGTACGTGCGGCTGCGCGAAGGCGATGCCGCGCACCCGGACACCCAGGGCGCGATCCTCCACGATTTCCGGTTCAGCGGCGCGTCCCACGGCGGGATCTCGAAGTGCCTCACCGTGCCGACTTCGTTGGTCAGCGTGGCGACCACGAGTGTCAAGTGTGCCATAGCCGCGCTGAGCCAGGAGTCGGGATCCCAGACCGTGACCTTGAATGGCGTTATCGAGACCGGGAAAACCTACGACATCGAGGTGGACATCGACGGTGAGATTCACACCGACGATGCGGAGATCAATCTTCCGGGGCTGCCGCCGGCCGGTGCGCACCCCCTCGTCGATTTCATGGTCAAGCAAGTCGGCTTCGACGAGCCTGGCGTGGTGCCCGGCGACATCACGTTCAACATCGGGACGGACTTTCAGAGGAACCTCGCCGATCTGCAAAACGAGATCGACAAGCTCCGCTCCGACTTCGAGAACCACACCCACCAGTACTTGACGGGGAGGGGCGTCGGACAGAACAACACGGTGGTGGACACCGGCCCGCCGATCGTCGTCGACGCCCCCACACCTCCCGCGCCGCCCCCAGACGCCGCCAAGCCGGTGATCACGGGCGCCACGATCGCAAAGACGAAGGGACAAGGCTCCACGGTCGTTCTCGAGGTGTCTGGAAGTGGGTTCGTCACCGGCGCGGTCGTACGGTGGAATGGCGCCGATCGACCGACCGCGTTCGTCGGCCCCACCGCTCTCCGGGCCTCGCTGTCACCCAGTGACATCAAGAGACCGGCGATGGTCTCAGTGACGGTCGCCGATCCACCCCCCGACGGAGCGGTCTCGGATCCCTACCTGCTCACCGTGAAGTGACGGGGTCGCGAGCTTCGAGGGCCCGCGCGATCCCGGCGAGCCACGGTCGAGTCGATGCGCTGTGAAGCAACACCGTTCTCGGTTGCACGCGTCGAGGCAGGGACGGATCTACAGCAGTCCGTCGCGGCGGTGTTGGGGGGATCATGGGAACTCGAATTGCGTTTGCCACGGTTGCCTGCTGCGGGTTGCTCATCACATTGGGCCCGTCCACCTTCGCCCGAGAGCTCAGCATCGATGACCGTGTCGCCGCTCAGCGGGCGATCGAGCAGGTCTACTGGAGCCACCGCATCTGGCCGACTGACAACCCCGGCGCGAAGCCGCGCTTGTCGGAGGTGATGTCCGACACCGCGCTGCGCGCCAAAGTCGACGACGCACTTTGGAAGTCCCAGGCGCTGGAAACCCTGTGGCACCGTCCGATCACCGCCGCGCAGCTCCAGGCCGAGCTGGACCGAATGGCCGCTCACTCGCGCGACACGCGGGTCCTTCGCGAACTGTTCGACGCGCTCGGCGACGACCCATTCCTGATCGCGGAAACCCTGGCGCGAGAAACACTCGCGGACAGACTCCTGCGAAACGCCTACGCGGCAGATCCTCTTCCACCGAAATCATCGTTCGATGCCTGGTGGGCGCGGCAACGCGGCGTATCTCCCGTCCAGGTTGCGCCCGTGAAGGACGCCTTCACTCTGCCATCCATCCTCGACGCGCCCGCGTGCACGCAGGACACCTGGTCCCCTACCCGCCTCGACGTTCCGGACCCGCGCGACTCCCACACGGCCGTCTGGACCGGATCGGAGATGATCGTGTGGGGCGGAAGCGGATCGGCGTTCAACACCGGCGGACGCTACAACCCGGCGACCGACACGTGGACGGCGACGTCAACGGGGGCCAATTGCCCGACGGCCCGAGCCAATCACACGGCCGTATGGACAGGGTCGGAGATGGTGATCTGGGGCGGAGGGCCGACAGCGACGAACACGGGTGGTCGGTACAATCCGGCGACCGATTCCTGGACGGCCACTTCGACGGGCACCAACTGCCCGGCGGCCCGTACCAATCAGACCGCCGTCTGGACCGGCACTCAGATGATCGTTTGGGGCGGTGAGACCACTTCAGGCACCGCGCTGAGTACGGGAGGTGTGTACACCGCCTCGTCGGACACTTGGACGGCGACCTCGACGGGAACGGGTGTGCCGTCGGCGAGGATCGACCACACGGCCGTCTGGACGGGGTCCGTGATGATCATCTGGGGCGGCAGCACATCAAGCGGCGTCCTGAACACCGGGAGCCGCTACACGCCGGGAACGAATACCTGGTCCGCGACGTCGACGGGGACGAACGTCCCGGCGGCCCGCGCCAGTCACACCGCCGTGTGGACGGGGACGGTAATGACCGTGTGGGGAGGATCGGCCACCTCCGGTCCCGTGAACAGCGGCGGAAACTACAACCCGAGCACGAACGCGTGGACCGCGACGTCAACGGGGACGAACGTCCCTTCGGCCCGCTACATGCAGACCGCGGTATGGACCGGGATGGAGATGATCGTCTGGGGGGGCGTCACCCAGGACAACGCACCTGGCCGGTACAACCCTTCCACGAACACCTGGTCGACGGGCCGAACGAGCGCGGCGACGCCGTCCGCGCGTGATGGGCACACCGCGGTCTGGACGGGGACCGACATGATCGTCTGGGGAGGGATCATCGGCACCGGTGCGAACGACGGCGGGCGCTACTCCCCATCGTCCGACACCTGGACTGCGACTTCCCGCGGCACCGTTCCCAACGCTCGGGTCTTCGCGTCGGGCGTCTGGACCGGTGCGGAAATGATCGTCTGGGGCGGCAATGACCCCAACGGGACCACCCTCAATACCGGAGGTCGATACACACCTGCAACGGACGCCTGGACGCCGACCACCACCGGCAACGGCTGCCCTTCTGCTCGGCATAACCACACGGCCGTGTGGACTGGCACGAGGATGATCGTGTGGGGTGGTTTCAGCTCGAGCGTCTATCTGCAGACCGGGGGACGGTACGACCCGGGCACCGACACGTGGCTATCGACGTCTACGGGCACAAATGCCCCGGCTGGTCGTTACTACCACACTGCGGTCTGGACCGGTCAGCGAATGATCGTCTGGGGCGGCTCCAACGTCGGCGGAGTCTTGAATACGGGGGCGCTCTACGATCCGGTCGCCGACTCGTGGATCCCCACTTCGACGGGCTCGGGGGTGCCAAGCGCGCGCTGGTTCCACACCGCGATCTGGACCGGCACACTGATGATCGTGTGGGGTGGCGGGGACTTCCCTCACCTCAACGACGGTGGACGGTACGATCCGGCGTCGGACAGTTGGACCGCAACCTCGACCGGCACCGGCGTCCCTGACCCCCGAGAGGAGCACACGGCCGTATGGACCGGCACCCAGATGATCGTCTGGGGGGGAATCGGCGGCACACTCGATCTCGCGATGAACACGGGGGGCCGCTACGATCCGACGACCGACACCTGGCAACCGACCGCCGCGGCTCCAGGCGCGCCCTCCGCGCGGGCGAATCATGTCGGCGAATGGACAGGCCACGAGATGCTCGTCTCCTATGGCGGCGAAGGCGACAGGTACGACCCTTCGATCGATTCGTGGCAGCCAATGGCGAGCTCCTCGACCACCAACGCCAGAACTCTCGCGAGTGGGGTCTGGAACGGCGCGCAGATGATCGTCTGGGGAGGACGCTTCCCGGGCAGCCTCAGTCTGACGGCCACCGGAGGCCTCTATTGCGCTTGCCCAAACGGGGTTCTCGTTTATCGCGATGCCGACGGCGACGGCTATGGAGCTGCCGGGGGCGCGATCGGGTCGTGCGACGGTTCCGTGCCTGCCGGCTACGTGCTGAACGACACCGACTGCGATGACACGAACCCCGCCGTCCACCCCGGCGCGACCGAGGTCTGCAACGGTATCGACGACAACTGCGACGGCCTGATCGACAACGGCCTACCCACGCCCTCCGGTCGGCCCACGCTGCTGGTGTCCAAGGCGGGGACGAACGCCGATTTGTCCTGGAACGGTGAAGCCGACGCCACGGGATACGACGCGGTGACGGGAAACCTGTCGACGCTTCAAAGCTCGCTCGGAAATTTCACGTCCAGCACGACGGCCTGTATCGGGAACGACCTGGCCACGACCGCTGCGCAGGACACGGCGATTCCGGCACCCGGCGACGGCCTGTGGTATCTCGTGCGAGCGGTCAACTCGTGCAGCGGCGCAGGAACTTACGACGACGGATCGCCGAGTCAGCACGGCGGAAGAGATCCTGCGATCGATGCAGCCGCCGCTGCCTGCCCGTGAGATCGCGACCACACGATCATCTCCCTCGCGCTCGGCTCGCAGCCAGCGCGGAGCCCGTGGCGCGCCGCGATCCGTTTCACTCTTGAATCCTAGTGGCGCGGTGATCCCCGCTTTGGTGCAAGACCAGCCCCGTCGCCCGGTTGTTCGCGTCCGTTTCGAAGGTGATCTGCGCATCCACGGCTTTGAAGAAGTAGTCCTGCTGGCCTTCCGGAAAGATCTCCAATCGCGGCTGTCCCGTGGCTTGGGCGAAGAGTTGATCCCCCTCGCGCGTGATGCTCAGGATGAAGTTCGGAGCGAGCTGATAGCGTCCCACATAACGGGCAACGACCGCGGGATCGACCTTCGCGATTGCGTGCTCTCTTGGCGCGTGCACAAGAGGCGCGCTCGGGACGAGCAGATGCTGGCCGATGTCATCCACTCCAGCGTTCGTGAACATGTTGGCGAGGATGACGACGCCGGTCCGGTTCTTTTGATCGAAGCCGATCCATGAGCGCGAGCCGCCCGTGCCGCCGTTGTGCCAGACAATTTCGGTATCGCCGGTCTTTGTGACGTGCCAGCCGAGAGCGATCTCCATCGACGACACGCCAGTCGGCCGTCGCGTCGCGAGCATGATGGCCATCGCGGGCGCGAGCGGCGTCGTCTGGTAGCCCAGGTTGTCGGCGAGGAAGGTCAGGAGGTCGTTCGCACTGGAGTGGAGAGCACCGGCTCCAGCTAGCGTCGGTATGTCCCAGTTCGGAACAGGTTTCCTCTGCGCGTCGTGCCCGACAGCGAGACGTTTCTTCATCGCATCGGAGAGGGTGACGGATGTGTCCTTCATGCCGAGCGGACCGCAGATGCGCGTCCGGACGAGCGTCTCGTAGTCCTGGCCCACGTGCAGCGCGAGAACGTGACCGAGGAGGCCAGCACCCAGATTCGAGTACTCGTACTGAGATCCGACGTCGCGCGAGAGGCGGTAGCCAGAGAGGAAATCGTAAAGCTGCCGGACCGTGTAGTCCGCGTAGGGATTCGAAGTATCCCTCGGCGCGAGGTTCGACGGCAGTCGCGGCAGGCCGGACGTATGAGTGGCCAGGTCCACGAGCGTGATCTTCCGCCCATTGCGCTCCGGCATCTTCACTCCTTCCGGCAGGAAGTTCGACACCGGGTCGGTCAGGGCCACCTCGCCCTTCGACACCATGTCGGCGAGGAGAAGGGAGGTGAACACCTTCGTGGTCGAACCGATCTCGAACAGTGTGTCGCCGTTGAGTGGCCGCGAGTCGCCGGCGTCGAGCGTTCCGTAGGCAACCACCCTGCGGCCGGCCGGTTCGATCACGCCGACGACGATGCCGACGCCCTGGTGCTCCGCGTCGACGCGGTCGGCGAGGATCTTCCGGATCTCCGCGTCACCGGCTACGCGAGGCGGCAACGTCTGTGCGATGGCTGAAAAGGCGAAGAGTGTGAGGAGGGTGACCACACTCAGGAAGGAACACGCGACTCGTTTCATCTAGGCCTCCTTCCGGAGTTGGTCGAGCTCCGCGATTCGTCGCGCGTAGCGGCTGCCGAGCCAGAGGTTCAACGGAATTGCGGCTATGAGGAGCGCGACCATCACGAGCCCTTCGATGCGGATCGTCTTGCCGACTTCGGGGTGCGCGTGCGCGAACCCGACCATGAACATCACCGGACCCGGGACGAAGATCGCCAGTCGCAACCAGAATCCTCCGCCGCGATGGAAGTCGCGCATGCGATCCAGCGCGGCGCGGTAAAAGGCGGTTGATTCCATACCACCGCTGGCCGCGGCATGCGCAAGGTCGAAGCCGGCCGAGCTGGTCGCCCTCCTCAGTTGCCACGCCAGATAGGCGACGCCTGCGATCGTGAGCAGCGATCCGACTTGCTGCAAGCGATCCTCGAAGATTGTCAGCCACCAGATAGCGCCGACCACGACGAGCGCGCAGGCCGCTATCCCGACGCAGGTTTTCACGCGAAGGTTCTTTTCCATCCCTTTCACTCTCCGGCGGATCTCTTCCGGGGACATGCGGAAGGATTCGCTGCTTTGCTGCTGCCAGAGGTTCTGGATCCTGTCTCGCTCGTTGCTATTGGCCATCGCGTTCTCCGTGTTGGAACCGGCTTGCCAGGATCTTCTTGATCCGATGAATGCGGGTCGCCACGTTTCCCGCTGAAATGCCCGTGATCACGCCGATCGACGCCGCATCCTCTCCCTCCAGATAGAGCAAGATCACCTGCCGCTCGATCGGCTCCAGTTCGCGGATAAGGGCGTGGATCTGCTCGACGGCATCGCTTCGCTCAAGCGCCTCCTGATTGTCGGTGCGGTCGGCGAGCGTTGCAGCCTCTTCGAGCGTTACGAATCGCGACAACCGCATCCGGGTGTGCCGGACGACGTGCGACGCCGCCACGTTGTGCGCGACGCGGTAAACCCACGTCCGGAGAGAGCACTGTGACTCGAACCCCGCGAGGCTGTGCCAGATCGCGATGTGGATCTCCTGGAGCAGGTCGCGTTGCTTGTCCGGATCGAGCTCATACGAGCGGGCGAGGCGATGAATCGCAGCGCCGTGGGCGGCCGATGCTTCCTCGTAGAGCGCGTCCCGGGTGGTGGCGAGCTGAGGCATTGATTCCCGTGTCCTCCATCTGAGGTAGTCGGTCGCTGAGCTGGTTTCTTACACCAAGTGCCCAAGAGTTCCTCGTCTGGAGCTCACAACGGGGATGCTCGACATATCGTCTTAGTGCTCAACGAGGACATGCGGCGCGCACTCGCGAGTCGCACGCTCGCGCGTCGCATACGCCGACGTTTCAAGTGCGACGGCTACTCGGGAAGACCCTCACCTGTTGGAACCACGGACCAGCCCACGGCGCGTGCGGCGCGGTACCCACGCGCCCGATTGCCAATCGAGGCCTCTCGGAGGCTCTTGATTCGCGGCGAGATCCGCCAGAAGCCCGGAAGTCCGGAGGCACGTCAGTGCCCAGATGACAGCGGGGATGACGTAAGTTCCGTGAATGTCGGTTCCGAGGAGATCGTTCGCGAAGTCCACGAGCACGCGAACCCACGGGGCGATTTGAAGTAGGTGGTGATCGCCGATGCCGACGCGAGAAAACCCGCAGACCAGCGCGATCGCAACGCGCAGAAGGACGAACGTCTCGGTCGCTGCGACCGCGCGCAGCACAGACCACACTGTCGGCCGCCGGACGGAGCACAACCCCGCACACAGGGCCAGGACGACGGCAATTGGGACATACCCTTCGCGAACGCTATTGACCGGAAGTCTAGAGGCGACCACGACCCCTCCGCCGTCGCGAAGACCGATGGCGATTCGCGTGTCGTGAAGGCCGTCATCTCCTGGGATCGGCTCGAAGTGGGTCACGCGGTCCCCTCCGAAATTACCGAAGAGCCGCTCGCCAATCACGCGGTAGACGGCTGGATAGAACGATGCAGGTCTCACGAGCATGAGAGTCGCAAACGTCGCGACCGTCACGACCAACAACCGCAGGACCGGGTGGCGCGACGACACGGCTACGCCAGCCGTCGCGGTGCGGCAAGCGTCGAAGCCCAGGCGACCCATAGCAGCGCCGTGCAGAGAATGAGCAGCGCGGGCCAAACCTCGACGTGGAAGGACTGGAAGTGCTGCGGCCAGTCGGTCCCGACGACGAAGAGTGTCGCGATGCGGAGAATGTTGATGCCCAGAAGCAGGATCACGCCGGCGAGAATCCCTTGCGCGCGTCGCCTCCACGAAGATGGAAACGCGAGGACTGCCGTTGCCAATATCGCGATGGCCTGGATGCCGTCGCAGCCGGTGCGGATCGACATCTCGAACCCACCGTGAAGCGTGTCGAACTCACACGTCACAGTCCGTCCCACGAGCCGCAGCAGTATGGCCGCGGACTCCGCAAGAAGATGTAGATATGCTGGGAAGAGACGGCTCTTCAAGAAGAAGCCGTAATAACCTGCTTGCGCGACCACCTGAAGTCCCGCAAACGTCGCACAAAAGCGAATGACGCCATCGCTCGGCCGGTGCATTGACGACGATCCGGCCGCGCGAGTCACATGCCCCGATTGCCTCGCTGCAGCCCCTCGTCCCATCGATCGCTCCAGGTCGACCGAGGTCGTCCTCTAAGCCATGCGACGGTGCAGCATGAACGCGCCCGTAGCTACGACCAACATACCGAGCCCGATCAGTCCCGACGTTCCGAGCAAGGGGGTCGCCGTCGACGCACCGCTGAGCAAAGTAATCGTCGGGTTGAATGTGCAGCCGGCCGAGCCGCTGGCAAAGACGTCGCAATTCGCGATCGAACAAGCGTTCGCGCATCCCGGCGGATCACCGGCACCGCTTCCCACCCAGAGGTGGTGGGGCGAGACTTGATTGAACACGATCGAAAACGTCGACGTGTTGACCGGATGGGATGCGGTTGCCACGGCTCCGCAAGCACTGTTGATCGCGTTTGCGAAGTCGTCCGCGATCGCGTCGGAGTTTTCCCCTGCTGTCGTGAACGCAACACAATTGTTGAAGCAGGTCGTCTCGCCGAGCCCGTTGTCGATCTTGAACGCGAACGTAGCAGTATTCGCGGAACCGCTGACTCCGTACGTCGCTAATCCAGAGGTACACAGCGGAAGAGTGCAGCTCGTCTTCTGCGTGGTGTAGTTCGTCGTCGTGTTCATCTTGACGAGGTAGCCCTCGCCTGGAGACAACGCAAAATCGGGCGATGAAGCCTTCCTCCCAGTGTAGGCTTGGAAGGTGTCAGTCGCACAGATGTACCGCTCCACGGCGGCGGTGTTCGCGAACCCGATACTGTTCAACAGTTGACTCGCGGTTGAAACGTTCGTGCAGAACGGGAGCGACACAAGATTTGAGCCGGAAAGGCTATTCAGACCGACGGCGTCCAGGCTGAGGACGGTCGAACCGTCTGTTCCGAGGATCGTATACTCCGCCGCCTGGTCCACAACGACCGCGAATCCTTCGCCTGGGTTCACATTGAAACACGTCGTAGCGCTCGGCTCCTTATCAGTTCGAACGAGATTGCCCCCCTTGATCGCGTCCCACACTTCGCAGGATCCGCTGCCGCTCCACCGCCAGAAGTGATCCTCGGACTCGATGAGCTTCTCCACGTAGAGCGCGTGCGGAATGCTCGCGAACAGTTGTGTTTCGTTCGTGATCGAGCTCGTGACCGGTAGAGACACGAGGTAAGCGAATGGAGGCTTGCAAAGCGTTGGGCAAGCCTGGTCCTTGCACATGAGTTGTTGCGCGCGAGTATCGGGCTGAAAGAACGCAAGGGCGAAGAAGATACCCGCCGCAAGAAGACCCCCCCGCGTGAGCGATGATGAATACATGTAGAGCCCCCTTCCTCGCGTCCCAGGATGGAACGGAACTGATCGCCTGAGTTACCTGACACTCACCCGTGCATGCGGTTCCCGCCTGCTATGCGCCGCGTTACCTTACGAAACGACGCGCACAAGAACCGACGCCCAGATAGAGCGGAGTCCGTCGTTTGCTGAGCCTCGTCCGCAGAATCTAATCCCCGGCTCTTGTTGCGCGAGAGGGTACTCCCATGCGATTCGAGTTCAAGTGAATTCTTGGGTCTTGATCGTGAGCGTCGAGGGGGGCTGCGATGGGACGACGCGAGACTGGGCCTCGACTCTCACCGGTCAGCGTGAATGTTGCGGCCCCGCAACCCAACTCACCGCGACCGGTGGACTCGACGACCGCCTCGGCGTAGTTCCTGGCCGGCGAGCGCCCAGCCCACCACTCTCGTGCTTTCCCCCAATTCGGTGCGAGCGAGGAGGTTGGGCCCTCTGCAGACGGCGCGATTAGCTAGCACCGCTACTACTTCCCGTTTTTCTGTTTGGAGTCGAGCTCCCAGGCTCTCTGATCGGCGTCGCCAGATTCGATTGGCAGTCCCTTCTCTCTCAGCGCCCTTGCAAGATTCCTATAGGCCATCGCATATGCCTCGTCGATCTGAATTGCCTTGCGGTAGCATTCGATGGCGTGATCGGCGTCGCGCTGCAATAGGAACGCATTCCCAAGGTTGTTGTAGTACGTCGCGTTGCGAGCTTCGATCTCGATCGCCTTCTGGATAGACTCAACAGCCTGTTTCGGTTTTCCCCGCTAACAACCCCGATGTTGCAAAGTTCAACGGGAAGCAATGCGCCGCTCGGCGCTCGCCGTAGACTTCGCGCGGTTCAAGGAGGTAGCGGCTGAAGCGGAGCCGAATGGGTGATCAGCGCGAGCTTGGCCGCACGTCCCATCCGTCGCAGCGCCGCCTCGCGCCTGAGCGCGCTGGAGCGATTGGGCTGACGCTCGTGGTAGACGAGGGTGACGGGTAACCGGCTGCAGGTGTACTTCGCGCGCCGACCCCGGTCTGATGTTCATCCAGCCGCCTCGAAATATCGTGATGCCCGTGTACAGCGTTCCATCGCGACAGCGCAGGATGTAGACATGCCAGCCGTTCATCCTGCCAAGATATCAATGTGGGAGATCGCGGTAAGATCAACTCACGATCGTGTCCGTGACGCAACCAGCCGAGCGAGGGACAGAAAGGGCGAGGAGAACCGATGACGGAAAGCACGGGATCACCCATGCCGCTCGCCATGACCTTGGTCCGGCTAATCGCAGCCGTGGCCATCGGAAGCGCGATTGGGCTCGATCGTGAGCTCCGCCACAAGCCGGCAGGGTTGCGGACGCACGGGCTCGTGGGTCTCGGAGCCGCGGCGATCACTTTGACGAGCGTCCAGCTTTCGGGCGCAGGCGATCCCGGCGGCGTGCTCCGGGCGGTACAGGGGATCATCACCGGGATCGGGTTCCTCGGTGCGGGCGTCATTCTTCACCCCGCGAACCAGGGAAGCGTTCTCGGCTTGACGACCGCCGCAAGCCTCTGGGTCGTTGCTGGCCTCGGCATCGGGTGTGGCGCGGGATTGTGGGGAAGCACCCTCTCAGCTTTTGGGTTGGCCCTGCTGATTCTCATTTTCGGAGGTCACGCCGAGCGGATCGTGAATCGATTCGCCGCAGCGAGGTCCGATGTTGGCGATGGCTCGAGCTGACGAGAGAGAACTGGCAATTCCCCCGGCCCTAATGGCGGGAATAGGCGCTGCCCGATCGAGAGCGTAAGTTCCTTCCGCGTGCGTAAGCCGAGGGTGTGCCGCACGTCGGAATGCTAGCGGCGGCGCGATTCGTTCGATCCGCTACTTGTCCTGCTTTGGCTGTTCCTTCTTGTCGCCCTTCGATTGCTGGACTTGATGCTTGCGCTCACTCACGGGTGGCGGCGGGACTCTCTGACCGTCGTTCGATCTCTCGACCGCTTTGGCGACAACCGGTGGAGTCGGGATCGTTACGCGCTCGGGCTTCGTGAGACTCACGGGATGGGGAGCGACGAACCGTGGTGCCTGCGCTAGTCCCCCAGTCTGGCTTCGGGCCTCGCCTCGGGGCGCATGCGTCTGTTCCTCTGTCGGATGGGCAACCGCGGCACTGGATTCGGTTGATGAACGCGGCGCCGATCCTGCGCTTCCGCTCTCTCGGGTTGCCCGGCCTCTGCTCTCGCCCATCGGAGGCGCGGTCGCGCGCACACCGCCAGGAGCCTCCCAATTCGCGCGGTCATCATGAAACCGGTGTACCTGAGACCCGCTCGCGGCAATTTGCTGCCGTTGCGCAGGGTTGACTTGCTTGAAACTCAGCGGGCTCGCCTGCCTCGCGGCAATCACCCGCACCGGCCCGGCCAATGCAACGCTCCGCCGCTGCGCCTCCGGTACGGCCTCCGAGCGGGCCTGGAGCTCGCGGTAAGTTCGCACCGGACGGAGGCTCGCATCGTTCTGGCGACGGGCATATTCCTGCCGTTGATGCTCTTCCCAATGCGGGTCGGTGCGGCTGTAGCGCGAGCGGTCGCGTTGGTAGTCCGGGTCGTACCACGTATGGACGCGATCGCCGTCGAACCTCGGGAAGATCCCGGCGCGAACATACGCCTCGTCGTAGTAGTCCCCGAAGTAATAATGGGTATAGCGCGGACACGCGAACAGGTGGCCAATCATCAATCCAAGATCGATGGCGATCGTTGGAGCGTAAGAGAACCCGACTCGGATGTAGGCCGACGGAGGGAAATAGACCGGCGCGAACAACACTCCGCGCCGCTCGATAGCGACATCCCAGTGCCCATCGATGAAGACGTACCCGCGTGGGCTCCACTGGTAGTGGGACGGAAGCCAGACCCAACCTGGTTGCTCCTGGAGCCAATAACCCGACCGAAGGAAGTAGCGGCCGTCCGACCAGCGCCAACAGCTGGGCACCCAGACCTGGTCGGGTGTCGGAGGCGGACCCGATGGTTCGACGTCTGTGGTGCTTGGCGGAGCCGGCAAGTATTCGATCGATTGCGCGCCGGCCGCCTGCCAGAAGCCCGGAACCCACTCCCAACCCTCGGAAGCCCGTGTCCAGTACCCTGGGACCCAGTACCTGTTCGGCGGAGCGACGCGCCAGCATCCGCTCACCCAGATGTAGCTCGTTCGTTCCGAATCCCAGCTCCAATACCCAGGGACCCAGACATACTCGTCCCCTTCCGGTACGTCCGCCGGAGGGACTTCCTTGATGCACGGTGGCGGCTCACTCGGCGCGAGAAGGCCGGCTTGGGGTCGCAACGTCACCGGTTCGTCGAACGCCTCGTTCACCGGACCGCGGGTGAGTACCTCCGCCCCCGCGGGCTGCTCCTCCGGTGGAATTGGCGGTGGCTGATTCGTACCGGAACCCGGAACGTCGGTTTGCGCCGTCGACTGACCGTAGGTCAAGAATGTCAAAGCCAAGGACACGACGATTGTTCCGGAGATACGACTGGGCATCGGGTCTTCTCCTAACAAGCGGGAAATCTCACCGCGTGGGATGACGAGGCCCGCTCTTCGCGGACGCTATCTTAAGCCCCGAGTGGATTTCCGCTATCGATCGGGCCAACGAGCCGCACCAGTGTTTTCCAGGTTTTGCCAGCATCGAACCGGCGACACTCGTCGAGTCCTTTGCGACTGGCGTAACGGCTCGTTGGCCTCGTTTCGTGCAAAGACGTGGGGCTCCGCCGGGCCGTGCAGCTAAGGTCGACGGTAGGGTTTTGCCCCATGGCGACGCAACGTCCGACGGCGCACGCTGACCACCGGCGGAAACCAATAAGGGAATCACGACGATGATCGAATCACAATCCGTGACCAAAGACCCTGTCTGCGCAATGCCCGTTGACGAAGCAACCGCTCCCCACGCCGAACGCGATGGAAGAACATACTATTTTTGCAGCAATGACTGCCGACAAGCATTCGTGTCCACGCCGGCTGGTGCAACGTTCGAGGCTGCGGGTGCTGTTGACAAGTTCCGCGCGTTGCGGGCACAGCAAGAACGGGACGCTCGTGGTGACGAGCGGTAATCGGGCGTCGACGGAACGGAGGAGTCTTGACCATCGAGATCAAACGTTGTGTTACCTGAATCAACCTTCTTCTGGGGGCCGTGCGCCTCAAGCGGGAAATCAAGAACCAGTTGAACCTTTCGCCGAAGATGAGCTTCGCAGAGAAGGGCGTACTGGACGTGGTGCTTGACGGCAAGACGATCTTCTCGTACCGAGCTGAACGGCGCTTGCCGGGCCGAGGTGAGATCGTGGGGCTGATCCAGGCATCGACGCAGTCATAGTCGGCGGGCACTCGTCTGGGTACCTGGGTTCGAGGGATCTGTTCCTGGCGCAGCGGTTTGCGAGGCATTACCGTACACCTCCCACACCGGCGCTGTGTATGGGGCGATACCCTACCGAGCCCTTGACCCGACTAATGCCAACGCGGGGTGATCAGATCGGACGCGTGATACCGAGCCTCTTCAAACGGGTTCGCTTGGAGACGACAGTCTCCGTTTCAAGACCGACGCATGGCGGTCCGCAGAGCGAACGGCGTGACGACGAGAAGACCGGCGGCCATCGCCACGATCCCACCGAGCCCCGCGCTGATGCAGCCGAGGGATCCGACGAGCGCGGCAGTCGTGCCGCCCGCGAGGACGAAGAGCGCACGATCTTCATCCTCGCGCATCGCGTATCGCGTCACGATCACGCCCGATCCGAGACCGCCCAGGACGCAGGCGACGAGGGGTAGAACGCCGCCGACTTCGCAGTACTCGAGCACCCTGCACGCGACGAGCGGGAACAGGAGTGATGCGAGCCCTGCGACGAGTCCGGGCGGCACGGCGCGACCCGCGGTCCCCCCGCGCCACACCAGCCAGGTGGCCAGGGTCGCGAGAACAAGGCCGATAGCGATCGCTGAGGCTGGGCGACCACAACCGCCGAACGAGACCAGCACCATCGGCACGACCACGGAGGACGTGCTCAAGGCGCGGAGAATACGTCCACGCTCGTAGGCCCGCCGAACGTCGCGTAGGACCTGATCAGTGGATCTCATGCTTGGCCCCCCACGCGCGCCGCAGTCGCGCAAGGGCGCGCTGAAGGCGTTTTCTGAACCTGGCATCGTCGACGGGGCGACGTTCGCCGATCGCCGCGAGGATCGTGGCCATGTCCTCCTCTTTCATGTCCGAGAGCACCTCGCGCGCGGCGCGCGCGAGATCCCGCTCGACGACCAACGCCTCGGGCGTGTCGGTCGTCGTGGGGGCGTCACCAGCGTGGTCGAGCGTGTCCTCTCGGCGTCTCATGCCTTTCCGCCGGAGCGATCGGACCTCGTACGAGACGATCGCGATCGCCCAAGCGACGCCGTCGCGGGACGGGTCGAAATCGGCCACCTGCGCGAACAGCTTGATCATCGCCTGCTGTGCGGCATCTTCCCCATGGCCGTCGTCACGTAACGCGCGCGCGGCGAACACTCGGAGAAGCGGCCAGAGCGCGGCGAACGCCGGCTCGATCGCGCCGCGATCCCCGCCGGCCAGGCGCTCGAGCAGCTCCTGAATCTCTTTCCGCGCGTGCGGTGTCACGGATCAGTCCAACCCGGAACGACGATCCATGACGGCCGCAATCAGGGGATCTTCCGCAGCTCTCGTGCGAGCGTCGAGGCGTCGACCAGTCCGACGATGTTCGACGACGCGAGCGCGGCGCCGCGCGACGACACGAACGCCACCGTCGGCAGTCCGCGGACGCCGAAGCGTTTGGCGAGCACATCCGTGGCTTCGCCACCGTTCGAAGTGTCGACTCGGATGGTGACGAAGCGGTCCGCGCTCTGGATGACATCGGGAGCCGAATACGCGTTCCGATCGAGCAAGCGACACGCGGCGCACCAAGCGGCGTAGAACTCGATCATGACCGGTCTCTGGGCGGCCCTCGCGGACGCGAGGACACCGTTGAGATGCGACGACGCGCTCGCGTCCGTGCCGGAAATCGTGTAGCTCCACTTCACCGCGGGCGTCTCTTCCGGCGAAGCTGATGCGACAGGCGCCGGCATGGCACCGAAGAGCGTGACGCAGACGAACCCCGCGAGCATCGTGTGGATCGACACCGCCGCTCATCCCTTCTTCTGAATGATCTTGCTGAATTCCTCTCGAATGAACTCCTTGGCGCCGGCGCCGCCCGAGATGCGCATTGTGACCGGCCCGCTCTGCGGCGCAAACGCGACGGAGTACTCGAGCGTGGGACAACAGCCACGGACGCCGTCGAGCCACTCCCCGGCCTCCCGGAATTGTCCGGAGAACTTGAACAGATACCCGTTCTCGAGCTCTTCGCTCTCCGTCACCGCGGCCGCGATCTTCTGCACCAGGACCTGGTGCCGAGTGAGCGCTTCCGGGGTGAAGAACCCCATGTTGCAATAGTGGCCCGAGGGAGCGCTCCTCCCGGCCTGTGCCGCGTGCTCGGGGCTACGCGCCGTCGAGAGGGTTCCGGCCGACAAGACGAGAACGGCGGAAAGAGTCGCCAGTCTGATCATCGGTTCCTCCTCAGGAGAAGTTCGCTGCGAGGCCACGACGTCGCGACCTCTCCCGGATAGGCGCTCGGACGCGTTCCTGTGACACCCCACTTCCGCCGCTCGATCGGTTTTGTCGGCTGAGGAAAGCCCTTGCCCCGCCCGGGTGAGCGTCGACGTGAGCCAAGGCGAAAAGATCATCCACGCCCTACGCAAGTAGCCGCGTTGCCGCTGAGATCGCCGCAGGTGGTGGAACTTCGGCAACGCCAAGCTCAAGCGGCCGCTGCCGCCGGAGCCGCGGGGGCGGCGCTGAAAGGCCCCGCCGATGGGTCCCCACCTCCTCGATCTAGGTTCGGGAGCTCAGGTAATCTGCGAACCTGTCGTTGAACAGGGCGCCGGGGCGTCGCGCCCTCAATCTGGACACGGCGTCGGGTCCGCTGTATCCGAGCTCGCAGAGGATCAATCCAGCGATCAGGGCGGAGCGATTGAACCCCAGGCCACAGTGGGAGAGAACCCGGTGCCGCGCGCGGACGAGAGAGGCGCCGAGGCGCGCGACCGCCTCCAGCTTCGAGATGTTCGGGAGATCCTCGTCGTAGATCGGAAAGTAAACGTAGAGCCACTCGTTGGGGACCGTGGGCACGCCGGGGTCGAGCCCACCGTCGAGGTCGATGACGGTGTCGATCCGATGGTGCTTCAGGACGCTCCAATCCTGGATGGCCGGCGAGATGAACAGGTGGCCGGCGTCGTCGATCTGGAACAGCTCCATCGGTTCCTCCCGCACCGCGTGCGGCACACTCTACTGGAACGAGCGTCCGACCTGCACTTGGACCAACGCTTCGCCTGCCACGCCTCACTCTCACCACGACCGTCTACACCCACCCTTCGGACCAAGAGATCTTGCCCGGCGCGTGCGCGGGCTGCGCTGCTGACCCCAACCGCTTTTGTCTCCATTTGCTCGGCCAGTTTGACGTATAGATAGCGCACATCTCGCCTCGAGGGGGTCGCTGTGCGCCACAGTTCGCTTGCCGCAATGACTTTGCTAGTTTTCGGGACGGTCGTCGCCGCCGAATCGACTCAGCGCACTCTGACATTCGAAGATCGCGTCAGGGCGCAGAAGGCTATCGAGCAGGTCTACTGGGATCATCGGATCTGGCCAAGCGGCAATCCAGGACTCAAGCCGCCGCTGTCGAAAGTCATGCCGGACGAGGCAATTCGCGCTCGGGTCGAAAGCTATCTACGGAAGACGCGCTGGCCTTCTGCAAATGCCAGCCGTGTCGTCACTGCGAGCGACTTGCAGGCCGAACTCGATCGGATGGCGCGCGATTCGCGCGACCGAAGGATGCTGCGCGAGCTGTTCGACGCGTTGGGCAACGATGCGTTCGTGATCGCCGAGACGCTCGCGCGCCAAACGCTCGCCGAGCAATCGGCCGTCGCGGATGACTCCCGGGACCTCGCGACGTTCGCCGACGTCGTTCCCGAATCCGCCACCTTTCCCTATCGGATGCCGAAGCTCGAGACCGGTTCTTGCGAGCTGAGCACCTGGGCGCCCACTCACATGGACGTCCCGGACAGGCGCCTCGGACACTACGCCGTGTGGACCGGGACCGAGATGATCATCTGGGGAGGCAGCACATACTTCGCGATCGACCTGCAGAGCGGCGGCCGGTACAACCCGTTGACAGACACATGGATCCCCACATCGATGGCGGACGGCGTGCCGGTCTCCGTGGAGAACGCGACGGTCGTCTGGACGGGCTCCGAGATGATCGTGTGGGGCGGGCTCTACGACGACCCCGTCGCCGGTGCCACTTACATGAACTCCGGCGCCCGCTATTCCCCCGCGACGGACTCCTGGCAGCCGGTGTCCACGGGATCCAACACGCCCACAGAACGTCACAGGCATACCGCCGTGTGGACGGGAACCGAGATGATCGTGTGGGGCGGCTACGTGTACGATCCCTACTACGGTAACGTCTACTTGAACACCGGTGGGCGATACGACCCCGCGACGGACACCTGGCAGCCCGTGTCCAATGGACCGAACACACCTTCCTCACGGTACAGGCACACCGCGGTTTGGACCGGCAGAGAGATGATCGTGTGGGGTGGCGACCATGTGGGAACACCGCTCAACACCGGCGGGAAGTATGACCCTTCGAACGACACATGGACGCCGACGTCGACTGGAACGAACGTTCCCTTCGTGAGGGAGTATCACACTGCGGTCTGGACGGGGAACCGCATGATCGTCTGGGGAGGAAACGGATTCAGCGGAAATCCGACGAACACGGGAGGTCTTTACGACCCGGTTTCGAACACGTGGCAACCGACATCAACCGGTGCAGGCGTTCCCCCGGGTTCTTCCAGTCACACGGCTATCTGGTCCGGCTCGGCGATGATCCTGTGGGGCGGAGACGTGGGCGGCGGGACGAGCGCGGGTGCGATTTATGATCCGGTGGGAAACACCTGGCGAGCCACAGCCGTGAATCCCCTCGGCGCGAGGACTAGCCACACCGCTGTCTGGACGGGTACGGAGATGGTCGTTTGGGGCGGGTGGGATCAAAGCCGCGACACCAACACGGGCGCGCGATACGACCCCGCGAGCGATACCTGGATCACCATGTCTTCGAACATGACCGTTCCCACGGGCCGGCAGAATGCTGCGGCGGTCTGGACCGGTGCCGAGATGATCGTGTGGGGCGGTCTCGATTCGGCCCTGCTTCCTGCTCCCAGCACCTTGAGCACGGGCGGTCGGTACCTGCCTGCGACTGACAGTTGGGTTCCGATGAGCAACACCAACGCGCCCGAATCACGCTACGGGCACATCGCCGTGTGGACGGGAACCGAGATGATCGTGTGGGGCGGGAACCCCGTCTACAACGGCGCCGCCTGGCTGACGAGTGGCGGCCGATACGATCCGCTCACGGACAACTGGAAACCGACCTCGAACGACGCGAGCACGCCGTCCGCGAATGCGGGCCGCAGCGCAGTCTGGACGGGACGCGAGATGATCGTGTGGGGCGGAAGCAATATCAAAACCGGTGGACGGTACGATCCCGGCTCCGATTCGTGGACCCCTACGTCGACGGGCGCGAACGTGCCGTCGGGCGGCTCCTCGGCGGTGTGGTCCGGAACCCGGATGATCGTGTGGAATGGCGAGTCTTCGCCGGGAGGACGCTACGACCCGCGGACCGATACCTGGGCGTCGATGGCGTCCGGGGCGGCTCTCCTGGGAGTCCGCAGCGGGTATTCCGCGGTCTGGTCCGGAAGTGAGATGCTCGTCTGGGGCGGCTGGAGCGGTGGCTTCGTGAATACCGGAGCGCGGTACAACCCGATCACCGACAGCTGGGTACCAATGTCGAATGGAAGCGGCGTGGCTTCTCCACGGTCCGGCCATCAGGCCGCCTGGACGGGGTCCGGCATGATCGTCTGGGGAGGAACTTGGCCCAGCTCGATTGCTGCCAACGGAGGAGGTATTTACGCTCCGGCGCCGGATAAGTGGTCGGAACTCTCCGCAACATATCCCGCACCGATCGCGCGCACGAACGCCGTCTCCGTGTGGACGGGTACCGCGATGATCGTCTGGGGTGGTCAAACGGGAACGTCGGCCGGGGGTGTGTACTGCGCTTGTCCATCGGGCCTTCTCGTCTATCGGGACAACGATGGCGACGGATACGGTGACTCGGCCTATCCCGCACCGAGCTGCGACGGATCGATCGCTCCGGGGTATGTCGCCAATCAGCTCGACTGCGACGATTCGGATCCCAACGTCCATCCCGGCGCCGGCGAGATCTGCAACGGAATCGACGACAACTGTGACGGTCAGATCGACGAGGACGCGAACGGCGTCGATTCCGACGCCGACGGCGTTCACAACGCCTGCGACAACTGTCCATCGATCTCCAACACCGATCAGACCGACCAGAACCATGACGGTGTCGGCGACGCGTGCGACGTCAACGACGGGTTGATCTACGTGTACGGCAGCGACGACAAGAGCCGGATCGAATGGCAGCCCGAGGTCGGCTACGACAGCTGGAACGTCTACACGGGAGATCTCGCGGTGCTCCGCTCGACCGGCCAGTACACCCAGGCGCCCGGGTCCGGCCCACTCGCTTCACGACAGTGTGGCCTCGCCGATCTGAACGCCTACGACCCGGTCATCCCCGAGCCGGCGAGCGTGGAGTACATGCTTGTCTCAGGTGTGACTGCGGGTGCGGAAGGAAGCCTAGGGACGAACAGCGCGGGGGCGCCGAGGCCGAACGCCAATCCTTGTCCGTGAGCTGGATGACGGGGAGGCTCCATGGAATTGAGTCACGGGGAAACTTCGCCCGAGGTCATACGCGTGCAACGCTGGCCCACAGAGCTTGTACTGCGCTTCCTGGTGGCCATCCTGGCGCTCGGGATCTGGGTGCTGATGGCCTTTTCGATCATCGGGATCGTTTATGCGGTGCTGATCGGGATCTTCCTGTTCACGACGCATCTCGCGTTGATCGCTCACGTCCGTGGCAGCGCGGTCAAGCTGCGACCGGAGCAATTCCCCGAACTCCATAGGCGGGTCCAGACGATCGCCAGTCAAGCCGGTCTTCGGCGCCCGCCCGACGCGTATCTCATGCAGGCGGGCGGCGCGTTGAACGCGTTCGCGACCAAGTTCCTCGGCACGCACCTTCTCGTGTTGTATTCCGACTTGCTCGACGCATGCGACGGGGACGATGCCGCGCGAGATATGGTGATCGCTCACGAGATAGGACACGTGCGTTGTGGTCACCTGCGATGGCGTTGGTTGCTTTTTCCGGGGCTGCTCGTCCCCTTCGTCGGGTCGGCCTACTCTCGCGCCTGCGAGTACACCTGTGATCGTTACGGTGCGGCGCTCTGCGGCGACCCGCGCGGCGCACTCCGCGGGCTTGCCATCCTCTCTGCGGGTGGTCACCACGCGCGCGCGGTCAATCTCGAAGCCCTGGTCGCGCAGCGGCAAGATCTAGATACCGGATTCATGACTCTCGGCACGTGGCTGGCGACACACCCTCCGCTTTCGCAGCGCATGGCCGCCCTCGACCCTTCACTCGGGGCGACGAGCGGGCCCTCTGCTCGTGGAATGATCCGGGCACTTGGGATCATCGCGCTGTTACTCATGGTTCCCTTCCTGGGAGCGTACGCGCTCGGGCGATTCGGCCACAAGTTCATCGAGCAGGTCAAGCAAGCGCAAACCGGCAGGATCGCACCAGCTCCTCAGCCGAAGCCGCTCGGCGCAAGCGAAATCGTTTTTGCTCGCAATCAGGTCGCTGAGGACTTCACCTCGCTCGCAGCCGTAGCAGAGACATTCCGCAAGGAGCACGGGCGACTCCCAGCCGATGACGATGCTCTGTACGATGCATGGGATGAGGAAAAGCCTAACGCGCGGGTTCCGCACGATCCGTTCGATGGCCATTGGTACGGTTACGGGACCGACGGGCGCCGATTCTGGCTCTGGAGCGTTGGGCCAGATATGAAATCCAACACGAAGGACGACATCGAGTTCTCGTCGCCCGAACACTGACGAATCGTTCACTTCTTCAACAACGCTTCGTTACCCGTCATGGTGAGAAGCTTCGCGCGAACATCAGGATCGTCCGAGATGTCAAAGACGGGCTCCACTCTGCGGTGCTCCACCACTTCAACGATCCCGTCCGCCATCATGATCGTATACGTCGGCATTACTCCGTCCGCTCGACGTGAGTTTGGGAGATAGAGAGTGTCTTTATGAATCTTATGCGCTCTGATCTTCGCAAGCTGACGGCCCGTCCGTTCATTTCGGAGAACGAACGTTGCATGGTCGTAGTAGTAGAACAATTCGACACTAAGGTCGCTCCGTGGTACATCCGCAGGCGGGTGGAACCATCGCGGCAATCGTGATTCCGGTGACAACATGAAGTTCGAGTCGGGAAAGAACCCACACGCCAAAATGAAGGCAGTGAGAAATACGACGACGATCACACGCATCCTGGACGTCATTGGCCCTATCACCACACAAGACTTCTTCGTCGTGAGTGCATGCATTTCACGAAAGCCATGTGACATATCGTCTTACGGTCCACGACATGCGGCCGCAGGTCCGCTTATGGGCGGTAAAAAGCTTCGATGTCGTGCGGCGGACGTGCCATGGCACACCGATTAGCCACGAGCACCACGGTTAGTTCCAGCCACCAAGCAATGTATTGAGTGATGCGTGAAGCAAAATTGCCACCCAGAAGAGACCGTACCGAATCACGAGTATTCCCGCGCACGCGCCGAACAGCAGTGCCAGAAGCTCCGACAACAGTCCGGCCCTAGAGTGAAACCCAGCAAAAACGAGAGTCGTTCCGATAATCGCGAGCCACTCGCGCGCTCGCTCTTCGGTCCTGCCATGTAGCGCCGCGACAATTAGCGCACCGCCGAATACTCGCCAGAGAGCTTCTTCTGGAATACCGACAGACAGAGCGGAAGCTGAGAATTTTCTCAGCCACCAACCGGCGGGGAGCGAATCGATCTTGACGTTGGAATACGCGATCACCGCATAACCGATTATCAATATTGACGCACTGGTAGCAGCAATAACAAGATAGTCGCGGTTAGTTCGTAGCCGCGGCTTCAGCATTTGCCGGGTCAAAAGAGGATATCGGTCTACGGCCATCGACAACGGCAGTACTCCCAAACACCAGACAATATTCGCCAGGTCGAACAGACGAAACGCGCGGTCGCCGGGGTCGACGTCCGCAAGAAAGATAGCGATCGGACCCTTTACCGTCTCAAACTGGACTCCCAGGCTCAGCAGCCCCAAGGCAATCAGTGCCAGCAAAGCACCCACCGTGCGAAAACTATTCAGAACGCGGTATGCAATTAGAACTATCGCGGCTATCAAGAGTACGTCCAAGAGCGAACGTATCTGGATGTGACCCGTGGGAATCGCGATTGTGGTGAGTGGGTCCGGAGCATAGTCGGGGAACGAAAAGCGCAAGACAATTAAGAGCGTCAGGGCGCCCCCGGCCCAGATCGAGCAGCACTTCAGCGTCAGACTGCCTTTCCAGTCTGGAGCATGATCAAGTACAGAATCGCGAGTCACCAGAACAACAAACGCCGCTCCTCCAGCAAGAAGGAACAGAATCGGTACGGACATCGACAGTAGATGTGGAACCATGAGTAAGAGCAGCAGCGCGCTAACCGCAAACAGTCCCCAAATCCGATAGCGTCGAAACATTTGGTGACCATAATCTGAATCATCCGTACTCATGCAGCGCACGCCAAGTTCTCAGGTCTCATCGCCGACCTCCGGAATCACTCGTGAACGATTGCCAGCTGTCAATACCTAGCGCCCGCTTTACGGCGCGCGACGCTGCCTCCGTGTTTCAGAGCCTCCTGGCCGCGGGCGATCGCGCCCTTCACAGACTCAACAGAGTCTTCTCGCACCGTCACCTCTGCTTTGGCGTGCTCCGTAGGGTGACATCGTGTTCGTCGGCGGCATCACGGTGCGCCCCGACGACGGCCTCCTGGACTTGCAGATGAAGAAATTCCCCGCGATCGGTTCGGAGAATTTCAACTGTGATGTGGTAGCGGGGGCAGGATTTGAACCTGCGACCTTTGGGTTATGAGCCCAACGAGCTACCGGACTGCTCCACCCCGCGTCAATGTGATCTTTCAGTCGATGAAGCCGGGGGCACGATAGCAGATTCCGGCTTCGGGTCAAGAAAAGGCGACGTGCCGCCTCCGGGCAAAAGGAGCGTCACCTCGCCCTTCGCCGTCATGCCGAGCTGCTCCCGCGCGATGCGCTCGACGGGCGCCGATTCGGTCTTGAGGCCCTTGATGTCGCTCTCGAGATCCTTCACTCGCTTCAGGTGGTCGTCGTAGGCCTTCTGCATCTCGCCGAGGCGGATCGTCTGGCGGCGGACGTCGAGGTAGCCGTGATCGCCGAACAGCGCGGCGGCGACGCCGACGGCGAAGAGGAGCACGAACGCAGCGATCGTGCTGGTGCGACGCAGGCGGAGCTTCCGCTCGACCTCGGGATCGATCGGCTGGCCTTCGCGCGGGAGATCGGGAGCGGCGTCGGAAGGGACGCGCGCGCGATGGGCGTCGGTCGAGCCGAGCGGGATCTTGAACGGTGGGAACAGAGGCCGCGCACGCTCGTCCTTGAGCTTCGACTTTCGCGGGAACCGGATGAGCTTGCCCACGCGCGATGTTCCTAGGAGGCCTTCTTCGCTCGAGGGAACGCGCGCCAACCGGCGTAGATCGCGTCGGTGCCCAGCTCTTCCTCGATGCGGAGGAGCTGGTTGTACTTCGCCGTGCGCTCGCCGCGCGCGGGGGCGCCGGTCTTGATCTGGCCGAGGTTGAGCGCAACCGCGAGATCGGCGATGAGCGAGTCTTCGGTCTCGCCCGAGCGGTGCGAAGCGATGCAGGTGTAGCCCGCGCGGTGCGCCATGTCGATGCAGTCGAACGTCTCGGTGAGCGTGCCGATCTGGTTGACCTTGATGAGGACGCTGTTGCCGATCTTCTTCTCGATCCCCTTCGCCAGGATCTCGGTGTTGGTCACGAAGAGGTCGTCGCCGACGAGCTGGACCTTGTCGCCGACGGTCTTCGTGAGCTTGGCCCAGCCGTCCCAGTCGCCTTCGGCCATGCCGTCCTCGATCGAGACGATCGGGTAGTCCTTGCACCAGCGCGCGTAGATCGCGATGAGCTCGTCCCCCGTCTTCTTCGGCTTCTTCTCGGCCTCGAGCACGTACGTCTTCTTCTCGTAGAACTCGGAGGCGGCGACATCGAGCGCGAGCACGACGTCCTTGCCGGGCTTGTAGCCCGCCTTCTTGATCGCTTCGACGAGGACCTCGAGCGCCTGCTCGTTGCTCTTCAGGTTCGGCGCGAAGCCGCCCTCGTCGCCGACGGCGGTCGAGAGCTTCTGCGATTTCAGGACGGACTTGAGCGCGTGGTAGCACTCGACGCCGGCGCGCAGCGCGCGTCCGAAATTGTCGAAGCCGACCGGTGCCAGCATGAACTCTTGCACGTCGACGTTGTTGTCCGCGTGCGCGCCGCCGTTGAGCACGTTGAGCAAGGGAACGGGCATGACCTTCGTGTTGGCGCCGCCGAGGTAGCGGTAGAGCGGCATGCCGAGCAGCTCCGCCGACGCGCGCGCGGCCGCCATCGAAACCGCGAGCGTGGCGTTTGCGCCGAGCTTCGCCTTGTTCGGCGTGCCGTCGAGATCGCGCATCGTCTCGTCGAGGAAGACCTGGTTCACCGCCTCGAGGCCGATGATCGCCGGCGCGATCGTCTTCTCGATGTGCTCGATCGCCTTCGTTACGCCCTTGCCCATGTAGCGCTTCGCGTCGCCGTCTCGGAGCTCGAGCGCCTCGCGCGAGCCGGTCGAGGCGCCCGACGGGACGGCGGCGCGGCCCATGTCTCCGGATTCGAGCACGACGTCGGCTTCGACGGTGGGGTTCCCGCGGGAGTCCAGAACTTCGCGGGCGATGACGTCCCTGATGCGTCCGGCGGCGTGAGGCGCTTCCACGGGCACTCCTAGGTAAGAGTCGTCTACACGACTATGCGTTGCGGGTTCCGCTTCTTCGACTCAGGCGCGGCGCGACTATAGCCCAGTGGTTCACCGGGCCACAAGTCCTAATCCTTCATCGTGATAGAGTCCGCCGCCGTGTCCCCGTACGCCGTCATCCTCTCGACCGCCGGAAGCGAGGCCGAGGCCCGCTCCATCGCCCGCGCCCTCGTCGGCCGGCACCTCGCCGCCTGCGTGAACGTCGTTCCCGGGGTGCGCTCGATCTACCGCTGGGAGGGCGCCGTGAAGGACGAGGCCGAGTGGCTCCTCGTCATCAAGACCCGCGCCGAGCGGTTCGAAGAGGTGCGCACCGCGATCCGCGAGCTGCACAGTTACGAGCAGCCGGAAGTCGTGCGGCTCGAGATCGCGGAGGGCGATGAGGCCTATCTGCGCTGGATCGAGGCCGAGACCGAGCGCTAGACCGCAGCGAGCGCTCCCGAGAGATCGTCGATCAGATCGGCCGGATCCTCGAGGCCGACGGAGATTCTCACGAGCCCGTCGGTGACGCCGATCTTCACGCGGTCTTTCTTCGGGACAGCGCCGTGAGTCATCGACGCGGGGTGCGAGATCAGACTCTCGACGCCGCCGAGGCTCTCCGCGAGCGCGCAGAGGCGAACCTTGCCGAGGAAGCGCTTCGCCGCGCCGAGCGAGCCCAGCTCGAACGCGATCATGCCGCCGAAGCCCGACATCTGCTTCTTGGCGAGCGCGTGCTGCGGGTGGCTCTTGAGCCCCGGGTAGTGGACTTGCTCGACCTTCGGCTGACGGTCGAGCCACGCCGCGACCTGACGCCCCGAGGCGTCGTGCCGCTCCATGCGGAGCGGCAGCGTCTTGATGCCGCGGAGCACGAGGAACGAGTCCATCGGCGAGAGCACCGCGCCGACCGAGTTCTGGAGCCAGCCCATCCGCTCGGCGTCGGCCTGCGACGTCGTGACCACGGTGCCGCCGACGCTGTCGCTGTGGCCGTTCAGGTACTTCGTCGTCGAGTGCACGACGATGTCCACGCCGTACTCGATCGGCCGCTGGAAATAGGGGCTCATGAAGGTGTTGTCGACGACGAGGCGCAGCTTGTTCCTGCGTGCGATCTTCGCGGCGCCGGCGAGATCGGTGATGCCGAGCACCGGGTTCGTCGGCGTCTCGACGTAGAGCATCTTCGTCGCCGGAGTGAGCGCGCGCTCGATCGTGCCGAGGTCGGTCGTATCGACCCACGTGAAGGTGAGGCCGAACTGGCGGAGCAGCCCTTCGAACAGACGATACGTGCCGCCGTAGACGTTCCGCGAGACGACGACGTGATCGCCCGAGCGGAGCAGGTTCATCGTGGCGCTGATCGCCGACATCCCCGAGGCGAAGCAGCGGGCCGAGAGGCCGCCTTCGAGCGCGGCGAGATTGCGCTCGAGCGCCTCGCGCGTCGGGTTGATCGTGCGCGCGTAGTCGTAGCGCCACCCTGCGCCGAGCGCCGGCTGGCGATAGGTCGAGGTCTGGTAGATCGGCTGCATGACGGCGCCGGTCGCCGGATCCGGGACCTGCCCCGCGTGCAGAGCCTTCGTCGCGAACCCCGGCTCGCGCTTGCCGCGCGCGCGCTTCCTCGCTGCCACGTTATCCCTCCCGAGCGAACGCGAGAGGTTATCATGCGCGCTTCTCACGGGGGCCGATCCGATGCCGATGTACGAGAACATCCTCGACACGCTGGGCAACACACCGCTCGTCAAGCTGCGGCGCTTCCATCCGGAAGGCGCGCTCGTCGCGGCCAAGATCGAATCGTTCAACCCCGGCTCGTCGGTGAAGGACCGCGTGGGGATGGCGCTCATCGAAGCGGGCGAGCGCGAAGGCAAGCTCCAGCCGGGCGGCACGATCGTCGAGCCGACGTCGGGGAACACGGGGCTCGCGCTCGCGATGGCGGCGGCGCTCCGAGGCTACAAGCTCATTTGCACCGCGCCCGACAAGATCTCGAAGGAGAAGCAGGCGCTCCTCCGCGCGTTCGGCGCAAAGGTGATCACGTGTCCCACGGAGGTCGCCGCCGACGATCCGCGCTCGTACTACAAGGTGGCCGAGCGCATCCGCGACGAGGAAGGCGCCTACCTCCCCTACCAGTACTACAACCCCGCGAATCCGCAGGCGCACTACAAGACGACCGGCCCCGAGATCTGGCAGCAGACCGACGGCAAGGTGACGCACTGGGTCTGCGGCGTCGGCACCGGCGGCACGATCAGCGGTGTCGGACGTTTCCTCAAGGAGCAGAACCCGAAGGTGCGCGTCGTCGGCGTCGACACGGTCGGCAGCATCTACGCGTTCTACAAGGAGCACGGCAAGCTGCCGCCCGCCGAGCAGATCCACCAGTACCTGATCGACGGCATCGGCGAGGACTTCCTTCCCTCGACGGTGTGGTGGGACGCGATCGACGAGATCGTGACGATCGACGACAAGAGCGCCTACCGCGCCGTCTTCGAGCTCGCGCGGAAGGAAGCGATCTTCGTGGGATCGTCGGCGGGAGCGGCCGCCGCCGGAGCGCGGATCGTCGCGAAGCGCTCGCCGGCCGACGCGATCGTCGTGACCCTCTTCCCCGATTCCGGCGAGCGCTACCTCACGAAGCTCAACCCGGACTGGCTCGGCGCGAAGGGGCTGCTCGAAGACGGAATGTTCTGAAACGAAAAGTCGGTAGTCGATCGTCGATAGTTCCTAGGAACTACCGACCACCGACTACCGACTGTTGACTACTAACTGTTGACTGTTGACTCGTCTTAGTGGCGACCGCCATGGTCGTCGTCCTTGTCGTGACCGTGGCCGTTGCCGTGACCGTGGCCGTGATCGTGATGGTCGTTGTCGTCCGCGCGATCGTGGCCATGATCGCCTTCGCCGTGATGCCGGCTGCGGTACTCGCGGTTCATCATCTCGCGCGTGTCGCGCCCTTCGCGACGCCAATCCATCGCGACCTGCGGCGTCACGTGGTAGTAGTCGTGCGCCATGCGAACCGCGACGAGGTCGCGGCACTGGTGATCCGAGATGTGCATCACGTAACGCGGGTCGCGCTGATGCTGGCGCCAGTACCCGTACGCCTTGCCGTACGGCGGGCCCGGGTCGCCCTGGACGGGAACGAACCACGTGTCGACCGGCACGCCGACCCGCATCCCGACGTCGAACCAGGGCATCCCCTGGCGCCGGTACGAGTAGACCATCTCCGGCGAGACGCGCGTGTGCGAGCAGATGTGAAGGAAGACCGAGAGGTCGTCCGGATCGGTGAAGCGCTGGCTCCAGTCGGCGACGACGTGGGGCTCACGGTTGAAGTAGTTGGACGAGATCGAGACGAAAAGCTGACCGTTGTCACCGATCGGCGCCGCGGCGCCGAAGGCGATGTCCACACCGGCATGAGCTGCACTGGGGAGAGCCGTGAAAACGCTCGCGGCGATCGCCCCGGACATGAGCCAGCGTCCAAGAGACTTCATGGTTCCACCTCCGGCCCGATCGAAGTGCAGGAGGCGTGCCGCCGCGGAATCGCGGGCTTTCTTCGTCGTGCAGACTACGAAAGCGTAGCTAAAGGAGCGGAACGCGTCCCCTTGGGGGGACGAGCCTGTCGTCGTCTTACTTCGGCTCGATGCTCAGATGGAACGTCGTCCCGTTCGCGAGCTCGCCGTTCACGCCGCCGAAGTCGAGCGTGTAGTCCATCTGCCGCTCGGCGCGGAGCGGGAAGAGCTTCGTCCCGCCGGAGGCGACGCCGACGAGGTGGCCGTCGGCGTTCAGGACGGCGATCGCGATCGCGACCGTCACCGACGTCTTGCCGAGGTTCGAGATCGTCACCTTGACCTTCGGCCCGCCGAACGTCGAGGTCGGCGTCCCGGCGCCGGGGATGACGAACTCGATCGCGTCGAGCCTCAGCCCTTCCTGGATCTCGGTGCCGACCTTGAGCGCGGTGTTCGCCTTGAACTCGTACGTCTTGCTGAAGAGCGCGGCGTCGGCTCCGGTCGCGACGGCGACGAGGACGAGCGCGGGAAGGATCCGTCGGACGATCTGTCGCATGCACCTCTCCTTTGCGGCAGCCATGCTAAAGGCGACCGGCCTTCCGGCGCCACGTGCCGGAGCGGCCGCCGCTCTTCTCGAGGAGCGCGATCCGCTCGATCTCGATCGCGCGGTCGACCCCCTTCGTCATGTCGTAGAGCGCCAGCGCCGCCGCCGACGCGGCGACGAGCGCCTCCATCTCGACCCCGGTCGCCCATCGCGCCTCGGCGGTTGCGGTGATCACCGCGCGCCGGTCCCGGGCGGACAGCTCGATCGCGACGTCGAGGCGATCGAGCGGGACGGTGTGGCACAGGGGGATCCACTCCGCCGTGCGCTTGCCGGCCTGGATGCCGGCGAGGCGCGCCACCGCGAGCGCGTCGCCCTTCGCGAGCGCGTGTTCGCGGACGCTCTTGAACGCGACCGGCCCGAGGGCGACCGTCGCGCGCGCGACCGCGCGCCGTTTCGTCGCTGACTTCCCGCCGACGTCGACCATGACGGCGGCGCCCGAGTCGTCGGCGTGCGTGAGCTTGCGGCGGCGGGCCATGCGCGGATTATGGCGGATCGGCCCGCCCGTGGGCTACCGTGAACGGCCATTCCGTTCTTCCGGAGGCCCGCCATGTCCGACTCCCTCGACCGTCTCGCCCCGCACGCCCTCTGGGGCCACTTCGCGTCGCTCGCCGCGATCCCCCGCCCGTCCGGACACGAGGAGCGCGCGGTCGATTGGGTGCTCAAGACGGCGGCGTCGGTCTCCGGCGCCAAGACGTCGCGCGATGCGCGCGGCAACGTCGTCGTGACCCTTCCGGGCACTCCCGGGCGCGAGAAGGCGAAGCCGGTCATCCTCCAATCCCACCTCGACATGGTGTGCGAGAAGAATAAGGGCGTGACGCACGACTTCGATCGCGACCCGATCCGCCCCCGGATCGAAGGCGAGTGGGTCTACGCGAGCGGCACGACGCTCGGCGCGGACAACGGGATCGGCGTCGCCGCGGCGCTCGCGACCGCGACCGACGGCTCGCTCGTCCACGGCCCGCTCGAGCTGCTCTTCACGCTCGACGAGGAGACGGGGCTCACCGGCGCGCGCGACCTCGACCCGTCGATCCTGAAGGGCCGCATGCTCTTGAACCTCGACTCGGAAGAGGACGGCGCGATCTTCGTCGGCTGCGCCGGCGGCGAGGACTCGCTCATCGACCTTCCCGTTTCCTGGACCGCTCCCGCGCCGGGAGCCAAGGCGCTCAAGATCGAGATCACCGGCTTGAAGGGCGGGCACTCGGGCCTCAACATCATCGAGAACCGCGGCAACGCGCTCAAGCTCGTGGGCCGCATCCTCGCCGCGGCCGGCGACGCCGGCGTGGCCTTCGAGATCGCCTCGATGGCCGGCGGCTCCAAGCACAATGCGATCCCGCGCGAGGCCGAGGCGACGATCGTCCTCGATCCCGGCGCGCGCGCCGTGTTCGAGAAGGTCGCGCAGCAGCAGCTCGCCGGCTTTCAGGTCGAGCTGCACAAGATCGACGACGGCCTCAAGCTCGCGATCACCGACGCCGCGATGCCCGCGCGCGTCCTCGCCCGCGCCGACCGCGACCGCTTCCTCAGGCTCCTCCTCGCGCTCCCGCACGGCGTCCTCGGCATGAGCCAGGACATCGCCGGCCTCGTCGAGACGTCGAACAACGTCGCGGTCGTCGCGTTCGGCGACGCCGCGGTCCGCATCGTCACGTCGAGCCGCTCGAGCGTCGCGCCGTCGCTCTCGTACGTCCTCGCCGGCATCCGCTCCGCCGCCGCGCTGGCGGGAGGCGGCGTCACCCTCAAGGACGGCTATCCGGGTTGGAAACCGGACATGGACTCGCAGGCGCTCGCCGTCGTCCGCGAGGTCTACCGGAAGCGCTGGGGGAAGGAGCCGCTCGTCACCGCGATCCACGCGGGGCTCGAGTGCGGCCTCCTCGGCCAGAAGATCCCCGGCCTCGACATGGTCTCGTTCGGCCCGCGTATCGAAGGCGCGCACTCGCCCGACGAGCGCGTCCACGTTCCGTCGGTCGAGCGCTTCTGGGGCGCGCTCGCGGAGACGCTGGACCGCCTCTCCGCGTAGAGAGAAGAAGGGGACAGTAACCAAGTTTTTCTTACACGCGCACTTCGCGTGTAAGAAAAACTTGGTTACTGTCCCCTTCTTCTCTCTACGCGTCTTGGAAGATGTCGATGTCGCGCGGCCAGTTCACGTTCGTGAGCACGCGCTTCAGATCGAAGTTCGGGAAGAGCGCCGGCTTGAGACGCACGACGTCGAGGTCCGGAAACAGCGCCTGCACCTTGAGCGCGCGCTCCGCGAGCGCCTTCTCGACGGCGGGCTGAGCGCTCCTCCGCCAGAGCGCGACGAGCGGATGGTCGCGGCCGTCGGCGTCGACCGGCATGACGAGATCGCCCGGCGCCGTCGCGGCGAAGAGCACCGAGCGGAGGAAGCTCGTCCCGACCGCCGGGTAGTCGCACGCGAGGACGAGCAGGTCGGCTTGGCCCGTCGCCGCGAAGGCCGCCGCGATGCCGGCGAGCGGTCCCATCCCCGCCCCGCGATCGGGGATGAGGGCGTGCGTTCCCTGCGCGGGAGGCACGCCGTGGGCGACGCTGATCACCACGCTGCCGCAGAGCGGCTTGAGCGTGCGTGCGGCACGATCGACCAGGGTCTGGCCGCCGAGCACGATCGCCGCCTTCGGCTTCCCGAAACGCTTCCCCTCGCCGCCCGCGAGAACGACCCCGATCGTCTGCGCCATGCCGCGATCGTACAATGCCTCGATGGAGCGCGTCGTCCTCTTCGCCCGGGTGCCGCGCCGCGGCGCCGTGAAGACGCGTCTTGCGCCGCCCCTTTCCGATGACGAAGCCCTGGCCCTCCACGAGGCGATGCTCGCCGACCAGATCGCGTTCGTGTCCTCGTTCGCGGGGCCGGGGCGGACCGCCGAGATCTGTCTCGACGCCACGTGGCCCGAGGACCGGCCGAGGCCCGACGGGCTCGAAAAGCTTCCGCACACGCTCCAAGGGGAAGGGTCGCTCGGTGCGCGCCTCGAGCGGACGCTCGCCCGAGGCCATGCGGCGGGGACGCGACGGATCGCGATCGTCGGCGCCGACGCCCCCACCCTTCCCGCGCGGATCGTCGACGAGGCGTTCCGGCGCCTCGCGGACGGCGCGGACGCCGTCGTGTCGCCGGCCCGGGACGGCGGGTACGTTCTCGTCGCAACCGCCGGCCGGTGCCCCGCCCTCTTCCACGACGTGCCGTGGGGGACCGAGCGCGTGCTCGAGGTCACGCGCCGCCGCGCGAGGGACGCCGGCCTCGACCTCCGGGAGACCGAGGGCTGGTTCGACGTCGATCGCGTCGAGGATTTCGCCCCGCTCCTCGACGGGACCGAGAGCGAGCGACGCCGCGCACCGAAGACCGCGGCGCTCGCGCCGACGCTGCGGCTTTACTTGCCCGAAAGGCCGGTGCTATAGTCCGTCTCGCCGCAAGTCCCCGAACCCACCAAGAGGAATCATCCCATGCCCGAAGGACGCCCCCGCGGTCGCCGTGGTCATGGCGGCAACGATCGTGGCAGCCGCCGCCGCAGCCCGAGCACACCGAACGAGCTTCGCCCTCCGTTTCCCGTCGAAGAGCTGATCCCCGACGACGCACCCGCGGGCATCGACCTTCCCGTCGAGACCGAAGAGGGCGCCCCTGCGGCCGAGGGCACCGCAGGCGCAGTCGACCTCAACTCGCTCTACAAAATGGGGAACACCCAGGTCGCCGATGCCGCCAAGCGCCTCGGGATCGAGGGCGCGACGAGCATGCGGAAGCAGGACCTCATCTTCGAGATCATGAAGGCGCAGTCGGAGCAGAGCGGCCTCGTGTTCGCGGAGGGCGTGCTCCAGGTCCTCCAAGATGGCTACGGGTTCCTCCGCCATCCCGACTACAACTACCTGCCCGGCCCCGACGACATCTACATCTCGCCGTCGCAGATCAAGCGCTTCGGCCTCGTCACCGGCGACACCGTCTCCGGCCAGGTGCGCCCGCCGAAGGAAGACGAGAACTACTTCGCGCTCATCAAGGTGCTCGCCGTCAACTTCGACGACCCGGAACGCCTCCGCGACCGCATCTTCTTCGACAACCTGACGCCGCTCTACCCGCAGGAGAAGATCCGCCTCGAGATCGGCCCCGACGCGATCGCCGGACGCGTCATGGATCTCCTGACGCCGATCGGCAAGGGACAGCGCGGCCTCATCGTGGCGCCGCCGCGTACCGGCAAGACGATGCTCCTCCAGTCGATCGCCAACTCGGTCACGAGGAACCACCCCGAGGTCTTCCTCATCGTCCTCCTCATCGACGAGCGCCCCGAGGAAGTCACCGACATGCAGCGCTCCGTCGGCGGCGAGGTCGTCGCCAGCACCTTCGACGAGCCCGCGCAGCAGCACGTGCACGTCGCCGAGATGGTCATCGAGAAGGCGAAGCGCCTGGTCGAGCACAAGAAGGACGTCGTCATTCTGCTGGACTCGATCACGCGCCTCGCGCGCGCCTACAACACCGTGCAGCCCCCTTCGGGCAAGGTCCTGTCCGGCGGCATCGACGCGAACGCGCTCCAGCGCCCGAAGCGCTTCTTCGGCGCCGCGCGCAACATCGAGGAGGGCGGCTCGCTCACGATCATGGCGACCGCGCTCATCGACACCGGCAGCCGCATGGACGACGTCATCTTCGAGGAGTTCAAGGGCACCGGCAACATGGAGCTCCACCTCGACCGCAAGCTCGTCGACCGCCGCGTCTTCCCCGCGATCAACATCGACGCCTCCGGCACGCGCAAGGAAGAGCTGCTCATGGCGAAGGAACAGCTCAACAAGGTCTGGATCCTCCGCAAGATCCTGAACCAGATGTCGCCGGTCGAGGCGATGGAGCTGCTCATCGACAAGATGGGCAAGAGCCGCGCGAACGAAGAGTTCCTGATGATGATGCAGGGCGGTTGACCGTTTTCCCCAGGGAACGGCGGCCTGAGCCTCGGATGTAGTGATGCCGGTCAGCGTGCTCGTCTACCAGATGTTCACGAACGGCGAACACCCCTTACCTCGTGTTCGTGGAGCGTCACCCCGAGCGCCGGGGCGAGAACATCGGTGACGAACCCACGGCCGAGTTCTTGAAGCGTGTTCCTCCCCCCATCACCGCCTAGGAGGTAGGGAACCGGCCCCCGGTGATTGACGCCAGCCACATGGCGAGACGCTCGTGCTCCTCACGCTCGCGGAGGTGCCGTACGTTCTGGATGGCCTCGCGCTTTTCGAGCGCGTCCGGATCATGGACGCTGCGACGGCCACCTGCTGGTGCGAGGCGGTAAGGATCCTCGCCGCCGAGCTGGCGGAGCCGATCGGCGAGTAAACGCCCAACTCGGTCCGTTGTGCGCGCGACGATGTCAGGTATACCTCCCCTATCTCCACGGGAGTGAAGTGATGAGGTACGCCGGCGCTCAACGCGTCACTGACGTACTGAGGAACGAAATGATCGAGAAAGCGCTTCGATGGTTCGGCTGTAGCGCCATACTCCTGCTCCTGTGCATCTGGTCGGCAATCAGCTACGTGCACGCCTCTCCGGTCCCCTGCAATTCCATTCAGACCGCCCACTGCGACGAAAAATGTTCCGGCTACCTGATCAGCAACCCACCCGGTTCGTTGCAATGGAGCCACGCCACTGGTGCGTCTTGCTTCCGTGGTGAAGTCTGGATTGAGGGGTACGGCTGGAAGTGGGAGAACACCGTAAGCTGCTCCTGTAGCGCCACGATCCGGATTCCGCCGAACAACCCTCCCACGAGCGAGTGCACGACCCCCAAGCCGTCCTGGTGCAACGGCCCCACCGACATTTGGGACCCGGTGACGTGCATCTGCGACAAGGACTACGTTCCCAACGATCCGACGTGGACGACCATCGACATCGAGGTCGCTTTCGACAACATCTGCGGCGACGGGACCGTCGATCCCGAAGAGGAGTGCGACCAGGGATCGAACAACACGGACGACGTTATCTACGGGCTGCCTTGCGCGTTGCCCGACTACCGCACGCAGACGAAGTGCGACACGTCCTGCCACACCTTTTGGGACTGTGTTCCCAACTGATCAATGACCAGGGGGCCGCTCACACGACGATCCTGGCGCTCCGGGTGACGGGACAACTTCGAGGGTGGCGGGAGCCTGGACGCAGCGACGGCCGAGAGTTGGCGAAGGGTGGTAACGATGCGGCGCGGGCGAGGGGCAGCGACGGGCGAAACATCGGGTCCACCACCGGCTCGTCGGGGATGCCGAGGCAGGCCACCGCTAATGATGCAGGGCGGCTGAGACCTGACTACACTCGACCGCGGCATGCCGCTGCATGAGATCATCGCCAAGAGCCGCGTCGAGATCGTCGCACGCTGGACCGAGCGGGTGCGAAACGCCGTCGCGCCGCGGGTCAGCGCTCCCGAGCTGATCGATCATCTCCCCCAGTTTCTCGACGCGTTGATCGCGGCGCTCCGCGGCGACGAGAAGGCCAGCGCACGCAAGCTGCCGTCCGCCGCAGCCGTCCACGGCGAGCAACGTCTCCGTCTGGGGTTCGATCTCGGAGCCCTCGTGCACGAGTACCGATCGCTGCACGATGTGATCCTCGAAACGGCACGGGCGGCCGGAGAGGAGCCGGCGGATCGCGAGGCCCGCGTGCTCTTCCATGCGATCCTCGACGGAGTCGGCTACGCGGTCTCGGAATACAACCGGCGCCGGGACGCCGAGTTCGTACACCAAGCGAACGAGAGCCTCGCCTTCATCGCCCACGAGCTGGGCAGCCCGCTCTTCTCGGCCTCGATGGCGCTCCGCATCCTCAGGACCACGGGCCAGCTCCCCGACGACTCCGACGCGGTGGGAGCGCTCGAACGGGGACTCGGCCAGACCTTGGAGATCCTCGAGCAGAGCCTCGACCTCGCGCGGGCCGCTTCCGCGGTCGAGATCAAGCCGGAAGAGACGACGCTCCGGGAGCGCCTCGAAGACGCCAGGTCCGGTGTGAGCGAGAAGGCCGAAGCGAAGAACGTGACGCTTCGCCTCGAGGCCGAGGACGCGCCCGTGGTGCTCGACGTACGGTTCGTGCAGTCCGTGCTCGGCCACCTGGCTCGCAGCGCCGTGGAGCGCACGCCCGCCGGCGAAACGGTGACGCTTCGTGCGCGCCTTCGGGGCGGGCGCATCCACTTCGAGGTTCAGGACCCGGAGCCACGGCCCGATCCGGAAGGGCTCGCTCTCGCGATCGCGAGGCAGGCGATCGAAGCTCACGGCGGCACGATCCGCGTGCAAGACCTTCCCGGCCACCGGTGCCTCTTCGTCCTCGAGCTTCCGTGGACAGACCCGGGCACACATCCTGCTTCGTAACGAGGCGTGCGCACCGCAGGCCTCGCCTTCGCCATCGCCGCCGCGCTTTCTGCCTCGGCCGAGGTCAAGGACGGCCTTACGCTTCGCGTCGCACACGGTACGAATTCCGCGGACGTCGCCCTGAGCTGGACCGCCGGCGCCGCCGGACCCTACACGATCTATCGGTCGACAGCGGGATCGCCGGAAGCGAGCCCGGCGAACGCACGCGGGACGACGGACTCCTCGACATGGACCGACACGCCGCCTGCGGGTAGCGTCTTCTTCTATCGCGTAACCGCGGCTCCGTTCTGGAAGCGCGACGTCTCGCAAGCCACGGTCGATCCTCAATCGGCGACGATCATCGCCAACCTCAACGCAGCCGGCGGCTTCGGCAACGGCCGCCTCCAGATCGACTTCTCGATCGTCGTGCTCAGCGCGGACGCGACAACGCCGTTTCAAACGTTCACCCCCACGAGCGATTTCTACAGCCCCGACTGCGACCTGGCCGCGGTGCCTGTTCCAGCGGGCGGCGCCGTGGAAGGCGAGGCGGGCTACAGCTGCGTCCACGACGGCGACTGCCACCTCATCGTGAACGATCCCCTCACCCATTCCCTCTACGAGATGTGGCGCGCCGACATCACGAACGGCATCTTCCACGGCGGCTGCCTCGCCATCTGGGACTCGAGCCGTGTTTACGCGCCGTCGGGACGCGGCGACCAGTGCACGAGCGCCGACGCCGCGGGCATGCCGATCGCTCCGCTCCTCTTCACCGCGGATGAGCTGCAGGCGGGATCGATCGATCATGCGATTCGATTCATTCTGCCCAACCCGAGGATGCAGGCCGGGGTCTACGTTCACCCGGCCACGCACGCCGGAGGGCCTTCGGGCCAAGGGATGCCGCCTTATGGGGCGAGACTGCGCCTGCGCGCGGACTACCCGATCTCGACGCTGCCCGACGCGGGGACGCGGACGGTCGCCCGCGCGCTCCAGAAGTACGGGATGATCCTTGCCGACGGCGGCAACATCGCGCTCACCGCGGCCGACGATCGCTTCACAACGGCGAAGTGGAGCGTCGTCTTGCCGAGCGGGTCGACCGGCCTCGCCGCGATCAAGGTCACCGACTTCGACGTGATCGACGCAGGAACCAGAATCACGCTCACCGACGACTGCGTGCGAACTCCCTGAGGCGCCCTAGGGCGAAGAGATCAGCTTCCGGCGCTCCCACTGGTCGTTGCAGCAGCAGCACGTGTAGCTCGCCGGAAAGGTTCTCCCCGTCTCCTTGTCGACGCATGCGGTGGTCACCTTCGGCACGTCCACGCAGGGATCGGTGCACGGCTTGCAATCGAGGCCCGGCTTCGTCGCTGCCCGGCCGGGTCCGCGGACGTCGATCGAGACGGCCCAGGCGGTGACGAGTGCGGCGGCCGCGATGACGATCGACCGGATCACGGTACGACGAGACATGGTCGAGACTATACGTGTGGAAATCCTCGCCACCGAGGCCGCCCTCTTTGCAGCATCCGAATGACACGCAGGGAAATACCGGAGCCGATTGCACCGGAGCGCCGCGTTCCCCGCGATGGCACGTTCCTGGCAAACGTCCTGGAAGGGGTGCGATTGCATAGGAGAACCGGCAATGGAACCGATGTCGGGAAAAAAGGGAAGCCTCGGCCGAGCGGGCAACGCGATGGACGAGTTCATCGGCGACGTGCGTGAGCAGGCCCGTAGCGTCAAGGAGCAATACATCGACAAGGGCTGGGCGCAGACGCGCAACTACGCCCGGGAGAATCCTGGGAAGACGATTCTCCTCTCCGCGGGCATCGGCGCCGGCGTCGGCCTGTTGCTCGGCGCCATGATGGCGCGGCGCCGCTACTAGATCTCGAGGAGGACCTCCTAGCCGAGCGCCGGAAGCTCGAGGCGCTGCCGCCAGCCTCCGGTGAGCTCGGCGAGGAGGCCCTCCGCGCGTCCTTCCGACGCGAGGCGCTGCGCCTCGGCGCGGGCCGCGTCGAGGAGCGCCGGGTCGCGCAGGATGACGGCGAGGAACTGAAGATCCGAGAGCCCGTGCTGCTGGGTCCCGAAGACCGCCCCGGGGCCGCGCAGCTCGAGATCCTTCTCGGCGATCTTGAATCCGTCCGAGGTTGCCTCCATCGTGCGGAGCCGCTCGCTAGCGGCGCCGCGTCCGTCCTCGCCCACCATCAGCACGCAGTACGACTTCGCCGACCCGCGGCCGACGCGCCCGCGGAGCTGATGGAGCTGGAAGAGGCCGAAACGCTCCGCGTGCTCGACGATCATGACGGACGCGTTCGGCACGTCGACGCCGACCTCCACGACCGTCGTCGCGACGAGCACCTGGATCGCCCCGCGCGCGAACGCGCTCATGACCCTGTCCTTCTCGTCGCCCTTCATCCGCCCGTGCAGGAGTCCGACGACGAGGTCGGGCATGACCTCCTTCTTCAAGAACGAGGCGAAGGCGGTGGCGGCTTTCAGGTCGGTGCGCGCCGTCTCCTCGACGAGCGGGACGACGACGTACGCCTGCCGGCCGCGCGCGATCTCCTGGCGCAGCCCGGTGTAGACGCGCGCCCGGTCCTTCTCGGTCCTCACGACCGTGGTGATCGGGGTCCGCCCCGGCGGCAGCTCGTCCAGGACCGAGAGGTCGAGATCGCCGTAGAGGGTGAGCGCGAGCGAGCGCGGGATCGGGGTCGCGGTCATCACGAGCACGTCGGGACGGCTCCCCTTCGACACGAGCGCCGCGCGCTGCATGACCCCGAAGCGGTGCTGCTCGTCGACGACGACGAGGCCGAGCCGCTTGAACGTCACCCCCGCCTCGAAGAGGGCGTGCGTTCCGATGACGAGCTGCGCGTGGCCGTTTGCGATGTCGGCGAGCGCGCGCCGGCGCGCCGCGGCCTTCTGCGAGCCGGTCAGGACCGCGACCTTGACCGGGAGCCCGGAGCGTTGCAGGAGGGCGAGGATGTTCCGCGCGTGCTGGTCGGCGAGGATCTCGGTCGGCGCCATGAGCGCGCCCTGGTGGCCGTTGTCGATCGCGACCAGGAGCGCCATGAGCGCGACGATCGTCTTCCCCGACCCGACGTCCCCCTGGAGCAGGCGGCTCATCGGGTGGGGCGAGCGGAGGTCGTCGCCGATCTCGCGGAGGACGCGCTTCTGCGCCCCCGTGAGCTTGAACGGGAGGACCTTCGCGAGCTTCTCCCGGAGCGCCTCGGGGATCTCGTAGTGCGCGGCGCGCGGCGCCTTCACGGCGGCGTCCCGTCGCGCGGCGAGGGCGAGCTGGACGAGGAAGATCTCGGTGAAGGCGAGCGTGCGCTGCGGCGGCGTCCGCCTCTCGGCGAGATCGGTCATCGAGACCTCTCCCGGAGGGAAGTGCGTGCCCGCGAGCGCGTCGGCGTGCGACAGGAGCCCGTGGCGAAGCCTGACCTCGGCGGGAACCGGATCGAGAACGTCGGCGGGGCCCAGTCCCTCCACGACGCCGTGCATCGCGGCGCGGAGCGCCTTCGAGGTGAGGCCGCCGAGCTTCCGGTAGACCGGCACGATCCGGCCCGTGTGAACCCCCGCCGCGTCGTCCGCATCGAGACGCTCGTAATCGGGGTTCGCGAGGACGATCTCCCCCCGTCGGTCGATCTCGGCATGCCCGAACACGACGACGCGCGCGCCCTTCGTGAACACCCGCTCGAGATACGGCTGGTTGTACCAGACCGCCTTGATCGCCCCGCTCGCGTCCTCGAGCGTCGCCTGGAAGATCGAAAAGCCGCGCTGGCGCGTGCGGATCAACCGTGCGCTCGCGACGCGGAGGTCGAGAGTCGTGTCGGGCCCGCCCGGCACGAGGTCCGCGACGCGCGCGAATGCGCGCCGGTCCTCCCATCGGAACGGAAGCACTTCGAGGAGACCTGCCGCCGACGCGATGCCCACGGCCTCGAGCGCCGCCGCGCGCTTCGGCCCGATCCCCTTCACGAAGCGAAGGGCGGCGGGCTCGCTCACCGTGGGGGGCGCTCGAACGCGTCCCGGATCTTCTCGAGACCGTACCCCGCGCCGAGCAGCACCATCAGCTTGATCCGCGCCTTCGGCGCCGCGAGGTCGCCGGCGAAGATCGCCCCCGCCTCGCGGAGCGTGAGACCGCCCCCCTCGTAGCCGTAGGTCGGGCCCGTGCGGCCGTGGCCGCAGCGGCTCGCGACGACGACCGGGATTCCGGCCGCCAGCGCGTCACGGATCGCGGGCACCATCGGCGGCGGAACGTTGCCGCGGCCGAGCGCCTCGAGGACGATCCCCTTGGCGCCGTCCGCGATCGCGTGCCGCAGCGGGCGCGCATCGGCGCCGACGCACGCCGTCACGAGCGCGACGTCGGCCTCGAGCCCGGCGACGTCGTAGCGCTCGTCCCGCATCGGCGCGGCGTAGAGCTGCAGCCCTTCGCTCTCCAGCTCGCCGAGCGGCCCGCCCTGGCTCGACGAGAACGCGCCGAACGACTCGGTGTGCGCCTTGGCGACGTGACGCGCCGCGTGGAGCGTCTCGCCCATCATCGCCGCGACGCCGACGCGCCGTCCGCGGAGGCCGGCCACCGCGCGAACCGACGCGATGAGATTTCCCGGGCCGTCCCAGATCGCGTCGTCGGCGGTCTTCATGGCGCCGGTGAGGACGACCGGCTTGTCCGTACGGAGGACGAGGTCGAGGAGGTACGCCGTCTCCTCGAGCGTGTCGGTCCCGTGCGTGACGACCGCGCCGTCGAACGCGTCGCCCTCGAGGCGCTCGTCGAGCCGCCGCGCGAGGTCCATCATCCGCGCCGCCGTCCAGTGCGGGCCGGGCAGGCGGTCGAAGTCCTCGCACGTGATGCGCGCGAACGTCCCGATCTTCGGAACGGTCTCGAGGAGCTCCTGCCCGCCGCGCGCGGGGACGGCGCCGCGGCCGGGAACGATCTTCATGGAGATCGTCCCGCCGGTGAAGATCATGAGAACGGACGGCAGCGCCATGGGGCGGGAGAGTTTACCCCGCCAGCGACGCTCCGCGGTCGACCTCGAGCACGCCTCGCCCCAGGAGCGTGCAGATCGCCTCCGCGACCTGCGCGTCGGGATGCGGGCTCTCGGCGATCGTCTCGGCGACGGTGGCGCCGATTCGCGCTCGCGCCAGGACGTCGAACTCGACGGGGTTGACGCCTTGGCCCGACAGGCGTGCCCGCGCGTCCGCGGCGAGGGCGAGGCGCGTGCCGTCCTCCGGCAGCAACTCCTTGAAGCGGACCCACTCGTCGAGCGCGACGAGGCCGTCCATGAGGATGCCGGCGGTGGGTGCCGTGATGGACGCGTCGGTGAACGACGCGGGCCGCGGGAGGACGCGGAAGCGCGCCGCCGTCCAGCCGAGCATCCGGAAGAGAGCCTTGGTGCCGCGGCAGGAGCCGGTCTCGGCGTGAACGATCCGGCCGCGGTCGAACGCGATGAGGCCGCTCAGGTCGCCTTCGCTCAGTTGGACCAGGCCGTCCTTGCCGTTGAGCGAGAGGATCTGGAGAAGATCGGAGATCGCCAGATGCTCGACGGAGCCCGCGAGCAGGGCGTCGGCGGTGCCGCCGCCGCGGCGCCTCTCGACGAGCTTCACGAGCCGGGCGTGCAGCTCCTCGACGGCGAACGGCTTCGTCAGATAGTCGTCGGCGCCGAGGTGGAGGCCGCGCAGGCGCTGCGGCAGCTCCCCCTCGACCGTGAGGAAGACGAACGGGATCGCGGCGGTGCGCGGGTCGCGGCGCACGCCGTCGAAGAACTCCCAGCCGTCGATCTCCGGCATGAGGATGTCGGAGACGATGACGTCGGGAAGCCGCTCGTCGATCGCCTCCCGTGCCTCGGCCACCCCTTCCGCCGTGACGACGGTGAAGCCGCGCGGCGTGAAGAAGTCGGCGATGACGCGGAGGATGAGCCGGTTGTCGTCGACCGCGAGGAGGCGGAGCTTCGCGGGCGCGGTCATCGGATGCGGTCGATGAGCTCGTGGAGCGTCGGGGTCGATTCGGGGAGGCCGTCGGGGACGAGCCCTTGCCGGTGCGCCTCGACGAGGCACTGGACGAGGTCCGGGTCGAACTGGTGACCCGCGTGCTTCGTGATCTCATTCATGGCGCCTGCGACGCCGATCTTCGTCCGGTACACGCGGTCGGTCGTCATCGCGTCGAACGCATCGCCGATGTGGATGATCCGGCCCTGGAGCGGGATCCCCTCGCCCGCGAGACCGTGCGGATAGCCCGTACCGTTCCAGTACTCGTGGTGGTAGAGGATGCCGGGGATCACGTTCTCGAGCGCGCGGATGTGCTGGAGCATCTTCGCGCCGGCCACGGCGTGGCCCTTCATGATCTCGAACTCCTGGCGATTCAGCTTCTCGGGCTTCTTCAGGATGTTGTCCGGGATGCCGATCTTCCCGACGTCGTGGAGGATCGCCGAGAGGAGGAGCGGCTCCAGCTCTTCCCGGGCGAGACCCTTCTGCTGCGCGACGATGAGCGAGACGCGCGCCACGCGGAGGGAGTGCCCGTGCGTGTACGCGTCCTTGGCGTCGACGGCGCCGGCCATCGACACGATGATGCTCAGGAACATCGAGCGGACGTCGCGCTCGAGGCGCGCGTTGACGAGGAAGATCGCCGCTTGGCTCGCGAGCGCGTAGAGGACCTTCTGCTCGTTGACGGCGAGCCGGCCGCGGCGCTCGCCCAGGTACAGCTCGATCCCACCGACGAGCTTCTCCTTCGAGACCATCGGGACGAAGACGACGGATCGCGACGGGTCTTCGTAGATGCGAATGCCGGTCGTGCCACTTTCCGCGGCGTCGACGACGGGGAGCTTGTCCGAGATGCGATGCCGCTGACCGATCTGCGGATCGGACGGGGCGTCCATCCCCATCGTCCCCTTGACCTCGAGCATGCCGTGGTCCTGGTCCAACAGGAGGATCGCGCCCTTCGCTGCGCCGACGGCGACGAGCCCTTGCCGCAGGATGATCTCGACCTCGTCGTCGACCTTGAACGGAGACGTGATCGCCGAGCCGATCCCGAAGAGCATCTCGAGGTACGACTGCCCCAGCCGGCGGCTCGCGTGGATCGACTCGCGCATGCGGAGATTCTTCCGGAGGCGCGCCAAGAGCTCCTTCGTGAAGAACGGCTTCGTCAGGTAATCGTCGGCGCCGGCCTCGAACCCGGCGAGCTTGTCCTTGAGCTCGTTCAAGGCCGTGATCATGAGCACCGGGATGTCCGCCGTCGCCGCGTCGCCCTTGACCCGGCGGCAGACCTCGTAGCCGTCGATCCCGGGCAGGCCGACGTCGAGGAGGATGACGTCCGGACGGAGGTCGCGCGCGCGCTCGAGCGCCTGCGGGCCGTCCTCGGCCATGTGGACCTCGAACCCCTCGGCTTCGAGCTCTTCCTTGAGGATGCCGCGAAGGAGATTCGAGTCGTCCACCACGAGGACGGAATGACGGACGGCCGATTGCGTGGCGGTGACGCTCATGGGCCCGGTGAATCGTATGGACCGGCTACCTTCGAGTCAAGGAAACCACGATCTTACGGTCTGAAGTAGAGCAGGAGGACGACGGAAACGCCCCACGAGAGGACCGCGACCTGCAGCGGCCGGTCGCTCAGGAAGAGGCCGGTCGGGTTCTCCCCTTCCCCCCGCTGGTGGACGAGGTAGAGGGTCCGGAAGATTCCATACAGGACGAAGGGAATCGTCAGTCCCATGTACTCGGTGTGCAGCTTCTCGGCGGTCTTCGGATCGAAGGCGTAGAACGCGTAGGCGACGACCGTCGCCGCGGTGACGACCCCGATCATCTCGTCGAGGAACGGGAGCGAATATTCCCGGAGGATCGCGCGGGTGCCGAGGCCGTCGGTCAGCGTCGCGATCTCCTGGCGGCGCTTGACGAAGCCGAGGAAGAGCGCCAGCAGGCCCGTGCAGAGCACGAGCCAGTGAGAGATCAAGACGTCGAGCGCGAAGGCCCCCGCGGCCGCGCGGAGGAGAAAGCCCGACGCGACGATCATCACGTCGAGGATGACGACGCGCTTGAGGCCGAACGAGTAAAGAATGTTGAGGACGAGGTAGGCCGTCGCGACCCCGCCGACGCGCGGCGCGATGACGAAGGCGGCGGCGAGCGCCATCGCGTCGAGCACGACCGACGCCGCGATGGCGACCGCGGGCGACAGCTCGCCGGCGGCGATCGGCCGCCGGCACTTCACCGGGTGCAGGCGGTCGGCTTCGCGGTCGCGGACGTCGTTCGCCAGGTACACGGCCGAGGAAAGAAGACAGAATGTGACGAACGTCGCCAGGGCCAAGGCGACGGCGTGCGCGTCGAACAGGCGGTCGGCGAAGACGAGCGGCGCGAAGACGAAGACGTTCTTGACCCACTGCTTCGGACGCAGCGCGACGAGGAGAGCGGCGGCGGGAGAGCGCGTCGGTTCCGGCACGGGCCGCTTATCATACGGCGGGTGATCGTCGACCTCGTCATCCCGGCGCTCGACGAGGAGCGCGCCCTTCCCCTCGTCCTCGCCGACCTCCCGCGCCATGCGATCCGGCAGATCGTCGTCGTCGACAACGGATCGACCGACGGAACGGCCGCCGTCGCAGCGTCCCACGGCTGCCGCGTCGTCGCCGAGCCGCGCCGCGGCTACGGGAGCGCCTGCCTCGCCGGGCTCGCCGCCCTGGCTTCGACCGTCCCGCCGCCGGACGTCGTCGCGTTCGTCGACGCGGACCACTCCGACCACTCGGAGGAGCTCATACAGCTCCTCCTCCCGATCGAGAGCGGCGAGGCCGACCTCGTCGTCGGTTCGCGCGCGGCGGGACGCGCGGAGCGGGGCGCGCTCCTCCCGCAGCAGCGCGCCGGCAACCGCGTGGCGGCCCACCTCATCCGCGCGCTCTACGGTGTCCGCGTCACCGATCTCGGGCCGTTCCGCGCGATCCGATGGCCGTCGCTCGTCGCCCTCGGGATGGAGGACCGCGGCTACGGGTGGACGGCGGAGATGCAGGTCAAGGCGATCCGGCGCGGCCTGCGTTATCGCGAGGTTCCGGTCTCCTACCGGCGGCGGCTCGGACGCTCGAAGATCGCGGGGACGTGGCGCGGGACGATCGGGGCGGGGTGGAAGATCGTGATCACGATCCTCCGTTTTTCTCGTGGATCGTCTTGAGCTCGAGGATCTCGAAGCGCCTCTTTCCCGACGGGATCTCGATGGTGACCGTCTCCCCGTCCTTCCTGCCGATGAGGCCGCGGCCGATCGGCGACGCGATCGAGACGAGCCCCTTGTCGAGGTCGGCCATCTCTGGGATGACGAGCTCGTAGGTGACTTCGTCGCCCGCGTCGAGGTCGTTCAAGACGACCGTCGAGCCTAGGCCGACGCGGTCCTTCGGGATCCGGTCGAGGTTCATCGTGCCGAGCTCGGAGAGGCGGGTCCGGAGCTGGCCGATGCGGGCGCGGACGAACCGCTGCCGGTCGAGCGCGGCGTGGTACTCGGCGTTCTCGCGGAGGTCGCCCATCGCGACCGCGGTCTTGATCTCGCGGGGCAGCTCGATCGTCAGCTCGCGCTCGAGCAGCTTGAGCTCCTCCTCGAGTTTGGCGCGCGCCTCTTTCACGAAAACCTCCCGCGAACCGGTCGAAAATACCATCCGGCGCCGGAGCGTGTCCAACCGGATCGCATTGGTCCGGATTCGTTGACGGCCCTTCGCCTCGGGCCTACCATGCCCCCCTTGGACGCGACCGGGAGACGGCTGGAATGAACGGACGCAGGCTAAAATTCATCTTCATCGGGTGCGGGATTGCGGCGACGATCGTCTTCATGCTCGTCGTGGCGACCCAGAAATCGAACGGCGGCCTCGCCTACTACGTCACCGTCCAGGAGTTCAACGCCAAGGGCGAGCTGCCCGGCCACTTCCGGGTCAACGGGAAGGTCAGGACCGGCAGCATCGAGCGCCTCCCCGGCGGGCGGCAGGTCCGCTTCACGATCGTCGACAAGGCGAGCCCCGCCACGCTGCCGGTCGACTTCACCGGCGAGATCCCCGACACCTTCGTCGACGACGCCGACGTGGTCGTCGAAGGGAAGCGCCGCGCCGACGGCACGTTCGAAGCAACGACCCTGCTCGCGAAGTGCCCCTCGAAGTACGAGGCGGCCGATCCGGGCAAGCGATCCTGATGGCGACGATCGGTCACTTTGCCCTCTTCCTCGCCCTCCTCGCCGCCGCGTGGGCGGTCGCGGCGTCGTTCCTCTCCACCGTCGCCTCCGGCCGCGGCCTCCAGGCGAGCGCCGAGCGCAGCATGCTCTCGGCCTGGGGTCTCATCGTCGTCGCCGTGATCTGCCTCGAGCACGGCCTGCTGACGAACGACTTCCGGCTCGACGCCGTCTACCACTACTCGAGCGTGAGCCAGCCGGTGCCGTACAAGATCGGCGCGCTCTGGGGGAGCCAAGCGGGGAGCCTCCTCCTCTGGGCGCTCATCCTCTCGACGATGTCGATGCTCACGATCGTCACGAACCGGGACAAGAACCGCGCGCTCATGCCGTGGGTCGTCCATGTCCTCGGCGCGGTCCTGACGTTCTTCCTCATCCTCACGAACTTCATCTCGAGCCCGTTCGAGAGCGGTCCCCTGCGCGCCGACGGCGTCGGCCTCAATCCGCAGCTCAAGAACTACTGGATGATGATCCACCCGCCGACCCTCTACCTCGGGTACGTCGGGTTCACCGTCCCGTTCGCCTTCGGGATCGCCGCGCTCATGACGCGCCGAACCGGCGACCTCTGGTTCCGGACGACGCGGCGCTGGACGCTCTTCGCCTGGTTCTTCCTCGGGATCGGGATCCTGATGGGCTCGTACTGGGCCTACATCGAGCTCGGCTGGGGCGGCTACTGGGCGTGGGACCCGGTCGAGAACGCGTCGCTCATGCCGTGGCTCACCGGAACGGCGTTCCTCCACTCGGTCATGCTCCAAGAGAAGAAAGGGATGATGAAA